>JBFJOC010000099.1:0-8174 GCA_041617855.1 Woeseiaceae bacterium | reverse complement strand
CGGCAATCCACGATCCGCGTCTCATCGATCGCGACGCCATCAACATCGCACCGGTGAGGTCGCTGCGGTTGTCCTCGATGTTGCGCAATTCGGAACCGAATTCGCGGCTGATCCGGTCATCCTCGATGCGCTGCCAGCTCGCATCGAAGCGCCAGTCGACGCCTGACAAACCGCGCGTCCGTTCGTATCGCGCATGGGCGAAGATGCGTCGGTTCGGTGCAAACATGAACTCCGACGATGACGGCACGCCCTGGCCGAATCCCGCAATGAGCTCGTCGACCCGTGGCGTCGCCGGCTGTTCGAGGTAGTGCACGTCGAACAGCCAGGCCTGCTCGCTGTCCGGATTCAGAGCGACAGCGAAGCGGCCGCCGCGCGACTCGTAGCCGCTGGGCCCGACGCGGTCGCCGCCGCCGACGCGTCGGTTGCCGGTCTGCAGGTGCTCGACGGACAGGGACGCCGCAACGTTCCGATTGCCCACATCCAGCGTGCCGCGTAGCGTCCTGCCGAGTTCCGCGTCATCGAAGGCCGCAAACAGCTCGCCTTTGGCCGTGGTTGTCGCCGATTCGAATGTGGGCACGCGCGTGACGACCTGCACCGTTCCGCCGATAGCATCGCTGCCGTACAGCGACGCGGGCGTGCCCCGGATCGATTCGATCCGCTTTACGGCGGTAACCGGGATCAGCGAAAAGTACTGGGTGGGTGCGCTTCGAAAAATTGCATTGTTCAGCCGCATTCCGTCGACGAGATGCAGTATCGACGATCCTTTGACGCCGCGGATGATCGCGCTGCCCTGGCCGGGCGTCGTCTGCTGCAGGTATACGCCCGGAGTTTCCGACAAAGCATCGCTGACGAGTTTTTCCCGGCGCACGCGCGCCGCGGACAGGGTAGTGACGGCAGCCGAAACCTCTTTCGCGAGCGTATCGCGCCGCGTGGCCGAAACGACCACCTCGTCCAGCGTGGCGCCGTCGCTCGCAAAGGAACGGTCGCTATGCAGAATCGTAAAAAAAGTCGCAGTCGACAATACCGACGCGACAACGCCGACGGAAATTTTTTCATTGTGAGTCGGGCGCATCCGATGCCAGTATAAAAGCTAATCACGCTGCCTGGGTATAGGTCGGCGATCGATCGTCAGGCTTTCCGGACAGAGACGAGCTTCGCACGCTGCCGGTCGGCGCGCAGCACGGTTATGCGATAGCCGCGCCAGACGATCGAATCGCCGACGGTCGGAATGCGTTCGAGCGTTTCGGATACGAGACCTCCGACCGTGGATACGTCGGCCTCGGGTTCCCACGGAATCCGTAGCCGCGCGGAGAGCTTGCGGAGGTCCACGGTTGCCTTGACGAACAACGCGCCGTCACGCCGTTCGACGATTTCGTTCGCGGGCTGGTCACTTTCGTCACGTATGTCGCCGACGATCTCCTCGAGCACGTCCTCGAGAGTCGCAATTCCCCTGACGCTGCCGTATTCGTCCACGACAACCGCGAGATGCCGATGAATGTCCTGGTAGGACTGCAGTAACCGCAGCAACGGCAGGTGATCCGGTACGACGAGCGCGTCGTGGCGCAGGGATTCCCAGTCGACGACAGCGTCGTCGTGCAGCAGCAGCCAGTCGAGCAGCTGCTTCACGAGAATGACGCCGGTCACGTCGTCCAGTTCGCTGGTGGGAGTGTAGGGGAACCGGCTGTGTCCCGATTTGCGCGCCAGGGCGAGAGCATCGTCGCGCGTCATCGTGCCGGACATGAAGCGGACTTCGTCGCGCGGCAGCATGACGTCGCGCGCGTGCAGATAGCGAAGCTGTGTCGCACCGACGACCATGCCGGCCGTGCGCGTGCCGACGGCACCCTCGCTGCGACCGATCCGGGCCAGCAGCCGGATTTCCTCGGCCGATGTGACGGGCGTAGCCGCACCACTGCGCAGGGAGCGCGAAATCCGTTCGCTCATCGCGACGAGCGGACGCAGCACCACTGTCAGCCAGTGGATGCCGTGCGCGACGACTGGCGCAAGTCTCGGCGCGTACGAGACCCCGAGCGTCTTCGGAATGATCTCCGTGAACAACAGCACGGCAATCGTGAACAGGATGGAAAACAGCCACAGCGTATTCGCACTGAATACATTCGCGTAGCCGGCTCCCGCGACCGCGGCGCCGATCGTATGTGCTGCGGTATTCAATATCAGTATCGCGGCAATGGGTACGTCCATGTTTTCCTTGAATCGAACGAGCAGTTTGCCGGCGCGGCGACCGTCGCGCTCGAGGCGCGCGATCTGCGGCCGCGTGACCGTCAGCAGGACAGATTCGAATATCGAGCACAGGAAGGAAACGACGAGAACGACGCCGACCGCGGTAACGAAGACCAGCATGGAAACTCCCGGTTCAAATGCCTGCCCGATAGTGTACTCGATCGGCGCCGGACGCCTTGCACTACAGGCGTGTCAAGTCGCCGGACGTCGCATCGGGGCGGGTATAATAACGTTCTAGTTTGTGGGTCCCGGCCATGACTCTGACTCCGCATGCCATCGTCGCTCTGTTGCTGACCGCAGGCGCACTCGTGCTGATCTCGCGCGAGCGTTTCTCGATCGAATATTCCTGTGTCGCCGTGCTGACGGTACTCGTCATCGTGTTCGAGCTGTTTCCGGTCGAGCACCCGGGCGTTCTGCGCGGCGCGCATTTCTTCGAGGGCTTTGGCAACGAGGCGCTTGTGACGATCTGCCTGCTTTTGATACTGGCGCGCGGCGTCGAGGTCAGCGGCGCGCTTCGTCCGGTCGGGCGGTTGCTGACGAGCCTGTGGTTGAACAATCGCTACGTTGCGATGCTCGCAACCCTGTTGGTTGCCGCATTTGTCAGCGCGTTCGCGAACAACACGCCGATCGTCGTCATGATGCTGCCCATACTCGTTGGCGTTGCGCATCGAATCGGCATCCACCCATCCAAAATATTGATGCCGGCGGGGTTCGCTACGATCATCGGTGGCATGGGCACGACGATAGGGACGTCGACGAATCTGCTGGTCGTCTCGGTCTCGGCCGACCTGGGGATGCCGCGCCTCGAAATGTTCGACTTCGTGTTGCCTGCGGCGATTGCCGCCGGCCCCGGCCTTCTGTACCTGTGGCTGATTGCGCCGCGTATCCTGCCGGCGCGCGGCTATGCGCTCGAAGGCAAGGAGGCGAGGGTGTTCGATTCGATATTGACGGTCGAGCCGGACAGTCCGCTTGTGGACCAGACGCTGGTTGCCGTTATCGGCAAACTCGGGCCGCTGACACGTATCGTACGTATCGTGCGCAACAACTCGCTCGAGCTCGCACGCCTGCCGACCTTGACGATCAAGGCCGGTGACCAGATTCACCTGCGCGGCACGGCCGAGGGAATTCACCTGGCAAACGACGCCGCAGGACGTCCGGCGTCAACACGCGACCTCGTGCAGTTGCCGAACGAGTCTCTCGTCGAAGTGGTCGTTACGCGCAACTCGCCCTTGTATCTCAAGCGCCTGAGCGACGTTCGCATGAATGCACTGCGCGACCTCTACCCGGTCGGCTGGTCGCGCCACGGCCAGGCGTCGGTCTCATCGATCGACAAAGCCGGGGACCCGCTGCTGCGGGCAGGCGATATCCTGCTGATGCAGGGCCAGCGCAGCCGGGTGCAGGAACTCACCGACGAGGCGCACATCCTCGTCCTCGCACGCAATATTCACGTGCCGAGAACCAACAGGGCGACGCTCGCCACGTCGATTATGGCCGGCGTCGTGACGGTTGCGGCCCTCGGGTTGTTGCCGATCGTCGCGAGCGCGCTGGTCGGTGTCGGACTAATGCTGATTTGCCGTTGCCTGTCGTGGAACGAGGCATGGCAGGCCATCGACACGCGGCTGGTGCTGGTCATCGTCGTGAGTCTTGCGCTCGGCGACAGCCTGGTCGGTACCGGAGCCGCACAGTTCCTGGCGCACCAGTTCGTGCTCCTGATCCAGGGTCTGCCGCCACCCGTCGTGTTGAGTGGGCTGTTGCTTCTGACGGCGCTGTTGACTGAGGTCGTCACGAACAACGCCATCGCCGTCATCGCGACGCCGATTGCGATGCAGATAGCGGCGGAACTCGGGGTCCCCGCGCTGCCCTTCGTGCTGGCCGTGTTGTTCGGCGCGAACATGAGCTATCTCACGCCGATCGGCTACCAGACGAACATCCTTGTCATGAGCGCCGGTCGCTACCGCTTCTCGGACTTTTTCAAAACCGGGCTGCCGCTGCAACTGATCCTGTGGCTCGTGCTGTCGTTCACGCTGCCGGCACTGTACTTGTAGGCCGGTGACGCGTAGCGGCACGAGAACGCTGCTATCCGGAGGCGCAAGTCCCGGGTGCGGCACGACCGTTGACGACTGCAAGCGGCGCCACTCGGGATATCAAAAGGTGACGACCCCGTTTTCCGTGCGCAGGAGTGCAGCGCGCCGTTGATACGGCTCCGCGAGGAATTTGAGCCGCGCGGCATCGTTCCCGATTGCCTGTTACGATCGGAGCGGGGAGGATCGTGCATGAGGAACCCGGGGCTCGCTAAGCGCGTGACAATCGGCCTGTTGCAGGCTGCGGCAGCCCTGGGCTGGGCCGGTGCCGCGATCGCTCAGATGCCGGCCTGCAGGACGGTCAGCGGCGGCGACGCGGCCGCGATCCAGGACGTCATCGACGAGGCAGTTCCGGGCGAGCGCGTCTGCCTCGAGGCCGGGCGAAGCTATTCGATGAACGGGCCGCTGACGCTGAAGAACGGCGTCAGCCTGGCCGGCCGCGGAGAAGACGGCGCCGGTGCCAGAGCGGTTCTCGATGCAGGTGCGAAAAGCGACCTGCTTTTGATCGAGGTCGTGCGCGACGGCTTGGTGCCGGATCCGTTCGCGGATGTCAGCATCACGGGCATCGACTTCAACAACATCGGCTTCTACTTCGCCGGCCTGAAAGAACGCATGGACATTCGCGATGTCGAACTTGCCGACAATTCGTTTCGAAATGGCAAAGTCGATCGAACCACCGGCGTCCAAAGCCCGGATTTCAACTCGTTCTACGTCAGGGCGAGGTACGTATTCGGGCTCACGATCCGGGAAAATCAGTTTCTTCGCACCGATGATGCCCATGGACGCGGCGTTCAGCTCTATGCGGTCCATTACGCCGACGTCGTCGACAATCACTTCGGCTGTTCCGCGCCCCAATGCGAGGACACCGATCGTTTCGGGCACTTCAAGACCACGGTCAACGTGCTCGGCTACGACGCCAACGCCCCGATCAGTACCGGCTGCGAAGATCCCGCAAAGCAGGCCGGCCGCTCGTTCTGTATCGACATCAGCGGCAATACGATGACGAGAGATCCTGCCATTCCAGGCAACGGGCAACTCGAAGATCACGGCATGTACGCGTACGCCGTGAAGTATCTGAACCTGTCGGAGAACGCGATTTCCGGATGGTCACCGAGCGCAACGGGCGGCTCCGTCGTGGTCCGCAATGCCGAGTGCGTCAATATCATCGACAACGAAATGGCGCGTTCCGGAATTACGCTTTTCACGCGCGGCCCGACCGCGAAAAACCCGATTGCCGATGGTCCGCTGCACCTGCTTTACGTGACCGTCGCGGGCAACACCGTGACGGCCGGCACTCAGGACACGAACTTTTATACGGGTATCAGCTATTGGCGCCAGTACTTGTTCGGAAACGAATACGACATCAGGATCACGGACAATCAAATCGACAATGGCGACTGGGGATGGTGGATCACGAAGCCGCCCGACGGGCCGCCGGCCAACCGCTACGGGCCGCTGCCTGGTCAAACGAGCGCGGGCGACGGTCCGCCGCATCGCGAGCGGCCGCCGACGGCGCCCGCGTTCGCCGCGTCGGTTTGCGACCGCTAGGATGCAGACGGCGCGACTTCGCTTCGCAGCAATTGCAGCCGCGCTGACCATCTCCGCAGGGTGCTCGGACGATCCGGGAAGTGGCGCCGGACCGGACGGCGGCAATGCCGTGATCGATGCCATTTTCGCACGCTGGGACAGGCCCGGATCGCCCGGTTGCGCGCTTGGCGTCGCGCGGGACGGTGCACTGGTATATTTGCGCGGCTACGGCTACGCCAATCTCGACAACCACGTGCCCATCACGCCGCGAACGGTCTTTGATGTCGCTTCCGTGACCAAGCAATTCACCGCGGCCGTGATCAGCATGCTGGCCCTCGAGGGCGCCTTGTCTCTCGACGACGACGTGCGCAGATGGCTGCCGGAGCTGCCCGCGTACGACAGGCCGGTCACGTTGCGGCACATGCTCCAGCACACGAGTGGATTCCGCGATTACCTGGCACTGTTTCCACTGGCCGGGCGTGACGATTATTACCCGATCACGCACGAGCAGATTCTGGCCATGATGTCGCGGCAGCGCGCGCTCGTGTTCCAGCCGGGCGAGCGCTACCTCTACAGCAACACGGCGTACATGCTGCTGGCGCAGGTCGCCGAGCGAGCCGGCGGCCGGTCGTTCGGCGAGTTGGCGAAAACACGGATATTCGAGCCGCTCGGGATGCGCGACAGCCGCATGTACGACGACCGCGAGGCAATCATTCCGCGGCGGGCGACCGGCTATACTCGCGACGACAAGGGTCACCCGCGAATCGTGCACAACTACAACTTCGATATCGCCGGCGACGGTCAACTCTATACGACCGTTGAAGACCTGCTGCGCTGGGATGACTACCTGCACGGCGCGCGCAAACCCGCGATCCATTCGATGATGCTGGCCGAAGGGCACCTCGAGAACGGCGAGGCCGTCGGGTACGCACTGGGCCTCGCGCTCGACGAGCGCCTCGGTCTGCGCACGGCGGGACACAGCGGCAGCTCGTGGGGATTCCGCTCACAACTCCTGCGCTTTCTCGACGCCGGTCTGTCGATTGCCATCGCGTGTAACGCAGACTATGCTGATCCCGGCGAGCTGGCGGAGCGAGTGGCAGGCCACTACCTCGAGGGGCGGCGCGAGCGCGGGCGCGGCGACGAGAAACCGGGTGCCGTGTCGCAGGACGCCGCGGTAGCGTCAGAGCCGTGGCCCGTCGCGTCCGGGGCGCTGGCGCAATTCGCCGGTGCCTACTATTCCGTCGAGCTCGACGCCACTTACCGGTTCGAGGTCGTCGGAGATACGCTCGAGCTTCGAATCGAACAGGAACCGCCCGTCGGCGTCCGGGCGGTCGCCGCCGATCGGTTCGAATTCGATTTTCAGCCGCCGGGGTGGTCGGAGCCGCAGCCGGTCAGCCTGATTTTCGTGCGAGATTCCGTCGGTACCGTCAGCGGCACGCGCTTGAGCTCGGGCTCCGAACAGGGCATCGTTTTCGAGAAGCGCCGATGATTACGTTTTCGGAAGAGGCCCGATGATCGCCAGATTCCTGCTTTTGCTCGTCTGTGCCGGACTTGCGTTGCCGGCATGCGTACAAGAAACGCCGGATCCCGCGGGCACCGTTGTCGTCAACGCGCGCGTGATCGACGGCAGCGGCGGTCCCACGCAGGACGCGAGCGTACGCATCGTCGGAGACCGCATCGTTGCGATCGGCGACTTCGAAGCATCGGCCGAAGACACCGTCGTCGATGCGGCCGGTCTCGTGCTGGCACCCGGATTCATCGATGCTCACAGCCACCACGACTCGGGCCTCCTCGAAACGCGAGGCGCATTGGCCGCGGTCAGCCAGGGCATCACGACGATCGTCGCCGGCCAGGACGGCGACCACAACTATCCGCTCGCGGAATTTTTCGCAAAACTCGCGACGTCGCCCGCCGCGATCAACGTGGCTTCGTACGCCGGTCACGGAACGCTGCGCAGCGTAGTCCTCGGTGAGGACTATCGCCGCCAGGCAACGGCACACGAACTCGAGCGTATGAAAGACTTGCTGCGGGCGGAACTTGACGCTGGTGCCCTGGGGCTCGCGACGGGGCTCGAATACGATCCCGGCTCGTTCGCGTCGACCGGGGAGGTGATCGAACTCGCCAGCGTGGCGGCGGCGCACGGTGGACGGTATATCAGCCATATTCGCAGCGAGGATCGATATTTTTGGGAAGCGATCGATGAGATCATCACTATCGGTCGCGAGGCGCAGCTGCCCGTCCAGGTGAGCCACATCAAACTCGCCATGCCGCGCTGGTGGGGGCAGGCCGACCGGCTCAAGTCCACGCTGGATGCGGCGCGTGCATCGG
>JBFJOC010000098.1:0-8351 GCA_041617855.1 Woeseiaceae bacterium | reverse complement strand
GTCAAGGCACTTGTGGATCAGCTCAAGGCCGAGGGCCGAGAGGAGACCAAGCTGCACCGGCAGGTATTTCGCCCCTGGGGCAGCTACGACAGCCTCGAGAACCGTGAGGGATTTCAGGTGAAACGCCTGATCGTCAATCCGGGCGCCGTGCTGTCGCTGCAGAAGCATGCGCATCGGGCCGAGCACTGGGTCGTCGTGCGCGGCAAGGCGCGAATTACGAAGAACGATGACGTATTCGACATGGGCGTCAACGAGTCCGCCTATATCGCGATCGGCGATGTCCACCGCATTGCAAATCCATTCGACGAGCCGGCGCACATCATCGAGGTGCAGTGCGGCGACTACCTCGGCGAGGACGACATTGTGCGTCTCGAGGACAACTACGGGCGCGAGGGGACGACGACCTAGGCGGTGCCCTGGTTACGGTGAATGTTCTCGCCCGTAGGAGCGGCTTTAGCCCGGCGCGCCCACTGATGTCGAAAGCACCACCCGCGGTTGGTTCGCAACGACCTTTAGAACAAACACGTCTGACTACGCGGCGCCGGGACCAATCTTTTCGAACCATTACCGCCAATCGGGCCTAAAGGCCCTTCTACAAGATCGTCATGCAATCGCCCACGGCCATTCTGTCGACGTCGGTGGGCGCACCGGGTCGTCGCGTGCCGACCGGCAGAGGGCTTTCGACGTTCGTGGGCGCGCCGGGGCCTTCAGGCTCGATCAGCGGCAGGTGAATATGCCGTGCGGTGATCGCGGCTAAAGCCCGGCGCGCTCACTGATGTCGAAAGCACCACTTGCGGTCGGTGCGCGACGACCTTTAGAACAACCCCGTCTGACTACGGGGCGCCGAAACCAATCTTTGCGAACCATTACGCCAGTCGAGCCTGAAGGCCCTCCTACAACACCGCCGCACGATCACGCATAATCGGCAGCGATAACTACACTGAGAGCGTCCCGATGCCGATCACGATCGACTCCTTCAAGGCCTACGACATCCGCGGCCAGATCCCGAACCAGATCAACGAAGACATCTGCTATCGCATCGGCAATGCGACGGCGGAATTCTTAAACGCCGATCGCGTCGTCGTTGGCCGCGATATGCGCCTGACCAGCGAGGCATTCGCGGGCGCCGTGACGGAAGGCCTCGTCGATGCCGGCGTCCAGGTCCTGGACATCGGCCTCGGCGGCACCGAGATGGTGTATTTCGGCGTCATGCACCTCGAGGCCGACGGCGGCATCATGGTCACGGCGAGCCACAATCCGGCGGATTACAACGGCCTGAAACTCGTTCGCGAGCAGGCGCGGCCGATCAGCGCCGACACCGGCCTCGTTGACATCCGCGGGCTGGCCGAGGCCGACGAGCGCCGCAAGGCCGATGGTGGCGGTCGCTCGGAGGTCAATATTTTCTCTGCCTATATCGAGCACATGCTCGACTACGTCGACCTGAATGACCTGAAGCCGCTCAAGCTTCTCTGCAACGCCGGCAACGGCTGCGCCGGAATCGCGCTTGATGGCCTCGAGGAGCACCTGCCGTTCCAGCTCATCAAGCTGCACAACGAGCCCGACGGCACCTTCCCGAACGGCATACCGAATCCGATGCTGCCCGAAAACCAGGCCGAGACGGCCGACGCGGTGATCAAGCACGGTGCGGATTTGGGCATCGCCTGGGACGGCGACTTTGACCGCTGCTTCTTGTTCGACGAGAAAGGCGGCTTCATCGAGGGGTACTACATCGTCGGTCTGCTGGCCGAGAGCCTGCTGAAGACGCATAGGGGCGCGAAGATCGTCCACGATCCGCGGCTGACGTGGAACACGCTGGACATCGTCGACAGGGCCGGCGGCCATGCGGTGCAGTCGAAGTCGGGGCATTCCTTCATGAAGGAGATGATGCGCGAAGTCGACGCCGTCTACGGCGGCGAGATGAGCGCGCACCATTACTTTCGCGAATTCTCCTACGCCGACAGCGGAATGATCCCGTGGCTTCTTGCGGCGGAGCTCCTGTGCACCACCGGAAAGACGTTATCCGAGCTCGTCGGCGAACGGCAGGCGAAGTTCCCGGCATCAGGCGAGATCAACCGCAAGGTCGACGATGCGAAAGCGACGCTCGAAAAGCTTCGCAGCGCGTATGGCGACAAGGCCGACCGCGTCGACGCCACCGACGGCTACAGCTTCGAGTTCGACAATTGGCGCTTCAACATCCGCATGTCGAACACCGAGCCGGTCGTCCGGCTCAACGTCGAAAGCCGCGGCGACGAGGCGCTGATGCGGGAGAAGACCAAGGAAGTGCTCGCGATCCTGGAGGGCACGTCGGGCTAGCGGGCAACGCGGTCCGAGACGGAGTCATCGCCTCGCACCATCGCCTGTCAGGCTGCCCGTCTCAGTCCCCGGGCAGCAAGCGGTCGATACTGACCTTGAGCTGCACGAACAGGATGCCGCTGATCGTCGGATCGACGACTTCCATCTGCATGAACTGCTCGACCGCGACCTTCGGCAGGTAGGTCAGGTTCAGGCCGACGTGGCGATTGCCGACGCTCATGCTCGGCAGCACGCTCGGGAACGGTCGATTGTCGTTGACGTCCTCGCGCGTCATCAGAAGCGCATTGATCCCGGCGTCGACGTAAAGGCCGGCGAAGCGATCCGTGGCGAACAGCCGCCGGTGCAGCCCGCCGCCGACCATGTAGGACATCTGGTCGTTGCTGTCGCGCAGGCCGTTCGCCATCGCGATCGTCCGCCAGCGCGACTTGGTCGCGAACTGATACTCGAACCCGAGACCGTAGTTGTCCTCGTTCCAGTCGTGGGTGGAATCGAAATGGTGCGATTTGCCGTTGACGATGACGCTGAGCTGCTCGGCGTGGGCAGGGGCCATGGCCGACAGCGCGGCCATCAGCAGTACGACAAGAAGGATTCCGAATCGCATACCTGTTCAGAATGCAATCCGCATGCCGGTAACAAGACCATAGTAAAAACAATCACTTAAGAATCAAAGCTAATTCGACTGTAAAGTTTGCCGACTCGCCCGGAGCGAGGCGCGCCGCACGGCGGCGGCAGCTGCCGGCGCTCGTTGTAACCGCGTGGCTGCCGCGGCCGGCGGATTCCGGTACTTCGCGACATAAGGCGTGACAAGCTGCGTCGGCGCCCTTTACACGGTGTCGGTAGGCGCATCGCGTCGACAGTTTCAACCACATGATTCACGGCATGAAACGATGCGGCGGCATGGACATTGCTTAGTTCAAGACAGGCAAGGATTACGTGGTTTACCAGTGGAGGGATTCACGTTGACATATTCATGGAAGGAAATGTACGCCGTTCTGGCGCTGATGTTCGTGCCGCTCGCATCATCGGCTCTGCCGATCAGTGAGCCGATCGAATTCGAATACCAGGGCCAATGCTATGACACGGTATTCACGCCTTGCGCCGCGATCGGTCTGTCGCATGGGGATCCCGTCAGCGGCGTGATTTCGTTCATCGACGACGACGAGAATGGCGTCATCGAGGCCGGCGAGATAGTCGACTGGGACTTCATCTTCGGCCTTGCGATGTTCGACAGCTCATCGCACTTTTTAGGCGGCTCCGTCGTACTTAACGCCGACGGTACGGGATTCGGCGGCTCGCTCGCTGAAGGCCTGTTCTTCCTGCCCGTTTCTGCCGGGCCGGGCACGGTCTACGCAGGCGTCACCGGCTCGCTCTTCTTCGGTGCGCTTGACGGTTGGGTCGTGGAGGCATGTCGTTTCGGTGACGAGCGCTGGCACTGTCGTACTGCCACCGGCGGTGGCACCTATCATAGGGTATCGGAGCCGGGGACCCTGATGCTGCTCGGCTTGGGCCTCGTCGGCGCGGCTGCGGCACGTCGCCATAAGGGCGCGGTCAATCGCTGATCGACGGACGAGCATCGACCGGCTTCAGGCCGCTGCCGGCGTCCGGTAGCGGCTTCTTCGTTCGTGCAGGTGGCGGCTGCCGTACCCGGCCAGTTTAGTCTGGCGGGCGCAGGCTCCGGCTGGCCGCGCCAGCGTCGATGGACGGCTTCGCCTACAGCAGCAGAATCGCGGCCAGCAGGCCCAAGACAGCACCGGACGCGTTCAGCAAGACATCGAGCAGCGTCCCGTACCGGCCCGGCACGCGCGTCTGATGGAATTCCAGGACCGCGCCCAGCCCGACCGACAGCACGAACGAGAGAAACACGCGCAGCGGGACGGACGAGATGTCCGCGAGCGTCCACATCCACAGAACGCTGAGCGTGCCGTAGATGACCACGTGCAGCAGCTTCTGGATGGGCGGCGCCGTGTTTATCACCAGCCAGACGAACAGCGAGTCGCCGGCCTGCTCGCGCGCCGGGGTCGCCGACAGGACGACGATGAGTGCCACGAACGCCAGCGTGGCGGCCCAGCGCCAGCCGACGGGCACGGCGAGCAGTTGATTCACCGCGCGCCTCAGCCGTCGGCCCGTGCGCGCCGGTGCAGCGAGTCGACGGCGCGCTCGGCCGTCCTGCCGTCCCACAGCGGCGGACGCTCGCCGGCCGGCCAGCTGCCGTCGAGGATGGCGCGCAGGGAATCGGCAAGCGAGCCGGGTTCGACGAGCTTGTTGGTGCCGAGCGTTGCGGTGATCGGGCGCTCGGTGTTCTCCCGCAGCGTGAGACAGGGGATGCCGAGGTAGGTCGTCTCCTCCTGCAGGCCACCCGAGTCGGTGATGACGAGCTTGGCGCCGGTGACGAGATTCATGAAGCGCACGTACGGGATTGGCTCGAGCAGGCGGACGCCGTCCGCCGACGCCAGCCTGTCCTTCAAGCCGAAGGTCTCGAGCTGCTTGACGGTCCTCGGATGGGCCACGAATACGATCGGCAGCTCCGCCGCCGCGTCGCACAGCGCCGCGACGATCGGCGCCAGCGCGTCCTCGGCATCGACGTTCGACGGGCGGTGCAGGGTGACGAGCCCGTAGCCGCCCGACTTCAGGCCGAGCGCCTCGCGCTGGTCGCATTGCTCGATTCTGTCGCGCAGCATTTCGAACGAATCGATCATGATGTTGCCGATGCGGTCGATCTTGTCGGCCGGCACGCCCTCCGCGAGCAGGTTTTCGTCACCGTCCTCCGACGGGGTCCACAACAGGTCCGCGATCGTATCGGTCACGAGGCGGTTAATCTCCTCCGGCATGCGCCGGTCACGGCTGCGCAGGCCGGCCTCCAGATGCACGACGGGGATCCAGAGCTTGGCGCCCACCATCGCACATGCGACGGTCGAATTAACGTCGCCGACGACGACGATCCAGTCGGGTCGGTGTTCCATGCAGACTTTCTCGTAAGCGATCATGACGCCGCCGGTCTGCTCGGCGTGCGTGCCGCTGCCGACGCCGAGATGAAAGTCCGGCGCCGGCACGCCCAGGTCCTCGAGAATGGCGTCGGACATGTTGCGATCGTAGTGTTGCCCCGTATGCACGAGGATCGGATTCGCCCAGTCGGTTTTCTTGAGCGCGTGGTACAGGGGAGCGACCTTCATGAAGTTCGGACGCGCCGCGGCGATGAGGTGAATGTCGATCACGTGAGTCCCTGCAAAGCGAGGTGCCGCTATTGTACGGATTCGGGCGTCAATTGGCTCTGCAAGGAGTAATGCTGCGTATCACCCTATGTGGTCGCATACAGAGCATATCTGCGCCATTGTGCTAGACTCGGGCCAGAGTGCTAAGCCGTCCCCAGTGCCCGGAAAACCGCAAACATATTTTACATAAGCTTTACGCCGATCCGGTTTGAAAGAGGCCAACAGGGAGGGCCTTAATACGCGGCCGACCGGCGCGGGAACGGCACCAAAGAGAAGAAACTTGAACCAATGCTGCGTTTCAGCTGCAGCCTCCGTGTAATCTCGTGTCGCGCACGACGCGCCGGCGGGCGACGCCGACCAGGGGCGGCTGTCACCAGATTGCAAAAATCGCCCGCTAACCTCCGACCGCGGAGCCGCTAAAGAACGGTTACTTGATGTACGCAGGGTCAATCAATATTTCGGTACGGCCGCCGCTCTTGCTGCTTGCAGGCGTCGAAACCGTGATCCTGTTCTCTTCGCTGTACGTCGCCGGCTTTGTGCTGTACGGCGGTCTCGAAGCGGCAGAACGGGCCGTCGGGCCGCTGGCACCACGTGCCGCGCTGGTGACGGCTATAGCGCTCGTCAGTTTGATCGCGATGGGTCTCTACCAGCTGCATCAGCGCCTGTACTTTCGGGAGACCGTTCTGCGCCTCGTCGTCGGCCTCGTTGCCGGCGCATTGATTGTAGCCCTGCTGTTGCTGCTTTATCCGCCACTGGCGATCGACCGAGACCTGGCGGTCATCGGTTTCGGTTACTCGTTCACGCTGCTTCTGGGCGTGCGCTACTACTTCACACACACCGTCGACGACAACGTCTTCCGGCGGCGGACGCTCATCTACGGGGCGGGCGAGCGGGCCGCGAGCCTGCTGGACCTGCGACGGGCCGCGGATCGGCGCGGATTCCAGATTGTCGGCCGCATGGCAGCGCCCGGAGATGCGGTCCTGGGCGAGACCGGCGAAGTGATGATCACCAACGGCAAATCGATCCTCGAGCTGGCGCATGAGGTACAGGCGGACGAGATCGTGATCGCCATGGACGAGCGCCGCGGCAATCTTCCGGTGCGCGATCTCCTCGACGCGCGCCTCCACGGCATCGACGTCATCGATCTGATGGAGTTCTTCGAGCGCGAGACCGGCAAGATCCGGGTCGACCTCGTGAACCCCGGCTGGCTCATCTTCTCGTCGGGGTTCCGGATCTCCAACTTCCGCCGCATCTGCAAACGCATCGTCGACATCATCATGAGCGCGATCCTGATTTTTGTGCTGTGGCCCGTCGTCCTGCTCATCGCCATCGCGATCAAGATCGAGGACGGGTTGAGGGCACCGATCCTGTACAAGCAATGGCGCGTTGGCGAGGGCAATGAGCCGTTCGAGGTGCTGAAATTCCGCAGTATGACGGAGGATGCAGAGTCCGACGGCAAGGCTGTCTGGGCCACCGCCGGCGACAAGCGCATCACGCGCGTCGGGCAGTTCCTGCGCAGCTCGCGCCTCGATGAATTTCCGCAGGTGTTCAACGTGTTGCGCGGCGAGATGAGTCTGGTCGGGCCGCGACCCGAGCGGCCGGAATTCGTGTCGGAGCTGCAGGAGTCGATTCCGTACTACGCCGAGCGGCATGCGGTGAAACCCGGCATCACCGGCTGGGCGCAGCTGCGGTACTCGTACGGCGCGTCGGAAGAGGATGCGCTGGAGAAACTGAAGTACGACCTGTATTACGTCAAGAACCAGAGCCTGCTCCTGGACATCATCATCATCCTGCAGACGGTCGAAGTCGTTCTCTGGGGGAAAGGCGCAAGATAGGTCGCATTGATCAGCAAGAATTTTCGTGTAACTTTGACCGTTGCACTTGGCACTATGTCTTGTGCATCGGATAAAACCCAATTTGCAGGCGCGTAGCTCAGCGGTAGAGCGCTGCTACTACATAGCGGAGGTCGGGGGTTCGAATCCTTCCCGCGCCTACCAGTTGGGGATGGTCCTAGCAGTAATTCATCGACTGACCAATTCGGCGACAACTTTGAAGCCTATCTTCCGAGTGCGGTAGATGATGCGGTCGACGCGCTAGAATAGAAGCGATGTATCGGACTGCAAGCCCATGAACGCTATCGGAGCCTATGGCTATGCTCTCGTCGGCGTGCTGTACTTTCTTTTCACAGTCCTGCTGCTGACGGCCTGGCGCGGACGGCGCGTCGGGATCTATCTAATAGCGGCCAGTCTTGTCAGCGTCGTCTGGAGCGGCACGCTCGCCTTGCACGCTTCGGGCAGTGCCGTCTCGCCGATGATTCTGTTTGTTGTCGAAGTTTTTCGGTTCGGTGCGTGGATCGCGTTCATTGGGCGCCTTCTCATCGAGGTCGGTGCCAGTCCCGCCATTCGAAATGGCGCAAATGCGATCTGGCTGACCGTGCTGATTGCCGGCCCGGCATACGCCATCGCGGCGAAGGAAGTCGGTATCAGAAGCGAACTCGGACTCGCGCTCATCTGGGGCGGCTTGTTGACGGCGCTGACCAGTCTCGTGCTCATCGAGCAGCTCTACCGGAACGCATCCCAGGGTGCTCGCTGGAGCCCCTCGACGTGGAGTTTAACTCCCTTTAATTCAACTTTGACGCCCTGAGGAACTGAAACGGGTTTTTTTCCGACTCTGGACATGAGATCACCACACCTTACAAATTAATTCGCCACCGACTTTAGCGTTTCGAGCTTCACGGTCCGTCATGATTCCCTTGGAAGTCGAAATGAACGAGACGCCGAGGCCGCCGTAGAGCCGGGGGATCTCGTTGCGGCCAACGTAGACCCGCAG
>JBFJOC010000097.1:0-8398 GCA_041617855.1 Woeseiaceae bacterium | reverse complement strand
CAGGAATGAAGTCACAATCCCGCTCCGTATCCGAGGAAGACGGCGCCAAGCATAACGCCCGGCCCCTCATATCTCTAGCCCGGATACTTCTTGCCCGCGGCGCGCCGGCGATTGTCCTGCTTTTGCTGTATACGGCGCCCGCGGACGCCGTTTGGATAGGAGATTCGCGGCCCCTCATGGGTACCGAGGTCAGCGTCTATCTCTGGCACGACGACGCCAGCGAGGGCGCCCGGCTCGTCGAAGCGGTTTTCGTGGAGGCGGAGCGCATCGATGCGCTCATGAGTACCTACAAGGACGAAAGTCCGATTTCCGAGCTGAATCGCCAGGCAGCCGAAGAACCGGTGTTTACGGACATCGAGTTGTTTCAGTTGATTCAACGGGCGCTGGACATTTCCGTGCTCACGCGTGGCGCGTTCGACATCACCTTCGACAGCGTTGGCCAGCATTACGATTTTCGCGAGCGCAGGCGCCCTGATGCAGCCACCATCGAGCGTGAACGCGAACGCGTCGACTACCGGCTCGTCGAACTCGACGACGTCACGTCGACCGTACATTTTCAGAAACCCGGTGTGAGGATCAACCTGGGAGGAATCGCGAAGGGCTATGTCGTCGAGCGCTGCGTCGACATCCTGCGGCTGAATGGCGTGACGAACGCCGTCGTCACGGCCGGCGGCGACTCCCGGCTGCTGGGCGACCGCCGCGGACGTCCGTTCGTGATCGGAATCCGTGATCCGCGCAGCGAGGGCAATGTCGTAATTTCCCTGCCGCTCGAGGACGAGGCGATATCGACGTCCGGAGACTACGAGCGCTACTTCGACGAGGACGGGACCCGATACCACCACATCATCCAGCCCAGCACCGGAACGCCGGCCAGCGGTATCCAAAGCGCCACGGTGATCGGTCCCGATGCCGTGATGACGGACGCGTTATCCACGTCCGTATTCGTCATGGGGGTCGATCTGGGGCTGAAGCTCATCGCCGGCCTGCCCGATTACGAGGGCGTCGTGATCGATTCGGAAGGCGAGGTCTATTACTCGGACGGTCTCGAACCCCCGCCCGGCGACGACGCGGAGTGACCAGCGGCGGCGAACGCGGCAACGCCGACTTGACGTAATCTGGCAGAACTTCGTCCAATCGCCGTCATCGCCGGTATCAGGGGCGCTGCCGTCGCGTCTGCCGACGCGGCGAAGCGCGCTGCCCGCAAGGCCTGTGGCGCGGCCGGACGGGGTTTGTGTGACGATAATCACTGCGATTCCGGCCAACGGCTGTCACCATGACGCACTGTGCGTAACGGGGCGGGCGCCGGGATGCGATCGAACGGATTCGAGTCGGCACCGCACAGGGAAGGCAGAATGCAAGTTCGAAGAATTCTTATATTGCTCGCGCTCGCCGTGCACGCGGTCGGCGTCGCGTCGGTTTCCGGTCTGAGCGGTCAGCCCGCTCCCGACTTCGCGCTCAAAAGCGCTTCCGGCGAAAATCTACGCCTGTCCGAATACCGCGGCGACGTCGTTATGATCAATTTCTGGGCGACCTGGTGCGGTCCGTGTCGCCAGGAAATGCCGCTGCTCGACGAGCTTTACAGCCGCTATAAGCGCGTCGGCTTCAATTTGCTCGGTGTGAACATCGACGACGATCCGAACAAGGCGATTAGCATGATAAGCGAGCTCGGCGTAACGTTTCCCGTGTTGTTCGATTCGAGCAAGGAAGTCAGCAAACTCTATGACGTCAACGCGATGCCCGTCACGGTGCTGATCGACCGCGAGGGGCAGGTCCGTTTCGTCCATTACGGCTACAAATCCGGGTACGAGCAGAAGTACCTCGACCAGGTGCGATCGCTGCTGCGGGAATAGTTGATGCGCCGCTTCCCGGCGGCTTTGGGATCGGTGCCGACGTTTCAGGGAGAGACAATGTGAATTTCGCGAACAATTCCGGCCTACTCGCCGCGCTGCTGCTCTTCGCGTCGACGGCGATTCTCGCCCAAAATACACCGCCGGCAATTGGTGCTGCCACCGCGGCCGAGTCGAGCATGGCCGCGCTAATCGAATCCGGATCGCGCGACACGTTCCGGGCGCTCGACGCCGACGTCCAGACACTCAAAAAGGAAGTGCTCGATCTCAATCGCGACCTGTTCCTGCTGGAGGAGGAACTGCTGTTCCCCGCGAACTCGCAGGTCGCTTTTTTCGTCTCGATGGATGTTGGCGAGTACTTCAAGCTCGACTCCGTGAGTCTTACGATAGATGGCAAGGAAGTGGCGAATTACCTGTACACGGATCGTGAGGTCGACGCACTGTTGCGCGGAGGAGTGCACCGTGTGCACATGGCTAACCTCAAGACCGGCGAACACGAGCTCATCGCGGTGTTTACCGGTCAAGGCCCGCACGCGCGCGACTATCGCCGCGGTGCGACCGTGAAGATCGACAAGGGAATCGGCGCCAAATACCTCGAATTGGAGATCAACGACCGGGTCAGCAAACAGCAGCCCGAGTTCGAAATTCGGGAATGGGAGTGAGCCTTGCCGAACGCCCGCCCCATGTTCGCTATGTTCGGCATCGGCTGCGCGCTGCTGTCGATGTCCGCGCCGCCGCATGCGGCCGCCGGGGAACGTCCCACCGTCGTTAAAGACGCTCTTTACGGCGAGGTATTGTTCTACTTTTACCAGGAAGATTTTTTTCCGGCCATCGTTCGCCTGCTAGCGGCACGATCGCAATCGAAACTCGATCATCATCGCGACGAGTCCGAGCTGCTGCTCGGCGGCATGTATCTCTCGTACGGCCAGCACCGGGAGGCGGCCGCGATCTTCGAACGACTGCTCGCGGACAACGTGCAGCCCGAGATACGCGATCGGACGTGGTTCTTTCTGGCGAGGATCTGGAAACAGCGCGGCTATTTGCGGCAGTCGGCCGGTGCGCTCGATCGCATCGAGGGCGAGCTGCCCGAGAACCTGCGCCGCGAGGCGCTGATGCTCCGGGCGCAGTTACTGATCGACAGTGGAGACTACGACGCGGCAATCGACCTGCTCGACAACTGGAAGGGTAAGACGGAGTGGGCCAGTTACGCGAAGTTCAATCTCGGTGTCGCACTCGTGCGCAGCGGCCGGGTCGACGCGGCGGCGAGGATGCTCGGCGAACTGGGGGGCATGAAGCCTTTCAACGACGAGCTGGCGTCGCTGCGGGACAAGGCGAATGTCGCCCTCGGTTACGCCTATTTGCAAAACGGCCGCCCGGTCCCCGCGAAGCGGACGCTGCAGCGAGTCAGGCTCGAGGGGCCGTTCTCCAACAAGGCGCTGCTCGGCGTGGGTTGGGCGGATGCTGAAACGGGTGCCTTCGATCGCGCGCTGGTGCCGTGGATGGAACTCCGCCGCCGCGACCTGCTCGATTCCGCGGTTCAGGAATCGATGCTTGCCATTCCGTACGCGCTCGCAAGTCTCGATTCGATCAGCCAGGCCGCGGATCATTACCTGCACGCAATCGAGGCCTTTCACGAGGAGAGTGGTCGTCTCGACCGGACCATCGACCACATCGCGTCCGGGTCCTTTTTCAACGAAATCATCGCGGACGATCCGCTCGACAGCACGGGCTGGTACTGGCGAATGGATCGGCTCCCCGACGGACCCCAGTCACGATACCTGTTGCACCTGCTGTCGACGCATGCATTTCAGGAGGGTCTCAAGAACCTGCGTGACCTGCACTACTCGCATCGCAACCTCGAGAACTGGCAACGGCGCGTCGATGTGTTTCACAGCATGCTCGAAACGCGCATCGAGGCCTTCGAGCATCGGCTTCCACGTGTCCAGAACGCTCTGCGCCGCGCAGATCTCGACGGCATGGTCGATCGCAAGCTCGAATTCGATGCCGTTCTAAACGATATCGAGCGGAGCCGCGATTGGCTGGCGCTGGCCACAGCGGCGGAACTCGGGACGTGGGGCGAGATCACGAGTCTCGAGTCGACCCCGGCGCTCGCGGCGGACATTCCGGAGGCCGCCGATATACGGGCCAAGGTCGCCCTGTTGAAGGGCGTCCTGCAATGGCAGCTCGAGAAGGAGTTCAAGGAGCGCGCCTGGCGCATTCGCCGGGAATTGCGCCGAACAGGAGAAGCGCTGGTCGAGATGCAGCGCGCACGCCGCAAGATCGATGAATCGATGCGCCGCCAGCCGGTCGAGTTCGCCGAACTCTCGCAGCGAGTTGCAGCCGTTCTGCCGCGCATCGAAGCCATGCAGAGCCGCCTCGAGGATCAGATGGCCATGCAGCGCTCGTACCTGCGATCGATCGCTATCGACGAACTCGACGCACAAAAGGAACGCCTGGCCGCGTACACGGTGCAGGCGCGCTTCGCGCTGGCGGCCATTTACGATATTGCCGCGACCGTGGGCGAGGCGGGACCATGAATCGGTCCGGGACCGTGCTCGCGACTATCGCCGCTGCCGTGACCCTGTCGGCGTCGGCCGAGACAGAGAAGTGGCATGCGAAGGACACCATCGAAAGCCTCGAGAGCCGCCGCGTGGAGATCGACCCCGGTGGCAGCATCCCGAACAGCGCCGCCCTTGCCCGCGACAATTATCGGGCGTTTCTCGACCTCGTATCCGACGATCCGGACCTGCGCGCCGAGGCGATGCGCAGACTCGGCGATCTCGAGCTCGAGGCGATCGAGGCACGGCAGCTCGGCGAAAACATCGAGTCGCTGGCGCCGCACGGCTACGACGATGCGGTCGAGTTGTATCGGGAATTGCTGGCCGCCTATCCCGATTACCGCCGCAACGACACGGTGTTGTACCAGCTTGCGCGCGGCTATGAAACCGGTGGGCGGACGGATGAAGCCCTGGTCGTTCTGAACGAACTGGCGGGGCGATACCCGGACACGCCGATGATCGACGAAGTGCAGTTCCGGCGCGGCGAGATGTTGTTTCTTCGCAAACAGTACGACGACGCCGAGGCCGCATACCGCGCCGCGGCCGGCTTCGGTGCTTCGTCGCGATTTTTCGAACAGTCGCTCTACAAACTCGGCTGGACGCGATTCAAACTCGCCGCACACAAGGAAAGTCTCGAGCCGTTTTTCGCATTGCTCGACCGCAAGATCGGCGGCGTCGAGCTTCTCGACGGCGACAAGCGTCTCGAAGGGCTGGGCCGCGCCGAACGGGAACTCGTCGAGGATACGTTTCGCGTTCTGTCGATCAGTTTTTCCTACATGGACGGCGCCGCGAGCATCGGCGACTTCATGGAGGCATACGGGCAGCCGGAATACGCACACGTCATTTATATGAATCTCGGCGATCTGTACCTTGAAAAGCAGCGCTACGTCGACGCCGCACGGACGTACGAAGCGTTCGTCGGCCAGGACCCGTTGCATCCGAAGGCGCCGCTCCTGCAGGTGGAGGTCATCGAGGCCTACCGGCAAGGCGGTTTCCCGAGCCTGGTCCTCGAAGCCAAGAAAAATTTCGTCGATCGCTACGGGATGACCGGCGTGTTCTGGGTACGCAACCCGCGTTCTCAAAATACCGCGGTCGTGGCGCACGTAAAGGCGAACCTCACGGACCTGGCGCAACACTACCATGCACTCGCGCAGCTCGGCGGAAAACAGGTCGACTACCGCGAGGCGGCCCGCTGGTACCGCAAGTACCTCGCCTTTTTTCCCGAAGATCCCGACAGCGCCAGCACGAATTTCCTGCTCGCCGAGATTCTGTTCGAAAGCCGCGACTTCGAGAATGCGACGAAGGAATACGAGCGGACGGCCTATTTCTACCCCGTGCACGGCAAATCGTCGGAAGCCGGATACGCGGCGCTGCTGGCCTACCGGGAGCACGAACGCACACTCGATGAGCATGCCAGGATCGCGTGGCACCGAGACTACCTCGACAGCGGGCTTCGCTTCGCCGACGCTTTTCCCGAGCATCCTGAATCGGGCGCCGTGCTCACGTCGGTCGCCGAGGATCTGTTCTCGCAGGGAGACTTCGATCTTGCGATTGCCGTCGGCCGGGCCGTGGTCGCGAAGCAACCGCCCGTCGACGATACGCTGGCGCGTACTGCGTGGACGGTAATCGCCCACGCAGAGTTCGATATGCACAATTTCGCCGACGCAGAGGTCGCGTACTACGAGTTGCAAAGTCGCACGCCGGGCAGTGATGCGCAGGCGCGCGCGGAGGTCAGGGATCGAATCGCGTCCTCGATATACAAGCAGGGTGAGATCGCGCGCGACGCCGGCGACCTCGAGGCCGCCGTAACGCATTTCACGCGCATCGCCGATGCCGTGCCGGAGTCCGGCATACGCCAGACCGCGGAGTACGACGCGGCGGCGGCCCTGATCAACCTCGAGGCCTGGGATCGCGCATCCGCCGTGCTCGAGGAATTTCGCGGCAACTATCCGGACAGCGAGTTTGCCGACGACGTCACGCAAAAACTCGCCGTCAGCTACGTGAAATCCGGCCAAAGCGTCGCAGCGGCTCGCGAGTTCGAGCGCATCGCGTTCTCGGGCACGAACACCGCGGCTGTGAGGCGCGAAGCTCTGTGGACGGCGTCCACGCTGTACGAAGAGGCCGGACTCATCGTCGACGAGCAGCGCGTGCTCGACGCGATTGTCGCGCGCTATCCGGACCCGATCGCCGAGTCCATCGAGGCCCGCTTCCGCTTGCTCGGGATCGCCGAGGCGATGGGGGACCACGCGCAGCGGGAGCAGCGCCTGCGCGACATCGTGCAGGCAGACAGCCAGGCAGGCACGCAGCGCAGCGATCGAACGCGATTTCTCGCGGCAACGGCGTCGATCGAACTTGCCGAACCCGTGCGTCAACGCTTCGAAGGTCTGAAATTGACTCAGCCGCTGGACGAGAGTGTCCGAATCAAGCGACAGGCGATGGAGGAGGTCATCGAGGTATACACGCGCGCAGCCGAATATGGCGTTGCGTCGGTAACGACTGCCGCGACGTACCACCTTGCGGAGGTATACCGGACTTTCAGCGCCGATCTCATGGCGTCCGAACGACCACACGGTCTCGACGACCTTGCGCTGGAGCAATACGAGTTGCTGCTCGAGGAGCAGACCTTCCCGATCGAGGAGCAGGCGATCGAACTGTACAAGGCCAACACGGATCGTGCCGCGGGCGGAGTGTACGACGAATGGGTCAAGCGGAGTTTCCTGCGGCTTGCCGAAATGATGCCGGCCCGATACGCGAAGACGGAGCGCAGCGAAGATGTCGTTACCGTGCTTTTCTGATCGCGTGCGCTCTCTAGCCCGCTCGTTGATTTGCATCGGCGCGCTGCTGGTCTGCGGCTGCGCATCGACAGGATCGTTGCCGGACGGGCAGCGCGGGGCCGGCGGCGATCCTGCCGCGAGCGATGTTCCGCCACGGGCCCGGGCTTTGTTTGACCAGGCAGCGTCGTTTCTGGCAGCCGGTGACTTCACGGAGGCCGAGCTTCGATTCGAGCAATTCCTGCTGCAGTTCCCGGATTACCCGGGCGCCTACGTCAACCTGGCGCTTATTTACGCAAGGGACGGCGGTGAGGCGGCCACCCGCTCGGCGCTGGATGCCGCGCTCGCGATCGATCCCGAATTTGCGCCGGCGCTCAATCAGCTCGGACTGCTGCATCGGAGACACGGCCGTTTTCACGATGCAGAGGCCGCTTATTTGAAGGCCGTCACAGTCTCGCCCGAGTACGCCTTGGCACACTATAACCTGGGCGTTCTCAACGAGCTGTATTTGCAGCGTCTCGACGCCGCCCTCGAACATTTCAAGCAATATCAGGAACTTGCCGGTGGTGACCGCCAGGTAGAGAAATGGATAGCAGACCTGAAACGTCGCGTGGCGGCCGACCGGCGCGCGGCGAACCTGGCGGACGGACAGTCGTGAAGAGCCTGCGGGAACGCTTGCTCGGCGCGGGATTCACGCTTGTCACGGCGCTCGTGCCCGTCGCCGCCCAGTCCGATGACGCGCCGGATGCCGGCGCCGCGGAAACGTCTCGCCCCATCGAATCGACGCATACCCGCAACGACGCCGACGACGCCACACGCGGGGTAATCGAACCCCGTGTTTCCTCAGAAGCGCTGGCCGCCGCAGCAGCACGCGGCGAGAAGGGTGGCAGGGTGATGGACCGCATGGCGCTCGAACGCACCGAGATCACGGGCAACCAGGAGCTGCCAAAGGTCCTGTACATCGTGCCCTGGAGAAAGGCCGACCCGAGCGACCTGATGGGCAGGCCCGTGAACACTTTGCTGGACGAAGTTCTTGCGCCGATCGACCGCGAAGAATTCGTACGGGCCGTAGGCTACTACGAGGATTTGTACGGCGACGACGATGAGTAGGACCGACTGAGAACCAAAGGAGCAATCAGATGAGCACTATCGTGCGATTTTTCCAGGAAGGTGGTGCATTCATGTACCCGATCCTGTTCGTGTTCGCGTTCGGTGTCGCAAT
>JBFJOC010000096.1:0-8680 GCA_041617855.1 Woeseiaceae bacterium | reverse complement strand
CTTCGTATTCATTCAGACGATTGTAAAGCGTCTTCAGGCTGATACCGAGCGCCTCCGCCGTCTGCGTCTTGTTACCGTCAAAGTGCTCAAGCGTCTTTAGAATAAGCTCGCGCTCTACCTCGCGAATCGACATGCCGACGGGCAGACCCCTGTCGGCCGACAGGTTGGGCGGTCTTTCGAAATTGCCAGGCAGCTCATCTACCCTGTCGCGGCCGATACACAGCAGCGTAGCCCGCAGCACCGTATGTTTGAGCTCGCGCACGTTGCCAGGCCACGAGTGCCGCTGCAGTGCCTTCACGACGTCGTCGGAAAATTCGCGCGGTCCGTTATGCTCGTCCGCGGCCTTGTTCAGAAAATGTTGTGCGAGCAACGCTACGTCACCGTCCCGCTCGCGCAGCGGTGGAACGTCGATCGGCAGCACCATCAACCGGTAGTAAAGGTCCTCGCGAAACTCCTTCGCAGCCACAGCTTTTTCGACGTCCGCGTTCGTGGCGGCGATGATCCGCGCGTTGATTTCAATGTCGCGATCGCCGCCGACCCGCTGCAGCGTACTGTTTTCCAGTACGCGCAATAGCGCCACCTGCTGCTCCAGGGGCAGTTCACCGATCTCGTCAAGGAACACGGTGCCGCGACCCGCGCGCTCGAAGAAGCCCAGGTGCTTAGCCGTTGCCCCCGTGAAGCTACCCTTCTCGTGCCCGAACAGCTCGCTTGCGATCAGCTCGTCCGGAATGGCACCGCAATTGACGGCAATGAACTCTTCCTTCGGTGCGCCCAGATCGTGTAGCGCACGGGCGACGAGTTCCTTGCCGGTACCGCTCTCGCCTCTGATGAAGACCGTGACATTGGTCGGGCCGTAACGCTCGATTTCCGCGAAGAGCGCGCGCATCTGGGGCGATTCACCGATCATGCCGGCAAACCGGGGCGCCACATCAACGCCTGCAGCCGACTTTGTCGAAGACGATATCGCGGCCAGCAGGTCCGCCTTGCTGAGCGGCTTGACGAGGTAATCGTCGACGCGGCCGCGCACCGCGCGAATCGCCGACTCGACCGACGGATGCCCGGTGATGATTACCGTTCTCGGGCTCGCCTCGCCGATCAGTTCCAGCCCGCTGCCGTCCGGCAGTGCGAGGTCCACGAACTGGACGTCGAATTTCTCGGATTCCAACAGGTTCCGCGCCTCGGCAAGCGTTGCAGCGGTCGTTACGTTCAGCCCTTCGGCGGAGAGGAGCGCGCTTGTGGCGTCGGTGAAACCGGAATCGTCGTCGACGAGCAGTACGTTCGGCATTGTTCTTCCCGCCGTCAGGAGAGACTTTGACGAGTCATTATAGACGCTCGATTGCAGCGCTCCTACTGGCTGTCATTCGAGTTGTCCGCTTCTTGCGCGAGACGAACAGCCTTTTCGATCCGGTGGGGCAACACCGGCTTTTTCAGATACGCGATGACGTTCAGGTCGGAAGTCGCAGCACGCAACTCACCCATGGACGTGCCACTGACAAAGACGATGTCGGAGCCGTACGCGCTCTGCAGCGCGCGGGCGACATCGATGCCGTCACGGGCGTCGTTTAGCTGCCGGTCGCAAACAATAACGTCCGGCGGGCTATCGGCTGCTGCTTCGAGCGCCTGTGCATAGCCATCGGTAGCGGCGACCGCGTAGCCCTTGAACTCGAAATAAAGCCGCAGCGATTGGCGCAGCGCGGGATGGTCCTCGACGATCAGCACGCGGATTTTTTTCTGTTCGTCGGCCGATTCTCCAGTCAAGCGCGCTTTCTCGTTGCCTGCCTCCGCGCGTTCAGCGGCACCGCGATCATCGCCGTTGTTCGTCCCTGATCGTGAATACATGTTGCAATCTGGAATTTCCTCGTCTCGACGTTAGTGGTGTATCAAAGTGCGCACCCGACCCCGGACGCCCGATGGACCGGGCTCCGGGGACCGGCGAACGCAGGTGTCAGCATTTAGCTGCCAGTTTTGTCCTTCGGCAACGTGACGTCGACATCGGGAACCGTGATGGACTTTTCCTCGTTCGTTACGTCTACATCGACATCCGGAATTTCCACGGTCTTTTCCTCGGTGCCAAGACTCACGTCCGGGCCATGGACCTCGTACTGCGGCAGTTTGCCGGCCTCGAAGTCGACGTCGACATCCGGCATACGGCCGTCCTGAGTTTTCGTAACGTCTACGTCGTACTTCGGCATCTGGCCGCTGCTGGCCGCGACGTCGATGTCGGGCATCTTGCCGTCTTCGGTTTTTTCGATTTCGCAGGCGCTCAGCGCAAACGCCGAGGCCACCGCGGTCACCGTGATCATCTTCCGGATACTCATTTCACGCTCCTCGAGAGGTTGAATGTGTCTGTCTGATCCAATGTCGTACAGCTCACCGCATCGTCTTGCGGTGCCGCTACCCCTTCTAAGGCAAGTGCTGTGCCAAATCCATAACCGATTGATTTTCCTTAGTTTTCAAAAATCTGACGATCGCACGGCGGATCCGCATTACAGGGTTTTGTAAGGTTTGCAAGGCCGGATGGCGGGCCCGAGTCCCGCTCGGGCTACACGGCGTGCCGTCGCTGCTCGCGCCCGAACGCGACGGATTCCCGCACGAATCGTGTGCGCGCACACCGGAGCTTCTGGCTGTCGCGCGCCGCAGTGCGGCTGGCGGCGAAAGGCACCGGGTATAATGAATGCATCCGTCGATGCCGCGGCCGCGCCGCTAGGATGAGAACAATGGCAGAAGACACGCGCGCCGACGCGCCGGCTGCCAAGGCCGCTGTCGACCTGTCCCGGGACACCTTCATGCGCGACCTGATTCGCGAGCTAGCCGGCACGCTCGAAGACGTCATTGGCCTCGATGATGCCTCCGGCTATATCAGCGTCGTCGGGCAAGTAATCGGCGAGAAAGTCGACACGGATTACAAAAATGCGCTCGCGATCGACAAGCTCGACCGGAAGCAGGTGGGCGACGTGCTGGTCGACATGAAGCGACGCATAAACGGCAAATTTTTCATCATCGAGGAAGACGAGGACCGAATCGTCTTCGGCAACCACCGCTGCCCGTTCGGCGACAAGGTCATCGGCCGGCCATCGATGTGCATGATGACGTCGAACGTATTCGGTCACATTGCCGCGGAAAACTTAGGCTATTCGAAAGTCGTTCTCGAGGAGACGATCGCCGAGGGTCACAGCGGCTGCCGCGTCGTGCTGCATCTGCGGGACACTGCCGAGGCGAGAGCGGCAGAAGGGCGCGAATATGTCGCAGCCTGAAAACCTGACGCTCGGCGACGTTGCCGACATACTCCCGGATCCCTTCGTTGTCGTCGACAAGGACGGATCGATACTTTTTTTGAATGCACGGGCGCGAAGCGCGCTGCTCGAGGGCGACACAGCTACCGATAACGTCAAGGACCTGTTCGGCGAACCGACCGAGGCCGTCGAGCGATTCCTGACGATGTGCAGCCGCAACCTGCAGCCGGTTCCGGGCAAGTTTTCCATCCAGCGCGAGGACGGCTCGATCGACGAGTACCTGATCCGCGGCGGACGTGTGCGCAGGGGCGATGTCGATGCGATTGGGCTCAATTTTCACGACAAATCCAAGGCCGGCGAAAACGAGCGCTTCCGGGTGCTCAACGAGACGATCGACCGGCTGCGGCTGGAGATCAAGGCGCGCAAGCACGTCGAGGCCGTGCTGGAAGCCGAGAAGCAGACGCTGGCCTGCGTCATCAGCGGCCAGCCGCTGCCGGTAGCCATGAAGCTGCTCGCGGAAGCTCTGGAGAAACAGGCCGACGGCCTGCTGGTGTCGATTCTTCTGCTCGAGGATGGAACCCGGTTGCGGCATGCGGCGGCACCGAGCCTGCCGGATCATTACACGAATGCGATCGACGGCCTCGAAATCGGGCCGGACGTGGGCTCGTGCGGCACCGCCGCGTTCACGCGACTGACGACGATTGCCGTCGACATCATGCAGGATCCGCGATGGGAACCGTTTCGCGATCTTGCAGAGTCGGCGAACGTGCGCGCGTGCTGGTCGACGCCCATCATTTCATCGGGCGGCGACGTGCTGGGCACACTCGCGATGTACTACCGCGTGCCGCGTGCCCCCAGCGATGACGAGCTTAGGCTAATAGCGAACAGTGCCTACGTGGCCGGCATCGTCATCGAAAAATATCGTTCCCAGGAGGCGCTCGCCGAGCTCCTGGAACGCGAAAGACAGCTTCGTGAACGCGCGGAGTTCGAGAACAACGCAAAGGACGAATTTCTCGCGATGCTAGGCCACGAGCTGCGCAATCCGTTGAGCGCAATCGCGAACGCCGCGTTCGCGCTCGAAGCAAAGAACGATGCCGACGATGCCGTTCGCAAGCTCTACAAGATCGTCGTCAATGAGACCACGCTTCTGAAGCGCATCCTCGACGACCTGCTGGATATCAGCCGGTTGAGTCAGGGCAAGCTAAAGCTCAGGCGCGAGCCCGTGGCACTGGACAAGTTCGTTGACGAGCTCGAAACGGCAATGCGGTCGGCGTATCCGGAGCGACCGGTGCAGTTCGAGATCCGGGGCGAGCCGGGTGTTGTCCACGCGGACGCGTCGCGACTGCGGCAATCCGTACAGAACCTGCTCGATAACGCGATCAAATATTCGGTCCAGGGTGACGAAGTCCGCTTCCGTCTGGACGCTGCGGACGATCGCATTCTGATTCAGGTCAGCGATACCGGGCAAGGCATCGAGCCGGAACTCCTGTCCACGATTTTTGAACCATTCGTGCAGGCCGACAGGTCGATTGAGCGGACTGCGAGCGGTCTGGGCCTTGGCCTGGCGCTCGTGAAACGATTCACGGAGATGCACGGCGGCGAAATCGACGTTGCCAGCGGCGGCCCGGGCTGCGGCAGCACGTTTACGCTGACGCTGCCGCGATCGGAAGCCGAGGTGGCTGCCGTCGATGTGGAACCCGCGTTGCTGAGCGCCAATGTCACGAGGGGTCCCTGCAAAATTCTCGTGGTCGAAGACAACACGAACGCGCGCGACGGTCTTTGCGAGCTTTTGAAGCTATGGGGTCATAAAGTGTACGCGGCGGCCGACGGGAAAGAGGCGCTCGATGTCTTTCGCAGCGAGCGGCCGCAGGTCGCCCTGGTCGACATCGGCCTGCCGCTTATCGATGGATATGAAGTCGCAACGGCGGTGCGCAAAGAGTCGGGCAACGGCGACATCAAGCTGGTTGCGCTGACGGGCTACGGACAGGAGTCTGATCGCAAGCGCGCGATCGACGCCGGTTTCGACACACACATCGTCAAGCCGGCGCACATCAAGGATTTGATCGCGGTGCTCGGGGAGCCCGACGGGGCGACGTCAGCGCCGCGCGCATAAATTCGGGGTCGAACCACGGTTTTCGAGAAATTCCGTTAACTGCGGTTCGACACCCTGCTCGGCTGCGGTACTCAGCAGCAGTCGCGGTCCAGCTGCACCGGCGGGCATTTCACGGAACCGTATGAACAGAAAACACAGCAGTCGCCGGGCCGCGGGCGCAGCAATTCGCCACAGCCCTCGCAGTCATAGAAAATCCGGCACGAGTTCGTCGCCATCATTTCGATCTCGGTGTGACCGCAGTGCGGGCAGGTGATAGCGGATTGCAGTTGTAGCGAGCTCATTTCGCTAGAGGCCGGCCGCTTGCTCGTGGATCTGGACGAGCGTCAGCTCAAGCGCTATCTCCGTTGCCCAAGGGTTGGCCACTATTATACGGTTTCAGTACTTGCCCTAGGATCACTCACGCGTAAAAACAAAGGAGCGCCGCATGCGGGTCGGAATCCTCCAACGCACTGCGCCCGTGCTGGTCGTAACCAGCCGGACGATGAAGCCCATGCGCGATTTTTTCGTGAACGTTCTCGGGTTTAGGATCGGCACAGAGCTTGGTAAAGGACCGGCATTCGTGACGTTGGATCGTGACGGCCAAACCGTGATGCTGGAGTGTCGGCCGGGGTTTTTCGCAGCCAGGAAAACCTGGGCAGTCTATTTCTGGGTCGACAGCATCGAAGCGGTGCATGCTGAATTCATCGGCAATGGTGCTCGGATCAAAGGCGGCATCGTCGACAAGGAATACGGGTGCCGGGAAATCGTCGTGATCGCCCCCGACGGACGTCAGGTCGTATTCGGAGAACTGGTGACGCGATAAGAAAATCGACAGGTCGGCGTCGAACCTGGGTTGTCGTAAATGTCGGTTCGCCCTTACTTTCGTCAACCGATCGGCCGCGCGCGCGTTATGTGAGTTCAGGCTGCCTTTACGGGCGGAGGCTTTGTGATCAGTATATAGCCAATAATTTGGAAGGAGCGATCCGAATGAAAGTGATGACGGGATTATGTGCGCTGACGGCGGCGGTGATGTTGTTGCCGGCGGTTGCGTCGGGACAATCGATGTCCGACATAAAGGCGCTGACGTCGGAAGAACGCCGGGCGTATTTCGAGAGTCTGTCGGACGAGGAACGGCAGGCGATGCGCGAGAAGTGGCGGGCCGAGCGCAAGGCCCACCGCGAGCAGCGCCGGGCGGAGTGGGAAGCGCTGTCCGAAGAGGAGCGCGAAGCGAAGCGCGCGGCAAAACGGGAGCGCAAAGCGGCGCGCCGCGCCGAGCGACGCGAAAAGTGGGAGTCCATGTCGGACGAGGAAAAGGCCGCAGCGCGCCAGCATTTTCGCGAGCGGCGCATGCACCGACGCGACCACCGGCAGCACGACGAAGACGAGTCGTGAGCGGCTGACGCAGGTTCCAGAGAAGGAGCGCAGCCGATGACATGAGGATCCTGGTCGCGTCGCCGGCAGGTTGAACAGTGTTCGCGTCGGCCGGAATCAGCCCATCGCGTTGGCCATTAGCGCCGCAAAGAGCAGCATACCGATGCCGAGCGTAAACGGCATCAGATAGCGGCGTACGCCACGATTCCGGTAAACTTTTTCGAACGGATAACGCATGACTATCTCCTATTTACGAGGCTATTCGAAGTCCGGGAGGCGGCGGTGACAGCACTGTTTGGGCTTGTATCGAATTGTATCGCGGCACTGCCCGCGCCCGAATCAAAGTCGGGCGAGTGACCTGGACAAAAAGGTAGCGCAGTCGACCTCCGTGACCGAATTCGATACTTTTAATTTGCCCAGAATAGTGAGACCGGGATGAACCTCGAGAAACTGCTGATCGCGGCACCCGTCGTGCCGCTTGTCCAGGCGGAGGATCCCGACGTCGCCGTTTCGATCTCCCAGGCGCTGGCATCAGGCGGCCTCAAGGTAATCGAGGTCGTTTTGCGCACCGAGCGCGCGCTCGACTGCCTTCGCGAAGTCGCCAGTCAGGTGGCCGACGTCATCGTGGGCGCCGGGACCGTGCTGACCGCTGCCCAGGCGGAGCAGGCACTCGACAACGGTGCGAAGTTTCTCGTGTCGCCGGGGCTCGAGGACGGTGTCGTTCGCGTGGCTCGCGAACGTGACGTGCCAGTCTACCCGGGAACGGTCACGGCATCGGAAATCCAGCGCGCCTATAACCTTGGTCTCCGGACCGTCAAATTTTTTCCGGCGTCGATTGCCGGCGGCGTCCCGGCGTTGAAAGCATTTGCCGGCGTGTTTCGGGAAATGCGATTCATGCCGACCGGCGGCGTGTCTGCAGAAAACCTGGCGGATTACCTCGGCGTGCCGGCGGTGCTTGCCTGCGGCGGCAGCTGGCTGACGCCGGCAAAGTCGATCGAGGCGCGCGACTTCGAAGCTATCAGCAAGCTCGCAAGCGATGCGGTCAACATCGCTAAATCTGTGAGAACCTAGCAGGCAGCATACGGCAACAGGTCGCCTGACTATGCGCGAGGATCCGAGGCAGCGGCACCTGACCATCAACGGTGCGAAGATCGCCTGGGTGGAATGGGGTAGTGAGGGTGACCCGGTAATACTGCTGTCGCATGCGACTGGATTGCATGCGCGCTGTTGGGACGAAACCGTGAGACATCTGGACGGCTTTCACGTGATTGCGACGGATCATCGAGGGCACGGCCAGAGCAGCAAGACGCCTCCCTTCGGCTGGGATCAATTCGGGTCCGACCTGGCGGACTTTACCGATGCGCTCGATTTGAAAGATATTCGCGGTGTCGGGCACTCGATGGGGGGTCACTGCATGGTGCAGGCAGCCGCGCGCGAGCAAGGGCGTTTTCGTCGGCTGACGTTGTTCGACCCCGTCATCCTGGAACCTTCGGCCTACACGTCGCGGCCGACGTCGGCGGAGGGCCACTTCGTCGCGAAACGCCGTAACGTCTGGGAGTCGCCGCAGCAGATGATCGACGCCTTCCGCGATCGGCCTCCATTTTCGAGCTGGCGCCCGAGCGTCCTGAACGATTATTGCCGGCACGGACTCGTGCCGGACGGCGAGGTCTACATCCTCGCCTGCCCGCCCGACATCGAGGCCGGTATCTACACAACGACGGCAAGCGTGAGCGTCCATGACCGTATGCCGGCGATCAAAATCCCGGTAACCGTCGTGCGGGCGAAGTGGCGCGGCCTTGCGGCTTCCGCCATAGATTTCTCGTTGTCCCCGACCTGGCCGGAGCTGGCGAACAGCTTCCCGCACGGGCGGGACATCTACCTTCCGGAATACAGCCACTTCCTGCCGATGGAGAACCCGGAGCTCGCGGCGTCCATCATCCGCGGAGAAATGGGGTCAGAGTCAGGTGCCAGAGTCATTGACTCT
>JBFJOC010000095.1:0-8791 GCA_041617855.1 Woeseiaceae bacterium | reverse complement strand
GCCATTGAATGCACGGCGAGTGCACGAGCGGCTGTCCGAGTCGTAAAAAATGTACGCTACAATTTGGAGTTTACCGAGCTTCGGACCTGCGTGTGGACCTCGAGCGACCTTTCATCCGTTTACCGTACCAATTCGACCCCGAGCGCCTGGCGGAGGAAGTCAACGATTTGCCCAGGCCGGCGTGGATGGCGCATCCCATCAGAATGCAGGGCAATTCCGCCGTCGCGCTGATATCCCAGGGCGGCGGTGATAACGACGATTTCGACGGAGCGATGGCCGAGACGGCGCATCTCGAACGCTGCCCGTATACGCGCCAGGTTCTCTCGAGCTTTGGCGAGGTACTGGCCCGCTCTCGATTCATGAAGCTCGATGCGAAAGCGGAAGTTGCGACGCATGTCGACTTCAACTACCACTGGTATTCGCGCGTCCGCATTCACATTCCCGTGATCACGAATCCGCAGGTGACGTTTTATTGCGCGAACGAGAGCGTGCACATGGAAGCCGGCCAGTGCTGGATCTTCAACTCCTGGCGACGCCACCGCGTGACCAATGACAGCGATGAAGATCGCGTGCATCTCGTGATCGATCTGTCCGGCTCATCACGGTTCTGGGCCGTCGTGCGCGATGCGCTGCAGATCGATTCGGTCGATGCAGAGCGTTTCAGCAAGCAGTGCCGCTTTGTCCCGTTCACGCCCGATCAGGAAGTGTCGATCCGCACCGAGCGCTACAACACAGCGCCGGTAATGGCTCCGGGCGAGGTCGACCTGTTGGTGCAGAATCTGCTCGACGATTTCGAGCACCACCCGAAAAACGATCCGGACACGGTCCGGAGCTACAAAGAGCTGTTGACGGGATTTGCCAAGGACTGGCGCGAAGCCTGGCACCTCTACGGCTTCGAGCCGCGCGGCCGACCGGCTTATAAGGCACTCATCGATAACGTTTATTCGTCGCTCGACCCGAACCGTCGGGCGCTCGTCACACAGAGCAACGACATCGGCGTTAATCCGGTCATCGTGCAGCGAATTCTGCGCTCCGCCCTTGCGCCGGAGCGCCTGGCGCAGTTTCAGGATGCGGGGGACTCGAACTCGTAGCCGAACAGGCTGAGGTCGTCCCGGTAAAAGTCGGCGACGCGTTCTTTGAGCTCCGCATCGTAGTACTCGAGATAGCTCGCGTGCTTCGACGGATTCTTGCGGCCGAGCCGGGACGTGGGGATACCGATTCGGTCGCAAATCTCGACGTAAGATTGCTGCAGCTTTTCGTATCGTCCGACGTAGTCGACCGCGATCGACCCGTCGTCGTCCGTCAGCAGTCGACTCTGAGGAACGACCAGCACTCGTTCCCGAAACCTTCGATAGCCGAGACGCTCCTTCATAAAGGCAGTGGCCATCCGGGCGAAGTCCGGGTTCTGTCTGTTGAGGAAGAAACACGTCGAAATGAAACGATCGAACGGATTGCGCACGAACGCGAACTTGAAATAGCCGTTCCACACGTCCAGTGGAAGTTGCGGCTGAATCTGGCGCACCGAGATGTGGCCGTGCTCGAGACGCGCGATGTCCGGTATCGGCAGAGCGTTCTTGCCGAATAGCGTCTGCTGCTCCCAATCATCGGGTCCGAGGTGTGATCGCAGCGCCTCGCGAATGGCATGCGTGGCCGTTTTCGGCACGGCGAAAAAAATAAAGCGATGTTTGTGCGAGACGATCAATTATTCGACTGGATCGGGTAACGCGCGAGCACCTCCGGTCCGAGCGCGTCCTTGAGCGGATCGAGCCATTCTTCGTAGTGACGCCACTGCTCGAGGCCGCTCTGATAAATCGGCTGCCGCACCTGCTCGGCACTCGGCGTGCGGATACTCCGCCGCGTCTTGTGGAACTCGACGCAGTTTTCTTCGTACTCCAGCCCGCAGAACTCGAGTATGCCTCGTACCTGGGTTTCGAGATCGGCAACGACGTCTTCGTATTGAACTCGTAATACGAATCCCGGCAGCACGTTGTCCCAGTGGTCCATCAGCCTGACGTACTGGCGGTAATAGTTGCCGATATCATGCAGGTTGTATGAAAACTCCTGGCCCTCACCGAACAGCTGCTTGTAGCCGCTGAAGCAGCACGCCATCGGATGCCGCCGGGCATCGATTACTTTCGCGTTCGGCAGGATCAGTCTGATCAGCCCGATGTGGAAGAAGTTGTTCGGCATCTTGTCGATGAAGTGCGGCGCGTCGCCCCGATAGGCGCGCGTATCGTCGATGAACTGCTCGCCGAAGCGGCGGAAGTAGCTGTCGTCGAGCTCGGTGAGAATCTGCGGGTAGCGCGGTTTTCCATCCGGTGTCGGGTCGCGGCCTCGCAGGCGCTTCGCGAGGTTGAGGATGTTGTGCAGCTCCATCGTGCCGTCGACTTTGGAATGCGATGACAGGATTTGCTCAAGCAGCGTGGACCCCGCGCGCGGCAGACCGACAATGAAAATCGGATCGGAGGCATCCAGGCCCAGGCCCTGCTTCGCGGCGAATAAATCCCTCGTGCAAACCTCGATCTGCGACTCGATGCGCATCTGGAGCTGCTTTTCGTGATGGTGGGTTTTGGCCTTCTTCAGCGAATTACCCAAATCGTAATAACGCATTGACGCCGAATAGTCGTCACGATCCTCGAACGCTTTGCCGAGCGCGAAGCAGACCTGTATGCGGTCGTCTTCATCGATCGATGCCGACGACTCCAATGCCGTCATCTGCTCGATTTCGGCGCTCGTGAACTCATAGGACTTCGTGTTTGCAAGGCTCCAGTAAGCGTCGCCGTGATCCGGCTTGATCGCGTAAGCCACCTGATACAGGCGCACCGCCTCGTCGAATTCACCATCGGATTTATGGACGTGGGCAAGCGACACCGGGTAGAAATAATTGTCAGGACTCTTTTGCATCAACTCCCGGTAAGTTGCCTTAGCGGCCCCGTTGTCGCCAATGCCCATGCACGCGGATGCATAGAGCGCCGGAATCGTCTCGATGTCGTCGGGATATTTCTCCTGGAGCACCTTCGCCTGCTCGTACGCCTTGTGAAATTTCTGGGTCTTGAGCAGTATGTTGACGTACTGAATTCTCGCATTGCGGTGCTCGGGCTCGAATTCCACACAGCTTTCGAGCAGAAACTCGGCGTCATCGAATACGTTTCTTCGCGTCACGATTTCTGCCAGCAGCCGCATGCCCTCCACATGCGTCTTGTTCGATTTCAGAAAGTAGCGGCACAGCCGTTCCGCGTCGGCGAGCCTGTCCTCGGACAGGTAGCTGATCACGGTGAGCAGCTCGGCCGGCAGCGACTTCAGAAACGTGATCTGGTCTTGCGCACGCTGATACTTCTCGCGCTTACCGGAGTCCTCGTAAAGCTTTGCCAGGCACTTCCAGCTGTTGATCAGCGACGGGTCGCAGCTGATGGCCTTTTCGAAGGCGATGCCCGCGTTTCGCAAGTCGCGCTGGGCGATGCGATTGTAGCCGGCTTCCTGGTGCGCGCGGCCGAAGTTCGGCTTCAATCCCAGGAGCTCGTCGATCGTGCGCAGCGCGGCGTCCCAATCGTGTCGGATCCGCTGCGTGACCGCCAGCGTGTACCGAGCTTCCACGTTGTCCGGCTCCTCCGCCAGCACTTCGGAGACGACGGCCTGCGCATCGTCAGGCCTGTCCTGGCGCAGCAGGCTCTGGGCTTCTTCCAGCTTTTGCGGGGCGGTGCTCGCCATCAGGTCATGCGTATCTGGTGGTGCGGATGAAAAAAAGGGCGAACCGAAGTTCGCCCCTGAAATTATCCACGGATCGCTCAGCTATTCATAATCGAAATTGAAGCGGATTCCGACGGTGAGCGGGCGCTGTACCGTGATCTCCGGCGTGAACTTGCCGGCGACCTGAACGATCGGCGCTTCCTCGTTCGTCAAATTATCGAAAAACAGCTCGGCACCCCAGTTGTCCTTGTTGAAGCCGATCGCCGCGTTCAGCGTCGTGGCGTCCGGATTCACGTAGCGCGCGTTGCGCGGCAGTCGGAAGCCGCCCGAGCCGTCAGGGATCGGCACGGTTCCGAACGTGCCGCCCTCGAACTGCAGCTCGAGGCCGGACCGCTTCCCGGTCTGCTGGAACAGCGTGTCCTCGAAAAACTCCGCGCTGCCGATGACGGCGCTGACGCTTTCGCCGCGGTACGTCAGGCTCGCCCGCACGTAGCCATCGGCATCGAATGCGGCCCACGGGAAGTCGTAGCGAGCGCGCAGGTTACCCGAAATCGTCGACGCCCAGGGCAGCTCCGCGCCGACCGGCACCGCGATGCCGTCGAGCTGCGGGTTTAGCGCTGTGATTTCCGTATCCAGCCACGACAGCGCGCCCATCAGCGTGAAGTTATCCGTCGCCGCCCACTGGAAATCGACGTCCAGACCGTTGATATCGGCATCACCGACGTTTTCGATGAAGAAAAGGAACGCGACGTTCGACGGGTCGAAGCGCGACACCTGCAGGTTCTCGATTTCGGACCGGTAGTAGGTCGCGTTCAGGCGCAGGCGCTGGTCGAAGATATCGCCCTTGAAGCCAATCTCGATGTTCTCCAGCGTGTCGGTAACGGCGACGGCCGGCACGACGTAGCCCGTGAATACGCCGGTCTGGTTGACGGCAAGTTGACCCGCATTACGGTTCTGGGTCGCGGGCCGGTAACCCTCGGAGTACGCCGCAAACACCATCATGTCGTCATTGGGCCGGTAGTCGAGCGACGCCCGCACGATCGTGTCGCTCTCGTTCGTAGAGCCGTCGCCCTCGAGGTTACTGAGGTCGAGCCGTCCCTCCTGGATCGCGAGCAGTGTCGCGGCATTGCTGCCGCCACCGCGGAACATGTCCCGATTGCCGAGCGGGGCTGTCGCATTCAGGATCACGTTATCGTCGCCGGTGGCAACGTACTCGCCGAGCGTATCCAGCCGCGCGGTGACGTCGTTGCTGAAACCCGTGCCGTTACAGCGCCCGTCCGGCGTCGTCAATGCATTGCTGCCGATTCCGTACCGGCAGCCAAACGAGAAGTTCGACGCACCCTCGAGCGCCGTGTCCAGATCGTAATTTCGCGCGCTAAGAGACACCGTTACGTAATCCGAAATATCGAACTCGATCTGCCCAAAAAACGCGATCTCGTCCTCGGTACGCGTAAAGTCGTTGAAAAATACCGTTGCCGGGCTGCGCGGCCCTGACGCATTGACGCCCGCTGTTGGAAGCGTCGTGTTGCCGAGCAGGAACCCGTCGCCGCGGTTGTCATTGTAGTAACTGTTAATGTGCTCTGCGAACGCGTCGTTCGTCGAGAAATACTGGAACTCGCCGATATGGTTCGTTTCGACGTCGTTGTAGTAGACGCCAGCCAGGAAGCGGAAGCGATTTTCCGCATCCGACGCTACCCGCAGCTCATGCGTCGTGCGCTCGTTCTGCGTGCCCTCGAGGTACTGCTTCGTCGGATCGTAGCAGTTGTTGACGTCGGTCGCGTCGTAGATGTTACCGCTGCAAAGATAATACGTAATGTAGCCGCCGCCGTTATTGTAGAACGTGTAGTCGATGATGCTGTCGACCTCGCGATCCAGGAAACCGCCGGTGTAGACGAGGTCGAGGTTTGCAATGCGGCCGTTTAGCGTCCAGGTGGTCAGTCCGAATTCGTCGCTGTTACGTTCCGGCGAGAACTTCGCGCTCTTGTCGTCGCCGAGGCTGGGATCGGCCAGAAAACTGCCGTCGACCTCGAGCGACTGCGCCGTGTGCTGCACGAGCAAATCCCACTCGTCGGTAATATCGAGTGCGAAGCCGAAACGCGCGCCGCGGTACGTCGCCTGGTTCCAGTCTTTTTCCGCCAGCGGCGCGTTGAACGCGGATGTGATGGAATCCGCTCCCGTCAGCGGTGGCCCGAATCCGGCCGAATTGTTGCGGTCGACGACGAGGCCGCTCGGCGTGAACGTCGCTTCGACATTGTCGATCCAGCCGCCCTGCGCGTCCGAATAGACGACGATGCGCGTCGCCAGCCGGTCGGTCAGCGGAAGATTCAGGTACGCATCGACCGCCGCGCTGTCGGTCCCGCCGTCGGTGACCGAGTATTTCGCATTGAAGCCAGCCTGGAAGATCTCCTGCTGCGGCTTCTTCGTGATCAGGCGCATATTGCCCGACTGGGAGCTGGCGCCAAACAGCGTGCCCTGCGGGCCAGCGAGCACCTCGATGCGCTCCAGGTCGACGGCGTAGTAGTCGAGATTGCGGGCACCGAACGAAACCGGCTGCTCGTCGACGTACAGCGCTACGCCCGGGGCCGTGCCGTTGGCCGGACCGATCGTCACCGAGGTCTGGTCCGTGGCCGCCCCACGAATGAAGATTTCCTTCTTGCCCGGGCCGTTGCCCGCGGACAGCACGTTCGGCAGGAATTCAACGTACTTATCGAACGTCTCGACGCCGAGCTGGCGGAGCGTGTTGCCGCCCATCGCCTGCACCGATACGGGAATGTCCTGCGCACTCGCCTGCCGCTTCGTCGCCGTCACCGTGATTTCCTCGATGGCGCGTTTCGGCTTCTGTCCCTGCTGTTGCTGTGCGCTTGCAGCGCCGCCGCTCAGCGCAATGGCGATCGCCGTGGCCACGGCAGATTTCGTGGGATTGATCTGGTCAGACATGTTTTTCCCCCGGTTACGAACAGCGGCGGATTGCGCCGGTCGTCGGATACGTTTTATCGTGTTTTGAGTGCCTCGAGCCACGCACGTGCGCTGTCAGAAGCAGCCGTACAAACTATACCATGGTCCTCGCCGACGGCTGTCCCGATGCGACGCGGCTTGTGCTATTTACGACATTGGCGGGACACGTTCGGAGCGAGTGCCTAATCTCGGCAGCCGGCACCACCCACCCAGTCCAGGAGGCCGCCTTGCAGCAACCGTCGGGCTCGGAAACAAGCGAGCTGCATACCGAGTATGAGGTCGGTCAGGACAACGTCCAGGTATTCGGCCTCGACATTCATAACCCCGTGTTCCTGGTATCGGCGGTCCTCGTTGTCGCATTCGTCATTGGCACGCTGATCTTTCTGGATTCGGCCGGGGCAGCGTTCGCGGACCTGCGCGTTTGGATCACGACGAAATTCGACTGGACGTTCATGATTTCCGCCAACGTGTTCGTCGTGTTCAGTCTCGTCGTTGCCTACAGCCGGCTCGGCCGCGTGCGCCTCGGCGGACCCGACGCCAAGCCGCGCTACGGTTATCCCGGTTGGTTGGCCATGCTGTTTGCCGCTGGCGTTGGCATCGGATTGATGTTTTTCGGTGTGCTGGAACCGGTGACGCACACACTCAACCCGCCACTCGGCATCGACGCCGCGGATCGCGATACGGCAGCGGCAGCGGGCATGTCGGCGGCCATTCTGCACTGGGGCCTGCACGCCTGGGGCGTGTACGCGGTCGTTGGCCTCGCACTGTCATTTTTTTGTTTCAATCGCGGCCTGCCGCTGACGCTGCGATCGGCATTCTATCCGCTTCTTGGCAAAGCGGTCTGGGGGCCGTTTGGTCACATCGTCGACATCACCGCGGTGCTTGCCACGATTTTCGGCCTCGCGACTTCGCTGGGGCTAGGCGCCGAACAGATCTCCGGTGGTCTCAATTACCTGTTCGGTGTAGCCCCGTCCGGCACGACGAAAGTCGTCGTTATCAGCGTCATTATCAGCATTGCACTCGCGTCGGTCGTCGCGGGCCTCGACAGGGGCGTGAAGCGCCTGAGTGAGCTCAATATGGTGCTTGCGGGCTTGTTGATGCTGTTCGTCATCGTCGCAGGCCCAACGTCCGTCTTTTTTACGACCGTGATTAGCGCAACGGTCGACTACGCTTACTACCTGCCGCAGCTCAGCAACTGGATCGGACGCGAGGATCTCGACTTCTACCACGGCTGGTCGACGTTCTACTGGGCCTGGTGGATCGCCTGGTCACCGTTCGTCGGTATGTTCATCGCCCGTGTCAGCTACGGCCGTACCGTTCGCGAGTTCGTTACCTGGGTCCTGATCATCCCCACCGTGATCGGCATTCTGTGGATGTCGGCTTTCGGCGGCACCGCGCTGCACCAGCTGTTTACCGAAGGCTATCGCGGTGTTGCCGACGCTGTTCCGGAACTTGCGCTTTTCAAAATGCTGGAAGGATTGCCCTACACCGAATTCGTATCCACCATCGGATTGGCACTCATCGCCATATTCTTCATCACGTCCGCCGATTCCGGATCGCTCGTCGTCGACATTATTACCGCCGGCGGGAAAATGAATCCCCCGATGCGGCAGCGGGTATTCTGGTGCGTGCTTGTCGGCCTCGTCTCGATCGTGCTGTTGCTAGGCGGCGGCGTCTCATCGCTGCAGGCACTTGCCATTTCCGTTGGCCTGCCGTTCAGCATCGTCCTGCTCGTCATGTGCGTCAGCCTCTACAAAGGGCTGCGCGAAGAAGCCGGCTAGCCGCCAGCGGGCAACAGGATCGGCTCATCCGGCCGCCCGGCAACGGAATCCCGGGCTCTCGTCATATCGCTAGGCGTTGTCGTAGACTTCCCGCTTGCGCCGCTCCACGTCCTCCTGAAACGCAACGTTCGTCGGCGCGAAGTCACGATTGCACTCGGGTTCCGAGCGAAAGTTCCGGTAACGGTCCTCGCCGCGAACCAGCGTTGCAGACTCGACATCACCGACGACCTGCCGGACGCCGGGTCGAACGTAGTTCATGACAATGCCCACGCGTCGGGAAGGCGTCGTGTTCCGTCCCGACGCGTGCACGGTCCAGCCATGGTGAAACGATGCCTGCCCGGCAGCCAGCTGCATCTGCACGATGTCCG
>JBFJOC010000094.1:0-8799 GCA_041617855.1 Woeseiaceae bacterium | reverse complement strand
CGTGCGCCAACAGCAGGACGGCGACGGCGTTCAGCGCCCAGGATGCGGCGAACAGCCCGGCGAACCCGGCCAGCGTCGCGGCGCACGCGTACAGCACGGCGCCGCCGTGGAAATACAGGCCCTGTGGCTCCTTGAATGCTGTGGCAGCGGCCGTCACGGGACCTCCGGACAGGTTTGCGGTGTTGCTGTCTTTGTACACTTGACGCCGGCGTATTGCTAGCATACGCGCGTCCGGAAGCAGGAGTTCCAGTGCATGAAAATGGTTACCGCTATCGTCAAGCCGTTTCGGCTCGACGACGTCAGGAATGCGCTCGCCGAAGTCGGCGTTCAGGGCATGACGGTCACCGAGGTCAAGGGCTTCGGCCGGCAGCGCGGTCACACGGAGCTGTATCGCGGCGCGGAGTACGTCGTCGACTTTCTGCCGAAGGCCAAGATCGAAGTCGCCGTGAACGACGACATCCTCGAGCGAGTCGTCGAGACCATTATCGACAGCGCCAAGACCGGCAAGGTCGGGGACGGCAAGATCTTCATTACCGAAATCGAGCAGGCCTGGCGTATACGCACCGGCGAGACCGGCGACGGCGCGCTGTAGCGTTCGACGTCAGCCGAGCGCCGCGAGGACCGCGCGGCCAAGCATGAACCACAGCGCGAGCGACGCCAGCATATACAGACGGAATCGCGTCATCACGTGATTCGTCGTGCATTGCACGGCGCTGTGCAATACGCGGAAGCCAACGAAGACCCATGCCGTTACGACGTGGGTCAGATCGACGCTGCCGGTGGCGTATAGATACAGGCACAGCGCATAGAACAGCACCGGCAGCTCGAACAGGTTCTTCAGGTTGTGTGCCGGGTAGTTGATTTGCTCCGGAATCAGGGCATCCACCTTATCCGGCGTCCTCACCTTCTGCGGATGGACGCGCGCGGATAGCATGTAGCGAATCCGCCGCACGTACATCACGACCCAGACGACGAGCGTCAGCACCATCATGCCGAGAAACGGCGCGAGTATCGCTGATGCCTCCACGTCAGGCAGACGTCATGCAGAAGCCGTTGAGCTTGTTGCCGTCAAGATCACGAAAGTAGCCGGCGTAGAACGTGTCGCCTCGCGGACCGGCGGCCCCCTCGTCGGCCGCGCCCAGTTCCATCGCCTTGGCGTAAAACGCATCGACACGCTCCGGCGAGTCGAGCGCGATGGCGATCATCGTTCCGTTGCCGGCGGTCGCCGGTTTGCCGTCGTGCGGATGCATGACCGATAGCGCCGGCTTGTCCATCCCGCTGCCCCAGGCGACGAAGGAATCCGTTTCCATCACGCGGCCGACGCCGATCGATGCGAACAACGCGTCGTAGAACGCGGTAGCTTTCTTGAGGTCGTTTGTGCCGAGCGTTACATATCCGATCATTGCTCTGCTCCCGTATCGTGATCTCCCGCCAACATGCTACGCCAAATCTCGAGTTTTTTGTCGCGCGGCATCGCGGCGTGTGCCGGACTCGTCGACGGCAGCAGCACGCGCCGGGGCACGTGACCGTCGAGGTTCGGCACCACCAGACGCTCGAACAGCTCCTGCGCGCGCCGCCCATTGAAGCCGATGAGGCGGATCTGCCGATGCGCACCGAGGAATCCGGTGAAGTCGTTCGGGCTCGCGGTTTCGCTGCGAATATCGGCGTCGAGGCTGCCGGGCCGCACGCACGCGTGCAGCACGTCCCAGACCGCGATCCGCGCATCGACGAGCGCCCGGCAGCGCGCCTCGTAGTCGCCGCTCGCTCCGCAAAGCGCCGCCATGATGTACCAGAACGCATTGCGCGGATGGGCGTAATATTCGCCGGCTTCGAGGGATGCGCGGCCCGGCAGGCTGCCCAGCACGAGGACTCTCGCACCCGGACCCGCGATCGGCCCGAAGCCGGTGCTTCGCTCGTCCGTCACGGCCTGCCCTCACCCGTCGGCCTAAGGTGCATCGTCCCGCAGCCTGAGCATCAGCCTCGCCAGGGAATCCATGTCGCCGGAATGCCTGTTCTGTAACGCCGGGTCGTGCGCCGTCACGTGCAACGCCAGTTTGAGGATTGCCTCAATTGCGGCCAGCTCGAACACGAGGGTCGTCAGAGTTTAATGCAACGAATGTCACGCTGAGAATCTGCCCAACCTCACAGGGATGCTTTCATCCCATCTCCCAGTGCCGCAAGCAGGTCGACCACGGGTTTGATCGCCAAATCAGGTTCCAACGCTTTCTGCAGTTCCATTCCCGAGATGATGGCGATCAAGAGACGCGCCAGGGATTCAGAATCCCACGCTTGCGGCATTTGCCCGGCTGCCTGAGCGGCCCTGATCAGTTCGGCAAACATATGAGTCTTCTCGGCCAGCACACGCCGGGCAAGCGTCCCCAAGGAATCATGGTGAACCGATTCCGCCCAGAGTTGCAGGTCTACGCGTAAGGTAGCCCCAGTTTCGGGCTCTTCCATCTCCATCAGCAGGTACTCGAGTGTGGCCTGCAGTTCCTGAGCCGGAGTCTGTCCCGCCTGCTTCGTCAGACCTTCCTCGACGCGATCATCGGATTGCTGCTGGAGTGCCGCGATGATTTCATTCTTATCGCGAAAGTAAAGGTAGACCGTTCCCACGCTGATCCCTGCTTCCTTCGCAATATCCCGCATGGTCACCCGCGCATAGCCCTGCTCGGCGAGGCAGTTGAACATCGCGCGCAGAATTTGCTGTCGGCGCACCTCCGCCTGCTCTTTGCTTAGTTTCGGCATTATCTGCATCCATGACTTGCTTCAATGAACGTTTGTTCATTATAATGAATATGTGTTCACTTGACCACCCCACGGATCGACTTATGAATTCTCAGCCCAGCCGCAACCGCTTCTTTCACCACCTGACGCACGATTGGCCGTTGCTGCTTGCAGGCGGAGTCTTGCTGGCAAGCTCCAACGGCCGCTTGATATTGCCCCTTGGCGTTTGGCTCGCCCCGGTCCTGCTGATGCGCTACGTTCGCCACGCACGGCGTGTCTGGCTGGCGCTCGCGTTGCTGTGGTCCACCCTATTCCTCGGCATGGCCGTTGCGTGGCTGGGGCTCTGGCCATTTCCACCGAAGGTCTTCATGCAGATGGTGGCAATCAGTGCGCTTTGGGCAACCCTGCCGTACGCCATCGATCGCCTGACCCTGCGTCGGGCACCACCGCTTGTGCAATCGCTGGTCTTTCCCGCCAGCTTCGTCGCGGTGGATTACCTGTTTTCCCTGCATTCAGGCACCACCTGGGGCCACGTTGCCTATACCCAGTCAGAGAATTTGCCACTGCTGCAGCTTGCGTCTGTCAGCGGCATGTGGGGTATCGGTTTCGTCATCTACTGGCTGGCATCGATCCTGAACAACGCCTGGGACACTCAAGCGCAGCCTCCTGCGAAGCGACGCATGGTCGGCGTTTATGCCGCCGCGCTGATCACGATTATCCTGGGCGGCAGTCTCCGGCTGACCGCGGCTCCGGTCGTCGGGGAGAGCATGCGCGTGGCGATGGTGACCCCGCCCGAAATCGTCGATCCGTACTCTGCCGAGGGTGCCCGGTTCATCCAGACATTTCGGCAGGTGTTCAGCAAAGGTGAGCCGGCGCCCGACGAGTTGGAGGACTTGCGCCAGCGGCTCGCAGCCATCATTGAGCCAGTCTTCACGGACATGCGGCGCCAGGCGCGCGCCGGAGCTGAACTGGTCGTGCTGTCCGAGGCTGCGCTGGTGACCTTCTCGGACGCCGAGGACGACGATATCCTTTCCATCGCTCGCCAGCTGGCGAGAGAAGAACAGGTCCATCTCGCTCTGGGCATCGTTAAGGTCCCTCTCGAGTCTGAGGGCAAAAATGAAAACCGGCTAGTGCTCATCGATCCGGCCGGCGAGGTTGTTGATACCTACTTCAAGAACCAGACGGTACCGGTCATCGAGCAACCTTTTGCTGTGCCGGGCAGTGAAGCTGCGATGCGGTATGAAGTCGGGGCGACCACGCTGGGCGGAGTCATCTGCTACGACCTGGATTCGCCGCAGTTCATGCGCACGGCAGGACAACAACAAATTGATGTGCTGATGGCACCCACCGGTGACGGGCCAAGCATCAAGGACATTCATTCTCGCATGGCAGTGATGCGCGCCGTTGAGCAGGGTTTCTCGCTGGTTCGACCCGCAAACTACGGGCTCACGCTCGCCACAGATTACCAGGGACGTGTATTGGCGCGCATGGACCACTTCACCACCTCCGAGCACCAGTTGTCTGCGTGGGTTCCGAAGGACGGCGTCACGACCCTCTATTCCAGGATCGGTGATTTTTTGCCCTGGCTTTGCCTGCTGTTCACGTTCCTGGCGATTGCACGCGCCGGCATCGGGTTCCTGCCCTCGAAAGGCAATCAGTGATCAAAGCCGATTGACAGGAGTTTGCGGGCGCGGCACCGGGCACTCCCTAAGTTGACCAGTCAAACGTCTGGTTGTGACCGTAACCAGCCGTCCGGGCCATTCGAGGTAGAATGACGGCTACTGACCCAAAGCGGCCTTTAGTCAACTACCCCGGCAGTACCGTCGGCAGGCTTTACACATAATGCGGCAGCACCAAAATCGTGAACCGCTAACCCCCTGAAACACAGTAGTTTGCCACTCTGGCACGGATAATGCTGCATTTACGGTGAATTGATGATTCACCTAATTTGGGGAAATCCGATGACAAGAACAAAAAGCACTTATCTGGCCTTATTGGCTGTCCTGCTGTCACCGTTGGCGGCGAATGCTGCTTTAATCGAGGTCTGGCAAAGCGGCTCGGCGCTCAATGACCTCGCCGACGCCGAGGCACTCATTGCCAGCGTTGCCGCGGATTTTACGGATGATCATTCAGGACCGATCGATTTCGACGACCTAGGTGACTTTACGCGTGGCATTAGCGCCATCAACGATCCCTGGCCCGGTCTTGTCGATACCGATTTCGCGGCGCGAATTACTGGCAGTTATGACATGGTGGCAGCGGCAGTCATTGAAATGTTCATCAACCACGACGACGGCGCACGACTGCGCGTCAATGGCACGACCATCTACGAGTTCTTCGGCGTGACTGACAACGTCACCGGCGGTGGTGCGGTGGCCCTAAATGCCGGCGCGAATCTGGTTGAAATCCTGTTCTTCGAGCGCGGTGGCGGTGCGTCTCTCGAGTTCTACGCGGGCCCACTTGGCAGCGGGGCGACACCCGATACGCTGGCCGGCCTGCGAACCGTCCCCGAACCCAGCACCCTCGCCCTCTTGGGAATCGGCCTTTTCGGACTGGGTTTATCCAGACGCAGAAAGACGGCCTGAATCACAGATCAATTCACTGAGACCCCGCCTTGAGCGGGGTTTCTTTTGGCTGCTTCTGGCCGTTATCTGACCCTTATCAACTCCAAATCTCACCGTTCAAACGGCCGCTCCTGAAAAAAGCGGACGAGAGGATCGCGCGGGCGTTTTCAACGCCGCCGGTAATGCATGCGACTACGCGGGGAAGAAATCTATCGGCTTCGTCGTAGTAATCGGCTCTACGTCGCGCGATTCGAAGCGGAACAGCTTGATGCGCTGCACGAGCTTCTGCTCCAGCTCGGTATCGCCGAGCTCGGACGACACGATCTCGCACGCGGTCACGCGTCCGTCCGGCGCGATCGTCAGCCGCAGCACGAGTTTGCCCTCGAGCGACGGATCGCGGCGCAGCGCGCGATTGTACAGCGCGAAGATAGCGCCCTTGTTCTTGTCGAATACGAGCTCGATCTCCTCGCGCGAGCGCGACGCCCTGCCGCTGGTTCCCTCGCGGCGCGCGCCGCCGGCGGCGCTCTGACCGACATTCGCGACCGGGCTCGCGACCTGCGTCGTGTTGCGCGCAGCGATTCCGGTGCCGCCCGTATTGCGGCTCATGCTGGCCGTGTTGATGCCGCCGGATGTGGCGCCCACTTTCGACGTGATCATCGAGCGCTCGTTGCGCGTCGCCTCACCGACCGACGCGGTCAGCTCACGGTCGTCGTTGACGGTCTCGAGCAAATCGTTGTCGACCAGGTCGGACAGGTCTTCGGCAAAGGTAAACGCAGCCCGCGCCTGCTCGCGCGCGACTTCCTGCTCGTCGATCTCTGGCTCGGGGATCGGCTCGGGTTCCGGCTCCGGCTCGTTTTCGACGACCTTCTCCGGCTCGGGCTCTTCCGGCTCCGGCTCCGGCTCCTCCTCCTTAGGCGGCGGCGGCGGCGGTGGCAGCGGTTTCTCCTCGAGCAGTAGTTTCGCGATGCGCGGCGGGATCTCCTCGACCTCGTACGGGTCGGGCTCCGGCGTCGGGATAAACGGCCAGACCAGTCCGAGTACGGCGACAATAAGGAATACCGTGCCCAGGAGCCGCTTGAACTTGTGCTCCTGGCCCGACTCTGTCGTCCATGGCAGGTCGTACTCTCTGTAGAACGGTAGATCCAATGCCGTACTCCTAACGCGTGTCCATTACCGCTTCTAGCGCGCCGCCTGCAGCGTCTCGAGCTTGTCCGAGCTCTTCTGCAGCACCGCTAGCGAGATCTGTCCGTAGTCCGACGCCGTGCACGTCGCCATGACCTTTTTCAGTACCTTGTAGGGCAAATCCTTGTCACCCATGATCGTTACTTCGCGACCGGCGATATCGTCGCGGGCTTCACGTCGCAGCACACGGTCATTCTGCGACTTCAGCGCCTCTCTCAGCGCCGGAATGTCGTTGCCTCTCTGCTTCTCGACGTCGGCGACCTTGGCGACCGGCGAACCCTGCACGAGAATGTCGGTCTCGCCGATCAGTATGACGACGGTCTCCTTCGCCTTCTCCTCCGCGATCGATTCCGGCAGCTGCAGATCCTTGGTATTCGGCAGCGTCTCGACGTCCGAGGAGTTGACGAGCAGGAAGAACACCAGGATCGTGAAGATGTCCATCAGCGAAACGAGGTTCAGCGCCGACGAGCGCGCATTGCGCTTGTGGTGCTTTTCCATCCGTTTTGCGCGAGCGGATTTGACCATCGTTCAGGCCCCCTCAAGAACCGGCGCGTCGCCGATAGAGATATCCGGGAACAGGTCGCTGCGGACGACCGCTTCTTCCTCGATCCTTTCCCGGACGCGGACACGATCCATGACCTGCACGAGCGTGTCGTAAGCGATTTCTGACTCGAGCAGGATCGACGCGTCCGTCTTCTTCGGATAGCGGTCCTTGAGCTCCGACAGCTTGTCGCTGAGTGCGTCGTAGTCGTAGCTGCCCTCCGCGGCGTTCGGATATACGCCCAGAAGACCCTGATTGCGATCGCCAATTTCGATCTTGTCTTTACGAACGATGACTTCCAGCTGGAACGTCTGGTCCTGCGGATCCACGGGCTCGGTAGAGGAGCCTGGCAGATTCAGCTCGAGAATCGCCAGTCGCGAGAACACCGCGGTGATCAGCAGGAACGGCACCAGAATGACCATCAGGTTCATAAAAGCCGTGATGTTGAGTTCCGCCGTCTCCGTATTACGTCGACGACCACTCTGTCGGCGATGAATCATTTGTTAAGCTCCGGCCGCCTTCAGCTGGCGTTCGGTAACCGCGTTCAGGAACTTGACGCTGGCCATCTCCAGGCTGTCGACGAGCTGGTTCGTCTTCGTCTGCAGCAGTGCGTGGATCAACAGCAGCGGAATCGCGACCATCAGCCCGAACGCCGTCGTATTCATCGCGACCGAGATCGACGCAGACAGCAGATCGGCCTTGTCGGCCGGATTCGCATTCGACACGGCCGTGAACGCGCGGATCAGGCCGATAATCGTGCCGAGCAGGCCAAGCAGCGTTGCGATGTTCGCGAGCGTCGCGAGATAGTGCGTGCGCTTTTCGAGCCGCGGCAGCACCTCCATCATGCTCTCCTCCATCGCTTTCTCGATGTCGTCCCGACGGCGCGCGCTCTTCACGCGATACAGGCCGTAGGTCAGGATCGAGCCGATCGCCGCCTTCGACTTCGCCGTGTGCGCGGCAGCCTCCTGGAAGTTGCCGGCCTTCAAGAACGGCACGATCTTCTTCCACAGCATGCGATTGCTCGCACCCGACACCGTTAGATACATCCAGCGCTCGATCGCGATTGCGACTCCGAACGCGAACACGAACAGGATCGGGTACATGAATGGCCCGCCATCCTGAAAGAAACGCACGATAGTGCTCATTTGATTGCTCCTCTAAAAATCAATCAACGCATCAATGGCAGTTCCTGCCCTGCGTATCGCGGCCAATGCCGCTCCTACTCGTCGTCTCCGTACAGATCGCCGTAGTAGTCGACGGTCCGTACAAACTCTTCGCGGTCGATCGGTGCGAGCACCTCATCGAGCAGCGTGTTGACCGGTTTGCCCATCAGGTCGCCGGGATCGGCTTTTTGCCACGGCACGATGTAGAGCACCTTCGGCAGCTCCTGATTGCCCGTGATCTCGGTGCGACCGAGCTCCATTCGATCCATGACCTGGCCACCACTCTGGCTGCGCGTCACCTCGGCTGCCAGGACCGCGGTCGGCACGGCCGGGTCGATCGAGTCGCGCTCGGCCGCCTCGGCCGAGGTATCCACAGCCGGCTCCTGGGCATCCGTGGCGGTCGGCGTTTCCTGAGCGAGCGCCGGGGACGATACGACACCCAGCACCACAGCGGCGCCGGCCAGTTGCCTCAAAACTGTCGTGACGGCCTTCATTCCGACACGTTCGCCGTGCGCTGGCTTGCCGCCACACGACGCCTCAGGTCCGCTATCCATTTCTCAACCTGCTTGTCATTCTTGACAAGTCCCTGATAAAGCTCGAAATGTTGCAGTGCGACATCCAGGCG
>JBFJOC010000093.1:0-8901 GCA_041617855.1 Woeseiaceae bacterium | reverse complement strand
TCGACGCACCGCAGCTGCGATCTGATCGGTCTGGGCGTGAGCTCGATCAGCCATATCGGGCGTATGTACGCGCAGAACGCGGTTTCGACGATCGAATACGAGGCGATTATCGAGGCCGGACAGCTGCCGATCGTTCGCGGCGTAGCGGTCGATGACGACGATGCGTTACGCGCCGCGGCGATTCAGTCCCTGATGTGCTACGACACGGTCTCGTTTGGCGATTTCGAGGCGGCGCACGGAATTGATTTCTCGGACTATTTCGCGGGCGAGATTGATCGACTCGGACCGCTTGTCGAGGATGGCCTGGTCAGCGTCGATGCCGACGCAATACGAGTCACTGCGAAGGGTCGTTTACTCTTGCGCAGTATCGCCATGGCGTTCGACCGGTATCTGGATCCGGCAGGACAGGATCAGCGCTACTCGAAAGCCATCTGATGCCTCCCAAAGCATTGTGGTCGAACCGAAGTTTTGGAAATATCGGTTGGACCCGCATTTTTTCACGTCCAACCGCGATCTAAATCGATTCGGCGGTTTCCGCTTAGCCACGCTGCAGGAAAAGCATTACCCTTGTTGCAGCAGCGTTGCGTTAATAATTTAACAGGATGAGCGGAGAATACTTCGATATCGTGATCGTCGGTGCCGGGCTGTCCGGTATCGGTGCGGCATGTCACCTGAAGCGGGAATGTCCGGATAAGCGCTACGTCATTCTCGAGGGCCGCGAGGCCATGGGCGGAACCTGGGACCTGTTTCGCTATCCGGGCATTCGCTCCGACAGCGACATGCACACGCTCGGCTACGACTTCAAGCCTTGGCGTGAGCCCAAAGCCATCGCCGACGGGCCCGCGATACTAGATTACATTGAAGAAGCGGCCGCCGAGTATGGCGTGGAGCAGCACATCCGCTATCGCCACCCCGTAACGCGAGCGAGCTGGTCCTCCGACGATGCCGCCTGGACCCTCGACGTCGGCGGAGAAAGCCCGCAGCAAGTTCGCTGCAACATGCTGCTGATGTGCACCGGTTACTACCGCTACGAGGCGGGCTACCTGCCGGAGTTCGAAGGTCGGGAACGATTCGCGGGCGAAATCGTGCATCCGCAGCACTGGCCCGAGGACCTCGACTACAGCGACAGGAGGATCGTCGTCATCGGTTCCGGCGCGACCGCCGTGACGCTGATTCCGCAGCTCGCAAAAAAGGCGGCGCACGTCGTCATGCTGCAGCGATCGCCGACCTACATGATCTCGATGCCGGACACCGACAGGATCGCAAACTTTCTGCGATGGCTGCTGCCGGACAAGCTGGCGTACGCGATTACGCGTTGGAAAAACGTCAACATTCAGCAGAAGCTGTACCGGATGACCCGAAAGCGACCGCTGTGGGTCCGACGTTTCCTGCTGCGGCAGGTGCGCAGGGCGCTGCCGGAGGGATATGACGTTGATACGCACTTCACACCCCGGTACGACCCGTGGGACGAGCGGCTGTGCCTGGTGCCGAACAAGGACTTTTTCGAAGCGATCAGTGCGGGTGATGCATCCGTCGTTACCGACACGATCGAGTCGTTCACCGAGCGCGGCATCCGGCTGACATCGGGGACGACACTCGAGGCCGACATCATCGTCACGGCGACCGGGCTGGACCTGTTGGCGCTCGGCGGCATCGAGGTCTTAGTCGACGGCAATCCCGTGAATCTGGCAGAGCGGTTCAGCTACAAAGGCATCATGATGTCGGACGTTCCGAACCTCGTCTCGACGTTTGGTTATGTGAACGCCTCATGGACGCTGCGAGCGGACCTGACGGCGAAATTCTTCTGCCGGCTCGTCAGTTACATGGATAAAAACGGCTGCGGGCAGTGCACGCCGCGGCTGCGCGACGCGGACAAGGGCATGGCGGCCCGACCCTGGATTACCGGCTTTTCGCCGGGCTACATCCGGCGCGCGTTGCCGAGCCTGCCGAATCAGGGCGACCGCGAGCCGTGGCTGAATCCGCAGGATTACGCGCGCGACAAGAAGATGTTTCGCGACGATCCGCTCGACGACGGCGTGCTGACGTTCAGCAACCGCACTCTGCGTTTGAGCGCCTAGCGATTACGGAGGGGACTGTCCCCGTTTTGAGCAGGTTGCGAGGGGACTGTCCCCTCGGGACTGTCCTGTCTTGAGCCCGTCGCAAGGGGACTGTCCCCGCGGGACTGTTGCCGTAACAAGATCGTCTACGCCCCGTCGCAAGGGGACTGTCCCTAAGGGACTGTCCCCGTAAGAAGTTCGTCTACGCCTCGTCGCGAACGGAATGTCCCTAAGGGACTGTCCCCGTCGTGAACTCGTTTACGCCTCGTAAATCACGTAAATCTTGCGCGTCGTTTCTACGACCTGCCACTCACCCTGGAAACCTGACGGAATCACAATGTTGTCTCCGGTTTTCAGCTCCGTCTCATTTCCGTCGGCATCGCGCAGTATCGACCGCCCGGCGAGGATCTGGCAGAACTCGTTCTCGGTGTAGCGGATCCTCCAGCAGCCCGGCTCCGCCTCCCAGATGCCGGCAAAGAACTTGTCGTCCGCACTTGTGAAGTGGTGCCAGGTGCGCTGTATCGGCTGGCCTTCGACGCATTTTTCGATGGGCATCAGCTCCTCGCTGAATTCCGCTTCGTGACGATCGAAGTAGACGACGTCGGCTATCGATTTGCTGTTCATAACGGAGTTTTCCTCGCAACAGGGATCGAACTGCATATCCGAACGACTCCAATTAGCGGTTCGACTCTTTTTTCCTCAGGGCTCACCACTTCTGCCAGCAGCTCATTCCTTGCGAATGCGGAGCACCTTGGCATGGCGCTGGTCCGCTCTCAGCACCTCGATGCGATACCCTTTCCAGCTGACCGCGTCGCCGGCCGTCGGAATTCGCTCGAGCTTTTCGGTCACAAATCCGCCGATCGTGGATACGGCAAACTTCGGGTCCCAGGCGACGCTGAGCCGGGCGCTCAGCTTGCGCAGGTCGACTCCGGCGCGAACGACGAGCGACCCGTCGGCCAATTCGTGGAACTCCGGCATCGGCAAATCGCTCTCGTCGAATATGTCGCCGACAATTTCCTCGAGCACGTCTTCGAGGGTTGCGATTCCCTCCACGGTGCCATACTCGTCGATAATAATCGCTAGGTGACGGCGCATATCCTTGAAGGTGCGTAGCAGCTGCAGTAGCGGTGCGCTCGGCGGAACGACAAGCGCTTCCTTTGTCAGGCTGTTCCAGTCGATTTCGTCTTCGTCATGACGCAGCAACCAATAAAGCAGATCCTTCGCAAATACCATGCCGGAAACGTCTGCCAGGTCCCGGGTCGGCGAGAATGGAAAACGGCTGTGCCCCGTCCGTCGAACGAACTCCGTCGCTTCGCTGCGGCTCATTTCACCCGAGAGAAAATGCACTTTCTCGCGGGGCAGCAGGATGTCGTGGGCGTTCAGGAATCTGAGCTGCGTTGCGCCCACGACCATGCTGGCCGTATCGACGCCCACGACACCTTCGCTGCGCCCCAGCCGCGCGAGCAGTCGAATTTCCTCGGACGTCGTCACAGGGATCGCCACGTCGCCTCGCAGCGATCGGGACACCTTCTCGCTGAGTGCAACGAGCGGCCGAAATATGGTCGTGAGCCAGCGGATACCGTGCGCGACAGGCGCAGCAAGTCTGAAAGCGTAGGTAACACCCAGCGTTTTCGGAATGATTTCCGTGAAAAACAACACCGCGATCGTAAAGAGGATCGAAAACAGCCACAAAGTGCCGGCATCGAATACATTCGCGTAACTCGCGCCGGCGACCGCGGCGCCGATCGTGTGTGCCGCCGTGTTCAAAATCAGGATCGCCGCAATCGGCACATCGATGTTGTCCTTGAATCGTGAAAGTAACTGTCCGGCTCGCTTCCTGCGCTGCAGGAGCACTTCGATCTGGGGTCGCGTCAGGGAGAGCAGGACCGACTCGAAGATCGAGCACATGAAGGAAATGACGAGAACGGCACTAACGGCGGTTATTAAGAGCAGCATAGGACTTCCAGGACAGAACCACGGTCGAGGCGATTATGCATAAAAATCGGTTCGACCCCGTTTTACGTTTTTTCTATCGACTGTTAACGGCATTGATCACGGCACCGGCCTTGCCGTCGCTGGTGTAATTGACGCCCAGCAATGCCGCGACCGTGCGGGCAATCTGATTCTGGTAATGCTGTCCGAGTGTCTTTATCTCACCGAGTTGCTTCGTTCTTGGCCCTATGGCCGCGAACCAGATCTGATCGGATCCCGCAGTGTCTCTGCCGTGGTCTTTCCAGGCCTCCTTCGGCTGCGTACCGCGACCGTGGTCGGTCGTGATGAGTAGCGTCGTAGTGTCACGATATTGGGGGTGCGCCTGCACCCGGGCCCAGATCTCGGCGATGAATCCGTCGGTCCGGTGGGCGGCCCTCAGGTACTGGTCGTATTCGCCGTCGTGCGCGAAATCGTCGGTCTCGCCGTAGGCGATGTACAGCAGACGTGGTGAATATTTCCTCAAGTGCTCCAGCGCATAATAATGTGTGAATGCATCCAGGCGGACGGTGGCCCAGGGACTCGGTATTTGTGGCTGCAGTTCGTTCAGGAACCGTTCGCGCGTCGTCAGGTTGTCGCCGGCAGCCTGACGAAAGCCGGCGTTGACGGGGATCCCGCTGCGCCGCTCGTTGATGATGTATGGAAACACGTCCCACGAACCGAACGCCGCGACCGAGTCGCGAAAGCCCGGCAGGCTATTGACGTATTCGAGGACCGTGACGTTCGGATTGTCGATCTTCGTATTGCTGTCGATCCGCGCGTCCGCATACCCGGTCAGAATCTCGTTGTAGCCCGGATACGAGAACCAGTAGTCGTTGGTGACGTCGACGCGATTGCCATACGTACGGTTGCCGTGGAGCTGTCCCTTCTCGGCGATGACAGACCAGAAGAACGGCAGCAGCTTTGCTCTCCGTATCGCGGGATCGTCGTGCCAGAACGCGGCCTTGAGGGCGTCGGGATCATCGACGAATTCCTCGTCCGCGATCAGGTTTGGATCGGCCCCGGTAAACAACTCTTGCCAGCGCAGTCCGTCGATCGTGATGAGAATAACGCGCTCTGTCTGCGGCGTCTGGCGCAACGCTGTGGTGCAACCTGCATGCAGCCCGGCGAGGGTGACGAGCCCCACGATGACGACGGTCTTTCTCATTATTTTCACTGCTGCCTCAAAACTGGAGTCGAACCGAGTTTTTTTGATGATTGATTTCCAAAAACATCGGGGAAGCGATTCCGTAAATACCGCGGGTAGAGCACACTTAAATCAAGCCGCCCAAAGCGACACGAATCGCCTCGCCGCTGATGCCGCTCGCCTCCTCGGAGGCGAGAAACGCAATCGTGTCGGCGACTTCCTGTTGCGTCACGACGCGTCCGGCGGGATACAGCTGCGCCCATTCCTGCCAGACCTCGTCGGGGGTGATCCCGCGCTCCTTCGCGGCATGAACGGCCGAGCGTTCCGCCATGTCGGTGCGCACCCAGCCGGGCAGGACGGCGTTTGCCGTCACGCCGTAAGGCCCCGCGTCCTGTGCGACGGAGCGCATAAGTCCCAGGAGCCCGTGCTTGCTCGTGTTGTAGGCGCTGCCGGCCGGCTCCGCGACGAGCCCTGCCGTCGAGCTCGTGTAGACGATGCGACCGTAGCCGCGCTCGACCATGCCGGTTAATACGAGTCGCGACAGGTGGAACGGCCCGTCGAGGTTAATGCGCATCGTCTCGTTCCAGATCTCCGGATCCTGCTCCCAGACGACGCGTTCGTGCACCGAGCCGATGCCGTGGTTGCAGACGAGGATCTCGACGGGCCCGAGCTCGCGCTCGGCATTGGCAACCGCTCGCGCGCAGCCTTCAGGCGTGCCGAGGTCCGCGACGGAGTATGGCAGGCCGACGTCGGCCAGCTCGTTCTCGCTGCGTGCGGCACACATGACTCGCGCCCCGCGTTGCGCCAGCGTTTCCGCGGTGCTGCGGCCGATGCCGCGTCCAGCGCCGGTGACGAGCGCGACACGTCCTTCAACTCCGGCCATCGTGCAGCTCCTGGTTGCGAATGTGGGCAGGGATTTCGAACTTACGCCGGTGTGCGCCGGGCGTGATACCGGTCTCGCGTTTGAACAGGCGGCGGAAAAACGCGGGATCCTCGTAACCGACGCGCCAGCTTATCTCGTCAATCGGATCCCGGGTCTGCTCGAGGCGTCGCTTGGCTTCCTCGACGCGCAGCCGGTGCACGTAGGCGATCGGCGTCAGTTCCGTTGCGTTGCGGAAGCGCCGCTTGAACGTGCGTTCGGCAACGCCCGAGCGGCGGACGAGCTCCTCGACGGGATTCGCGGTCGCATAGTTGTCCGCAAGCCAGTCCTGCGCCTCCTCGATCAGCGCGTCGCCGTGATCCCGCGGCGCCTCGAATATGATGTACGGCGCCAGGCCTTCCCGGTGCCACTGCAGCGCAAAGAACTTCGCGACGGCCTGCGCCGCGGCCGTGCCCACGTGGCGGGCGACGAGGTAAAGCACCAGGTCGTGCCACGACGCCGACGCGCCCGAGAACACGAACTGTTCCCGCACGCCCGCCGCCAATAGCGCGCGTTCGGGCGTCACGCCGATGCTCGGAAACGTTTTCCGGAACGCGTCCGCATATGACCAGTGCAGGGTCACCTCGAGGCCGTCGAGCAGTCCGGTCTCGGCAATCAGGAACACGCCCGAACACGCCGAGCACAGCGTGGCGTCCTGCGCGTGCATGCGCGTCAGCCAATCGTTGAGCGCCGGGTAGCGGCCCGTTTGCCATCCCGTATTCGCTAGCAATATCGACGGCACGATGACGATGTCAGTGGCCTCGACGTCGTCGATGCCGTGGTGGGTGCTGATCGGTACGCCGCTTGCCAGATCGACCGCTCTGCCGGACTCGCCGACGATGACGACGTCGAAGGGTAGTGTGGCAGGAACGGAATCGCTGAGCGGCGCAAGCGTTGCGACCGAACTCAACACATCGTAAATGCCGCTCAGCGTCGACAGCACGGCATCCGGGATCGCAATCAAACTTACGTGCAGTCCGCGCGTTTGACCGTCCATGGCTGCAATCTGGCACAAACGAACCGAAATTGGCAACTCCGGCGCTCATCAATCGCAGCGACCGTCGGCAATCTATTCGCATTGCAGAGATGCGGCACCTGGTGGCCGCGTAATGCGAAACATCGACGGCAATTGCCGCACTGGAGGTCAGTTATGTACGAATTACTCGGGAATATCGCGGTGGCGCTGATACCCGGCTTCATGGCCCTGGATCTGGTCTGGGGCGCGCGCCGCTATGCAAGGTCGCGGTTCTGGAGACTGCGGGCAGCGTCGGTCACGTTGGCCATCTTCATTCTCACCGGCTACGTCGCCGTCGCCTGGGGCACGCTGTTCGACGGCGTGCATCTGCTCGACCTGAGCAGGTTGGGTCTGCTCGGCGGCGCGGCAGTCGGCGTTCTGGTGTACGAGTTCTTTCACTATTGGTATCACCGTTCCGCCCATCGGTGGGACTGGCTGTGGCGCGCAGGCCATCAGATGCATCACAGCGCGGAAAGCCTCGATGCGTTCGGCGCCTATTTTCTGCACCCGCTTGACGCGAGCATGTTCACGAGCCTCCAGGCGCTCGTGTTCTATCCGCTGTTGGGCATCACGCTGGAGGCGGGCGTCAGCGGCGCGCTGTTTTTGACGTTCAATGCCATGTTCCAGCACGCGAATATCCGCACGCCGCACTGGCTCGGCTATTTCATCCAGCGCCCGGAGAGCCACAACATTCATCACGGCCGCGGCATCCACGGCTACAATTATGCGGACCTGCCGCTGTGGGACATCGTGTTCGGCACGTTTCGGAATCCGAAGTGCCTGGACGAGCAGCCGGTCGGCTTCTACGAGGGCGCTTCCGCGCGCATCGTCGACATGCTGTTCGGCCGCGATGTGTCCACGCCGCCGGTCGAGGAGCGGCGGCGGCCAATACGGCGGGCCGCCTAGGCAGCACCTGACAGAAGCAGGAGTTTCACTATGAGCACGGGATATGTCTGGGACGAGCGCTTTGCATGGCACGACGCCGGCAGGGCATCGACGAGCGTCTGGTCGGAACCGTACCCTGCGCTCGACCGACCCGAGAGCAAGCGCCGCTTGCACGGTCTGCTTTCGGTCAGCGGGCTCGCGAAGAAGCTCGTCAGGGTTCCGGCGCGAGCCGCAACGGAAGCGGAGTTAGCGCGGTTTCACCCGCGGAGCTACATCCGGCGCGTGTGGTCACTGAGCGAGGCCGGCGGCGGCGAGGCCGGCGAGAACGCGCGATTCGGGCCGCACGGCTACGAGGTGGCCCGGCTCGCGGCCGGCGGCTGCATCGCCGCCGTCGACGCGGTGCTCTCGCGCGAGGTCGACAACGCCTACGCGCTGGTCAGGCCCTGCGGCCATCATGCCGAGCCCGATCGCGGCCGCGGCTTTTGCATCTTCGGCAACGTCGCGATCGCGGTGAAGCACGTTCAGCAGGTTCGCGGCGTGGAGCGTGTCGCGGTCGTCGACTGGGACGTGCACCACGGCAACGGCACCGAGCTGGCGTTCTACGCCGATCCGTCGGTGTTGACGATTTCGCTGCACCAGGATCGCTATTACCCGGTGGACAGCGGCGGTATCGACGCGATCGGCGAAGGTGCGGGCCGCGGCTTCAACATGAATCTGCCATTGCCGCCCGGCAGCGGGCACGGTGCGTATCTCGCGGCCTTCGATGAGCTCGTCGTGCCGGCGTTGAACGCGTTTGCGCCCGATTTGCTCATGGTTGCTGCAGGTTACGATGCGGGCATCGGCGATCCGCTCGGCCGAATGCTGTGCTACAGCGAGACGTTCCGGCAGATGACGCGGCGTCTCAAGGTGG
>JBFJOC010000092.1:0-9341 GCA_041617855.1 Woeseiaceae bacterium | reverse complement strand
GACGTCGTCATCCACGAGTTGCAGTCGTGCCAGCATTGCGATATGCCGGACCTGATCTTTATCGAGTGACACGGATGATTTCCGGGGTCAAAGCTGCGCTAATTCGCGTTCGGCTGAACGCGTTCGCAATGATACACGCCGCCTTGTGCAAAGTCGTGGGCATTGTTAGATTAACCCGTTGATCTGATTCGGGACTTCTCCCCAGCATGCTCAAGAATATTCTGGGTTATTTCTCCAATGACCTGTCGATAGACCTTGGCACCGCAAATACGCTGATCTACTCGCGAGGGCACGGAATCGTCCTCGACGAACCTTCGGTCGTTGCGATCCGGGAGGACAGCGGACGGGGGGGGCGGGTCGTGGAAGCCGTCGGCGCCGAGGCAAAGAATATGCTGGGGCGGACACCCGGCAACATCACGGCGATCCGGCCACTCAAGGATGGCGTCATCGCCGACTTCACGGTCACCGAGAAAATGCTGCAGCACTTCATCCGCAAGGCGCACGGGACCCGGTATTTCCGGCCGAGCCCGAGAGTGCTCATCTGCGTGCCGTACGGATCTACGCAGGTCGAGCGACGCGCGATCCGGGAATCTGCCGAGGGTGCTGGCGCCCGCAAGGTACATCTGATCGACGAACCGATGGCGGCGGCGATCGGTGCAGGCATGCCGGTACACGAGGCGCGCGGTTCCATGGTGCTGGATATCGGCGGAGGTACCTCGGAGGTGGCCGTGATCTCACTGAACGGGATCGTGTACGCGGCCTCGGTGCGCATTGGCGGCGACCGCTTCGATGAAGCCATCACGAACTACGTGCGACGCAATTACGGCATCCTGATCGGCGAAGCGACGGCCGAGCGCATCAAGCACGAGATCGGGTCGGCGTTTCCCGGCCAGGAGGTCCTCGAGATCTCGGTGAAAGGACGTAATCTTTCCGAAGGCGTGCCGCGCAGCTTCACGCTCAACAGCAACGAAATTCTCGAGGCCCTGCAGGAACCGCTACAGGGCATCGTGGGTGCGGTCAAAGAGGCGCTCGAGCAGACCCCTCCCGAGCTCGGCGCCGACGTCGCGGAACGCGGGATCGTGCTGACCGGCGGCGGCGCTATGCTCCGTGACATCGACAAGCTGCTGATGGAGGAGACCGGACTTCCCGTGATCATCGCCGATGACCCACTCACCTGCGTCGCGCGCGGTGGTGGCCGCGTCATTGAACTCATCGACGAGCACGGGCCCGCGGTATTCGGCCTGGAGTAGACGCGATTTCGACCTGCAGCACGCGGGCTACCACGATGCAGGTTTCAATGGAACCGCACGGTGAGCCGTGCGACCATCTGTGAGTAATCAGGTAAGGCGTCTCTCCCGGGCCGATCCGCTGCAACCCGATGGTCGTATCCCGAGCCAATAACAGTACTCCCGCCAGAATTCCGGCGCTCGGTTTCCGGATGCTGTTCCTCGTATTCCTGAGCATCGTCCTGATGGTAGTGGACCACCGTTTCAGTCACCTGCAGGCTCTTCGGAAGGTCGTCGACGTCGCGGTCTATCCGCTGCAGGTCGCGGTTGATGCGCCATTCCGACTCTGGGGTTGGCTGCGTCACGCCACGGTGACCCGCGGCGAGCTGCAAGACAAGCTCGATCTGCTCGAAAACGAACGCCTGATCCTCAAAGCGGAGCTGCAAACGCAGGCCGCGCTCCGCGCCGAGAATCAGCGCCTGAGAGAATTGCTCGAAGCGCGTACGCGGGTTCGCGACGCGGTCCGGGTCGCGGAGATCATGGCCGTCTACGCGAACCCCTACGGCCACAGTTTCGTCATCGATGTCGGCACACGCGACGGCGCGTTCAACGGTCAGGCACTGGTTGATGCCCAGGGCGTCGTCGGGCAGATCATTCGCACGGCGTTGATGTCGTCGCAAGCGATTCTCATAACGCATCCGAGCCATGCCCTCCCCGTCGAAGTCAATCGCAATGGCCTGCGCACCATCGCCAAAGGCACCGGGGAGATCGATCGCCTGGACCTGCCGTTCCTGCCGAACAGCGCCGACATCAGCGCCGGCGACCTCCTCGTCACCTCGGGACTCGGCGGCGGCTTTCCCGCTGGCTATCCGGTCGCCGTCGTGACGTCCGTCAACCGAATTCCGCAGGAGCCGTTTGCCGACGTCAACGCAGCCCCGGTCGCGGCACTCGATCAGGTGCGTGAGGTCATGCTGATCTTTCCCTCGGCCCCAGGGCCAGCGGCGGATGCCGATGGCGACTGACGCGCGGAACGCAGGCCGGCTGCCGATCGTCGTTACGGTCGTCGTTGCGCTCTTGCTGACGATCCTGCCGTTGCCGGGGCGAATCGAGGCATTCAGGCCCGACTGGGTCGCGCTGACGCTGGTCTTCTGGGCCATGCTGCTGCCCCGTAATTGGAGCATCGTTTACGCGTGGCTCATCGGGCTTTTCATCGATGTGGCGCAGGGCACGCTGCTCGGGCAGCATGCGCTTGCACTGTCCAGCGTCGTGTTCATTACGCTGCGCTTTCATTTGCTGATGCGCGTCTTTCCCCTTTCGCAGCTGACGCTGACCGTATTTGCACTGCTCACGCTGTATCAATTCCTGCTGTTCTGGATCAATGGCGTTGCTGGATTCGAGGCGCCATTGATCCGGTACTGGGGCCCTGTGCTCACAGGTACGCTGCTTTGGCCAATCGTATTCTCGTTCCTCTCGGGCGTACGATTCAGAATGCAGTTGCGACACTGATGGACCTGCTGTCGCCTATCAAAGACCATCATCGCGAGCGGCAGCTGTTCATCGCGCGCGTAGCGCTGCTCTCGGCAGGCAGCCTGCTGCTTCTTGCGATCGTTATTGTGCGCCTCGTGCAGCTACAGGTCTTGGATTACGAAGATTTCGCCGCGCAGTCGCAGGGAAACCGGGTGCGTATCGAGCCTGTACCCCCGATACGCGGACTCATATTCGATCGAAATGGTCGGGTGCTCGCGGAAAATCTGCCGGCCTATCAGCTCGAGATGATTCCCGAGCAAATCGACGATATCGACGACACGCTGCACCGGCTCGCAGCTCTCGGACTCCTGGACGCCCTGGATATTCCGCGTCTTACGCAACTCGCCGAAGCCGGGCCTCGCTTCAAGCCTGTCACGCTGAATCTGCAGCTCAGCGATGAGGAGATCGCAAATTTCGCGATTCAGCGACCGCGGTTCCCGGGCGTCGACTTTCAGCCGCGTCTGGTCCGACACTATCCGCATGGCGAGGCCGTCGCGCACGCCGTCGGTTACGTTGGCGCCGTATCGAGCCGCGACTTGGAAAGGCTCGAACCGTCGCGCTATACGGGGACCGCACAAACCGGGAAAACCGGTGTGGAGTTGACCGTAGAGTCGACGCTGCATGGCTTCCCCGGCTATCGACATGTAGTCACGAACGCTCTGGGGCGGACGGTGCTTGCGGAAGCCTCTGAATCCGGCGATGCGCTGCCTGCAGACGCCACGCCAGCCCCTGGAAACAACGTGATTCTGAGCCTTGACCTCGATCTGCAGCTGCTTGCGACTGAGCTGATGCGCGACCGACGTGGTTCCGCTGTCGCAATCGACCCATGGAGCGGCGATGTGCTCGCGCTCGTCAGCGCACCGTCTTTCGATCCGAATCTTTTTGCAGTCGGCATGAGCGGCGCTGAGTTCGCGGAATTGCAGAACGATCCCGATCAGCCACTCTTCAATCGCGCCACGCGCGGCACTTACCCGCCCGGTTCCACGATCAAGCCGATGCTGGCGCTGGCCGCACTCGAGACCGGCGCAACCAATCTGACCCGAAAGACGATGTGCCGCGGCTACTTCAGACTGCCGAACACGACGCACCGCTACCGCGACTGGAAGCCGGAGGGCCACGGCGAAGTAGTGCTGCATGACGCGATCGAGCAGTCCTGCGACGTGTACTTTTACGAAATCAGCACCGCCATTGGCATCGATCGTATGCACGACTACCTGGAGATGTTCGGCCTCGGCCGCACGAGCGGGCTGGATATCGGCGGCGAGAGCAGCGGCCTCGTACCATCACGCGACTGGAAGCGACGCGCCTTCCGCAACCACGCTGACCAGCGCTGGTTTCAGGGCGAAACCGTCATCGCATCGATCGGCCAGGGATACATGCTGGCGACACCGCTGCAGCTTGCCAGCGCGGCCGCAACGCTCGCGACGCGCGGCGTCCGACACCGGCCACGCCTGATTACCGCGACCGAAGACGTCGTGACGGGCGAACGGGCACGCGACCCCGGGGAACCGCCGGCCACCGTCGACATCGACAACGACTATTACTGGTCCAGCATCCTCGACGCCATGCGCGCGGTCATGCACGGCCCGCGCGGCACCGCGCGTGCTGCCGGGAGCGGTGCGTCGTACCGGATGGCTGGAAAGAGCGGCACCGCACAGGTGTTTTCCCTGGCACAGGAGGAAGAATACGACGAGGACGAGATTGCGGAACGACTGCGTGATCATGCCCTCTTCATCGCCTTCGCCCCGTTCGAGAGACCCAGCATCGCCGTGGCGGTAATCGTCGAAAACGGTAGCAGCGGCAGCCGCACTGCGGCACCGATCGCGCGAGCCATCTTGGATCAGTATCTGGGCTTCAGCAAATATGCGCGTAAGTAGCACGGGGAAATTCGTCGCGCAGCGTCCTGCGCCGCTGAACCAGTTCACACGGCTGGTCCGCAGCCTCAACATCGATACGCCGCTGTTGATCGGGCTATTGCTGATTCTCGGCGTGGGACTCGTCGTGCTGTACAGCGCGGTGGGCGAGAATCTTCGCCTGTGGCTCAATCAGCTCGTGAGGCTCTGTGTTGCGCTGTTCGTGATGCTGTTTTTCACGCAGCTGTCACCGGATTTTCTGCGTCGCTGGACTCCATGGGGTTATATCCTGGGCTGCACGCTGCTCGTTCTCGTTCTGGTCGTCGGCGAAGTCAGCCAGGGTGCGCGCCGCTGGCTCGATTTCGGGATTCGTTTTCAGCCATCCGAGATCATGAAACTCGCAGTGCCGATGATGGCGGCCTGGTACCTTCACGAACGGCCCGTCCCACCAACGCTGCGCCACGTGATGACGCTGCTCGTCCTGATCATCCTGCCCACCATCCTGATAGCGCGCCAGCCTGATCTCGGCACCGCGCTTCTGATCGCGGCGTCGGGCTTCATCGTCATCATCCTTGCCGGCTTGCCGCTCAGACTGCTGCTGATGCTGCTCGTGCTGGCTGCCCCCGGTGCTCTGCTGCTGTGGCACTTCATGCAGGACTATCAAAAACAGCGCGTACTGACGCTGCTCAATCCGGAAGCGGATCCCCTGGGCGCCGGCTACAACATCATTCAGTCGAAAATAGCGATAGGCTCGGGCGGCCTGTTCGGGAAAGGCTGGACGAATGGCTCGCAGGCACAGCTCGAATTTCTTCCGGAGCGTGACACCGATTTCATCTTCGCCGTAATGGGGGAAGAGCTCGGACTCCTCGGCGTACTCACACTCATAGGCCTGTACATCTTCGTCATCGGCCGTGGCCTTTATATCGCCATTCAGGCTCACGACACCTACTCGCGGCTGCTGGCTGGCTCGATCAGCCTGACGTTCTTCGTGTACGTATTCGTGAATACCGCGATGGTTACGGGCCTGGTTCCGGTCGTCGGTATACCTTTGCCGCTCGTCAGCTTTGGCGGAACCTCGATGGTGACGTTGATGGCCGGATTCGGTATTCTGATGGCGATCAATTCACACCGTAAATTGTTGCCTCATTGATGAGACTGACGCATTTCTCTGGCGCATGCGTCGTGCTCGTCTGGTTATCAACGGCTTTTGCCGTCGATATCGAGCGTCCCGACGTCGCCGCATTCATCGACGAGATGGTCGAGACACACGACTATGAGCGCGATGAGCTCGTGCGCATTCTTACCGACGCCGAGATCAAGGAGTCAATAATCGACCTGATCAGCAAGCCGGCCGAACGCACGCTGACCTGGGGTGAGTACCGCAAGATCTTCCTGACCAGGGAGCGTGTCGAAGCTGGCGCGGAGTTCTGGCGCAACAACGCCGAACTTCTCGACTGCATTGCCGATTCAACCGGTGTACCCGTCGAAATCGTCGTCGGCGTGATTGGCGTCGAAACCTATTTCGGTCGGATAACGGGCGGGCACCGCGTCCTCGATGCGCTCGCTACGCTCGCATTCGACTACCCCCCGCGAGCTGCTTTTTTCCGGCGGGAACTGCAGCAGTTTCTGCTGCTCGTTCGCGAAGAGGAAATGCAGGCCGCGGATGCCGTTGGCTCGTATGCCGGCGCGATGGGTCGACCTCAGTTCATGCCTTCGAGCTATCGCGCGTATGCAGTCGATGGAACCGGCGATGGCAAGCGCGATATATGGAATGACTGGGCGGACGTTGCGGCGAGCGTTGCGAACTATTTTATCGAACATGACTGGAGAACTGGCGAAGAAGTCGCGGTTCCGGCATCACTCGGTCGACGCTGGCGCGGCAACCCGCCTGAAAATCCGTTGGAGCCGGGTGAAACCGTTGCGTCGCTCAGTTCCCAGGGCGTCATGTTCGCGACCGACATGCCGCCTACCAGCGCCGGCCAACTATTGACTCTCGAGACTGACGACGGCGATGAGCATTGGGTCGGGTTCCACAATTTCTTCGTGATAACGCGCTACAACCGCAGCGTCATGTACGCGCTGGCCGTGCATCAACTGGGACTGGAGATCGCAAGGGAGCTTAGGGATGGTTAGGCACGTCACGCCAGCGCTGCTTGTCCTCGCGACATTGGCTCTCGCAGCCGGCTGCGGCCCTGCGCGCGTCAAGGACGGGCCGCCGTCGGGACGTACCGCACAGCGGAATCTTCCGGATGATGCCGTGCCGCGTCGTGAGCCGAAAAGCCGTTACGGCAATGGTCCAGTGTACGAGGTCTTTGGCAAACGTTATACAGTGATGGACAGCAGTGAAGGATACCGCGAGCGCGGCGTCGCCTCGTGGTACGGGCGCAAATTCCACGGCCGCCTGACCGCCAGCCGGGAGCCGTACGACATGCATGCGATGACCGCAGCCCACAAATCGCTGCCGTTGCCTACGTATGTACGTGTGCGCAACCTGCGCAATGACCAAACCGTGGTCGTGCGCGTCAACGATCGCGGCCCGTTCGTCGCAAATCGCATCATCGACCTGTCCTACTCGGCCGCGCTGAGGCTCGACATGGTGCGCGATGGCACGAGCCTGGTCGAGGTAGAAGCGATCGGCTTCGACGAAGCTGCGGTCGACCAGCCTACCCGGCAGCTGGTCGCAGCGCCGGACACCCTGGCACCCGAGCCGGTGCCGCAGCCTCCCGCCGACCAGCCCGTTGCGACGGCGCAAGAGGTGGACGCAGAGCACACAGTGTACGCACAAATCGGCGCGTTTCTGGAACGCAGCAACGCCGAGCGCCAGTTCGGGCTGCTCCTCGAACGCGGCATACGCAACGCCGTCATTTACGAAGATCTGGAGCCGGATCGAACGCTGTACCGCGTCCGCGTGGGACCCATCACCAACGTCATACAATATGACGTGCTCGTCGAAGAACTCCAAAACCTGGGCATGGGCGAGCCATATTTGGTTACGGATTAGTTGTCCGGTGAGTCGGCATCGGCTCCGGCAGGAGCCTCAGCGCCTCCCAGCCTCAGCGTGCCGGGCGATGCCTACCGATTTTCGACACAGTCGTTACAATACCGGGGTCTGGTTCTGAACCCCCAGGGTATCCATGCAAGCTCGAATCTTCGTGCTAGTCGCTCTCCTGTTTGCCACATGCCTCGCCGTCGCAAAAACGCGTCCCGTACCGGCGCCGCCTGTCATCGGGGCGAAGAGTTATCTGGTGATCGACAGCACGACCGGGCAGCAGCTCGCCGGGCTGGATACGGACAAACGCCTTGCCCCGGCCAGCCTGACGAAACTAGTAACCGCTTACGTCGTATTCAAGGCGCTCGCGGAAAAACAGATAGCGCTCGCTGACGAGGTCACGATCAGCGAGACAGCCTGGCGCACGCCCGGGTCGCGAATGTTCGTCGAGGTCGGCAAGCGCGTTTCCGTTGAAGATCTCCTGCTCGGAATGATCGTTCAATCGGGCAACGACGCCAGCGTTGCGCTCGCGGAACATGTCGCCGGATCGGAATCGGTATTTGCCGAGGTCATGAACCAGTACTCGCAGTCGCTGGGCATGCTGTCCAGCCACTTCATGAACGCTACCGGGCTGCCTCACGACGACCATTACGCGACCGCGCGTGATCTCGCAATCGTGGCACGCGCAATCATCCGTGAATTTCCCGACTACTATGCATGGTACTCCCTCAAGGAATTTAGTCACAACGAGATCAAACAACCGAATCGCAATAGTCTGCTCTGGCGCGATTCATCGGTGGACGGCATGAAGACGGGCCACACCGACGATGCCGGTTATTGCCTCGTGTCCTCTGCGCGCCGTGAGGGCATGCGTGTCATTGCCGTCGTTCTCGGGATGTCGAGTGCTAAAGCCAGAATTGACGGCAGCCAGGCGCTTCTGAATTATGCGTTCCGCTTCTTCGAGACCCGCCTCCTCTTTAAGGCCGGAGATGAAATCGCGAAAGCCCGCATATGGAAGTCTGCGCACGAGTATAGCCGTCTCGGGGTGCACGACGATCTTTACGTCACGGTGCCGCGCGGTAGTTACGACAGGCTCGAGTCCGTGCTGAACGTACCCGCCGTGCTGGTCGCACCGGTGACTGCGGGACAGCCGATTGCGGAGCTCAGCGTCGGCCTCGACGGTGCAAACGTCATTAGTACCCCGCTTTTGGCACTGGCCGATAATCCGACGGGCTCCCTCTGGCAGCGTGCCCGCGACGGCGTGCGGCTGATGTTCGAATAGTCGGCGAGTTTCGGTGTCGCATGACCGACGAGAGTCTATTTGAATTTCCCTGCGAGTTTCCGATCAAGGCGATGGGGCGTGCGACACCTGAATTTCGCGCCATCGTTCGTTCGCTGGTTGAAAAACACACCGGACCGATCCCCGACGACGTCATCCGCAGCGCGCCCAGCAGGAACGGGCGTTTCGTTTCGATCACGATCACGGTCTCCGCGCAAAGCCGGCGCCAGCTCGATGCCATTTATCGCGACGTAACGGCGCACGCAGACGTGCTGATGGTGCTCTGACCGTGGCAGCAGCAAATTGCCTTGGCAAGGTCGTCGTTCGCGAACTCGCGCGCCAGGACTACGTGCCCCTCTGGCGTGCGATGCAGCGCTTCACGGATGCGCGCGATCCGGAGACGCCGGACGAGATCTGGTTCACGGAGCATCCGCCCGTATTCACGCTCGGCCTGAACGCTGCGCGAG
>JBFJOC010000091.1:0-9344 GCA_041617855.1 Woeseiaceae bacterium | reverse complement strand
TGTGGCGTGCCGCCGGCGCCGTGGCGAGCGATGAACTCAACAGCCGCGCCGCCAACGCCGTGCGAACCTTCCTCAACCTCATCGAGAGCCTGGACCGCGACACACGATCACTGGACCTGCATAACACCGTCGACCATGTGATTCACGCCAGCGGGCTCGTGGAATTCTTCAAAAAGGAAAAGGGCGAAACCGGTGAGACCCGCGTAGAGAACCTCCTGGAGCTTGTCAGCGCGGCGCGCAGCTTCGAGCCGGATCCCGCCGAGGAAATGGCACCGCTCGACGAATTTCTTGCGCACGCAGCGCTCGAATCCGGCGAAGGGCAGGCCGATGCCTGGGAAGACTGTGTGCAGCTGATGACGATGCACTCGGCGAAAGGCCTCGAGTTTCCTCTCGTCTTTCTTTGCGGCATGGAGGATGGCCTGTTTCCGCATCAGCGGTCCATCGCCGACCCGGCGGGGCTCGAGGAGGAGCGCCGGCTTTGTTACGTCGGCATGACGCGGGCAAAGCAGCTGCTGTACGCCACGCACGCAGAGCAGCGACGCCTGCACGGAATGGACAGTTATTCGCAACCCTCGCGATTCATTGCGGAAATGCCGGATGAGCACATCGAAGAGGTGCGGCCGCGCGTTCAGGTTTCCCGGCCACTGCGCTCGCCGTCCGGGCGCTCCGTAGCCGCCGCACCGGCTGCCGAGCTCGGCATTCACCTGGGTCAGCGCGTGCATCACGGCAAGTTTGGTGACGGGGTGATACTCAATTGCGAGGGTCAGGGCGCACACGCCCGCGTCGAGGTCAACTTCGAGAATGCCGGCACCAAATGGCTGGTGCTGAGCTATGCGAATCTCGATCTCATGTAAACTACGGGCTTTCCAAAGGACCTGCATGACGCGGCACGACCCGCCGCCGGCTAGGGCATCACAACAACAATGAAGGTTCTCATTCTTGGTGCAGGTCAGGTCGGGTCTTCGGCTGCCTACCATTTGTCCCGTGAGGAAGCAAACGAAGTCACGGTCGTCGATGTGAGCCCGGATATCCTCCGCGAGCTGCAGGATCGCCTCGACATTCGGACGGTTGTCGGTCACGCCGCTTATCCGGACGTCCTGAATCGCGCCGGCGCCAACGATGCCGACATCGTCGTGGCCCTGACCGACAGCGACGAAACGAACATGGTCGCCTGCCAGGTTGCGTATACGTTGTTTCATACACCGACGAAGATCGCGCGTATTCGCTCGGCCGACTACATGAATGCCAAGGACCTGTTCACTCAGGATGCGATTCCGATCGATGTACGCATCAGCCCGGAGCAGCTTGTGTGCGACTACATCGAGAAGCTGATCCTGTACCCCGGCACTTCCCAGGTACTCGATTGCGCAGACGGGCGTGTACAGCTCGTCGGCGCAAAAGCGGATCGCGACGGCCTGCTCGTCGGCCAGCGCATCGCGACACTCCGCGAGCACATTCCGAACACCGAGGGTCGCATTGCGGCGATTTACCGCAATGGCAAATCGCTGGCCGTAGAGGGCGACACGATCATTCAGGAGGGCGACGAGGTATTCTTCATCGCCGACCGCAAGGACATTCGAGTCTTCATGAGCGAAATGCGTCGTCTGGAAGACCCGGTCCGACGTGTCGTCATCGCGGGCGGTGGCAACATTGGGTCGCGCCTCGCCAAGGCATTGGAACAGACCAACCAGGTCAAGATCATCGAGCGTGACTCGGTCCGGGCACGCTACATCTCGGAGCAGCTCAACAAGGCGATCGTACTGGTCGGCGATGCCGCCGACGAAGAGCTGCTGCTCGAGGAAAACATCGACAATGTCGACGTGTTTTGCGCGCTGACCAATTCCGAGGAGGCCAACATCCTGAGCTCGATGCTCGCGAAACGACTCGGAGCGCACAAGGTCATGGCGCTGATCAATCGCGCCTCGTACGTCGATCTCATGGAAGCCGGCAGCATCGATGTCGCAATATCGCCGCAGCAGGTCACGATCGGCTCACTGCTCGCGCACGTTCGCCGCGGCGACGTCGTAAAGGTGCACTCTCTGAGGCACGGCGCGGCCGAGGCTATCGAGGCCGTCGCGCATGGCAACCGGGACGAATCCAAAGTCGTGGGGCGCAAAATCGAAGAAATCAATTTACCCAAGGGTGCCGCGATCGCGGCGCTGGTGCGCGACGGCCGTGTCATCATCGCGCATCACGATACCGAGATCGAAACGGACGATCACGTAATCCTGTTTCTTACCGATCGTCGCAAGATCGAATACCTGGAACAGCTGTTCCAGGTCGGCGTGTCGTTTGTTTGATAGAGGTTCGCAGGCGTCACAGCGCAATGAACTGGACCGTCGTACAACGCATCCTCGGGCTGCTCCTCATGATGTTCAGCGTGACGATGCTGCCGCCGATCATAGTGAGCATGATCTTCGACGAGCAGTCCTGGCTCCCGTTCGTCGAAGGCTTTGCATTGACGCTGTTCGCCGGCCTCATAACCTGGTTTCCGGTTCGCAAGCTCCGCAAGGAGCTGCGCCTGCGTGATGGCTTCGTGGTCGTTGCCGCGTTCTGGACCGTCCTGGGGACCTTTGGCGCCGCGCCGCTGTATTTCGCCGACGAGATCACGCTGTCCGTCACGGATGCCGTCTTCGAATCGATGTCCGGCCTCACGACGACGGGCGCCACGATACTGACCGGGCTCGACGCGTTACCGAGATCGATTCTGTACTACCGCCAACAGCTGCAGTGGCTCGGCGGTATGGGCATCATCGTCCTGGCCGTCGCGGTTCTACCCATGCTCGGCGTCGGCGGCATGCAGCTTTACCGGGCCGAGACGCCGGGACCGGTGAAGGATACGAAGCTCACGCCGCGGATCACCGAAACGGCGAAAGCGCTCTGGTACGTCTACCTCGCGTTCACGATTGCGTGCACCGTGGCCTATATGATCGCCGGTATGGGCTGGTTCGACGCGATTTGCCATGCGTTCTCGACCGTCGCGATCGGCGGCTTTTCGACTCACGATATGAGCATCGGCTATTTCGACAGCCCCGCGATCGATGTCGTCGCAATCATTTTCATGTTCGCCGCTGGAATCAACTTCTCGCTGCATTTTTACGCGTGGCGCTTCGTTTCGATTCGGCATTACGCGCAGGATCCCGAATTCCGTGCCTACACGGCATTTCTGATAACGATCTCTGCGCTCGTCGTCGCCATCCTGTTTCAGCAGCAGCATTACGCGAACCCGGGCCAGACGCTTATAAACGGTTTGTTCCAGGCCGTGTCGATTGCGACGACGACCGGCTACACGACAGCAAATTTTTCGGCGTGGCCGGCGGCACTGCCGGTCGTCCTGATACTGGCGAGCTTCGTCGGCGGTTCGGCGGGTTCGACCGCGGGGGGCATCAAGGTCATTCGTTGGCTGCTGATTTACAAGCAGGGTATGCGCGAAATCGTGCGTCTCGTCCACCCGAGTGCCGAGATTCCGGTCAAGCTCGGCAATAAAGCCGTCCAATATCGCGTCGTGGACGCCGTCTGGGGCTTTTTCTCAGTGTACGTTGTCGTGTTCGCCGTGCTCATGGTCGCCATGATGTCGACCGGCCTCGACCAGGTTACGGCGTTTTCGGCGATGGCGGCCACGCTCAACAACCTGGGTCCGGGGCTCGGTGACGTCGCATCCGGCTTCCAAACCGTCAGCGATATCGGCAAATGGATAGCCATTGTCGGTATGCTGCTGGGCCGCCTCGAGATCTTCACACTGCTGGTCCTGATCACGCCCACGTTCTGGCGGCATTGAGCGCAGCATGCAGGAGCAGAAACCGGGCCAGGCCGCGGACAACCTACTCGATCGCGTGAGCATCGCGACGGGCAGAGTCACGGCCTGGCTGACGCTGATTATGGTTCTCGTGACGACAGTCGTCGTCGTCATGCGCTATGTATTTGATGCAGGCCTCATCTGGCTCCAGGAGTCCGTAACCTGGATGCATGCCGTCGTGTTCATGCTCGGGGCGGCGTACACGCTACAGCAGGAAGAGCATGTACGGGTCGACGTCTTTTATCGCGGCATGATTGGTAAGCGTCGGGCATGGGTCGATCTTCTCGGCGTCCTTGTGTTCCTCCTGCCGATGTGCGCGTTCCTCGCCTATAAGTCGGTCGATTTCGTCGCGGCCTCCTGGTCCATCCAGGAGGCATCCCGCGAATCCGGCGGCTTACCGTATCCGTTTATTCCGCTGTTGAAAACCGCGCTCGTTGCGATGCCGATCGCCGTGTTCCTGCAGGGCATCTCGCTGCTCCTGCGCTCGCTTGCCGTGATTCGCGGAAGCTGACGATGGAGTGGGTCGCGTTTCTGCTGTTTTTGTCCGTCGTCGGCGTCCTGCTCGCCGGCTTCCCGGTTGCGTTCACGCTGGGCGGGACCGCGCTGCTTTTTGCAGCCGTCGGCGTCGCCGGCGGCAGTTTCAACGAAGCGCTTCTGTCCGGGCTACCCAACCGCCTTTTCGGCATCATGACCAACGAGACGCTCGTTGCGGTACCCCTGTTCGTGTTCATGGGCGTCACGCTGGAGCGCGCAAAAATTGCAGAGGAGTTGCTCGAGACGCTGAGTAGCCTGTTCGGCGCGCTGCGCGGTGGGCTCGGTATCTCGGTGACGCTCGTCGGGATGCTGCTCGCTGCTAGCACCGGCATCGTCGGAGCGACCGTCGTCACCATGGGCCTCCTGTCGCTGCCAACAATGCTCAGGCGTGGTTACGCCCCGGAGATCTCGACGGGCACGATCTGCGCCTCGGGCACGCTCGGCCAGATCATTCCGCCGTCCATCATCCTTGTCATGCTCGGCGACGTAATGACGTCGGCATACCAGCAGGCACAGCTCGACATCGGTATTTATTCGCCAAAAACGGTTTCGGTCGGTGATCTGTTTGCGGGCGCACTGATTCCCGGCCTGTTGCTGGTCACCTTGTACATCGCATACATCGTCGGGCTCGCACTGGTTCGACCCGACGTCATGCCGGCACACGAAGCCGATACCGATGAACGCGTTTCCGCCTGGCAGGTGCTGCGTGCAATCGGCCCGCCCCTTATTCTGATTTTCGCGGTACTCGGCTCGATTCTCGGTGGCCTCGCCACACCCACCGAGGCCGCCGGCGTCGGCGGCATGGGTGCGCTGCTGCTCGCGCTGTCACGGCGCCAGCTCGACGCGACGCGGCTCGCGGAAATCACCGGCAGCACACTGAAGATCAGCAGCATGGTCTTCATGATCCTGATCGGCGCCTCGATTTTCTCCCTCGTGTTCCGGGGTTACGGCGGCGACGATGGCGTCCATACCGTGCTCGAAGCGCTCCCCGGCGGCGTGGTCGGCGCCGTCCTGGTCGTCATGCTCGTCATGTTCCTGCTCGGCTTCGTGCTCGACGTCATCGAAATAACGTTCGTTGTCGTGCCGATCGTCGGGCCGGTGCTGCTTGCGATGGGCCTCGATCCAGTCTGGCTCGGCATCATGATCGCGATCAACCTTCAGACCTCGTTCTTGACGCCACCATTCGGGTTTGCGCTGTTCTACCTGCGCGGCGTCGCACCCGCATCGGTTAAAACTGCCGAAATTTATCGCGGCGTCATCCCGTTCGTGGCGATCCAGATCTTTGCGCTGCTGTTGCTTGCCGTATTTCCGGAACTCGTGACCTGGCTCCCGAACAGGATTTACGGGGGATGATCGCTTCTCAAATAAAGCATCCCGCTAGTGCGGTGCCGGTGCGTGCGCTCGCGCGCCGTCTTGAGGCGAGCGAGATTTGGCGAGAACGCATACCGGCAACGCGGAGGAAATCGCGGCTGGTAGCCGCTCCCACCCAGTCGGGACGGCAGCGCGGCCGTGTGACATGTGGGCTCCCCACGCGCTGTTTAATTGCGAAGCATAAAACCGACCGAAGGGAGCCAACGAGCAAATAAATGCCGCGCCGGGGAGCCGTTTAATACATCATCGCGGCAGATCGCCCGCATGGCGGGCTCCCCCGACATTTCGCGGCACGGTCGATCTCGCACTTCCCTGTACTCCGCGACATAAGGGCCTCCTGTCTAAAATGCCGCTCACAGGACGGGGCCGCCGCCGGGCATCGGCGTCTCTTTGCGACGTTCTTCGGGTCTGCGTCAAGCCGTCACGACCGCGCTTCGAGCAGGGCCTGCTCGCTGATGCGCTGACTCTTCATCGACTTCCGCCGAAAGTCGTAAAACGATTTTTGGATTTTCGCGGCTTTGGCATCTTTCGCTGCCATCTCGTTGACGACCTCTGACGTTATTTTCTGGAGGTGATCAAGAACATCGTCCGGAAATCGTAACAGCTCCACGTTCGGATCATCGTCGAGCGTCGCGAGCGATACCGCGTTACCGTGCGCATAGTCGGCAGCCATTTCGACGTTTGCAGCCATACAGGCGGCGTCGATTATCGCCTGCAGATCCGCCGGCAGCCCGTCCCACATCTCCTTGTTCACGATGCATTCCAGCGTCGGCCCGGGCTCCTGCCAGCCCGGGTAGTAATAGTATTTCGCTGCTTTATGGAGTCCGAACGCGATGTCATTATAGGGACCAACCCATTCCGTGGCGTCGATGGCACCGGTTTGCAGGGCCGTGAAAATTTCGGACCCGGGAAGCATCACGGGCGTGCCGCCGGCGCGGCGCAGCACCTCACCGCCGAGACCGGGGATACGCATCTTGAGCCCCTTGAGATCCTCGATCGAGCCGATTTTCTTATTGAACCAGCCGCCCATCTGCACGCCGGTATTGCCGGCGGGGAACGGCACCAGGTTGAAGGGTGCGTACAGCTCACGCCAGAGTTCCAGCCCGCCGCCCTTGTAGAGCCACGCGTTCATCTCGAGATTGTTGAGCCCGAACGGAATGGCGGTGAAGAATTGCGCCGCGTCGACCTTGCCCTTGTGGTAGTAGGCGGCACCGTGGCCGATGTTCGCAGTGCCTCGGCTCACCGCGTCAAAGACTTCGAACGCAGGCACGAGCTCGCCGGCTGCGTACACTTTGATCCGGACGCGACCGTTCGATGCCGCCTCTATGCGGCGGGCCAGATTCTCGGCGCCCGTTCCCAGCCCCGGAAACTTTGGCGGCCACGAGGTCACCATTGTCCAGGAGTAACTCGTTGCCGCGGGGCCACCTTCAGTCGCGCAGTCTTCACCGCTCCTTGCGCAGGCGGAGAGTCCTGCGGCCGCGGCGAGACCGCCGACGAACTGTCGTCTTTTCATCTTGATTCCCGGGATCGTCAAAGCGGCCCAGTGTAGGAGCGATGAGCGAACTTGCCAATCCGGCGGGCGCTGCGCATTGCCATCCCGGCGCCACGACGGATTGGCGGCACCGCCAGCGCTCGAGAATATGCTCCACTTTCGACCACAGTACACGAACTAATTGGTATGATTTTCCCACTAAGGCTCCATTATCAATCAGGTGGGTAATTGGGTTCTTAGTGCCCCTAAAAAAACATTAGAGTGGGTTTTTTTATGGAAAAAAGGCCCCGATCGTGAGATCGGGGCCCATCCCTCCCTGGTCCGGCCGGGGAGCCGGCTCGCCCCGATACGCCCTCCCTGGCGCGATCCTGAGGTGGAGCCCGCCGCGAGTGCGCCGGCGATCCCCACCCACCGGCCGGTAGCAGAAGCATGACATCGCCGCTGCCCCGGGATGGCTGTCCGTATCTGGTCAATGCATTTATAAAGGGCCAACGGCAGGGATAAATTCCGGAACCTCCGAGAAATGATCGGTCTATTGCAGAGAGTCTCGAGCGCAAGCGTCGCGGTAGGCGGCCAAACGGTGGCGGCTATCGGTGCGGGCCTGCTGGTCCTGGTCGCAGTGCATCGTGATGATCAGGCCCGGGACGTCCAGCGTCTGGCTGAGCGCATACTGACCTACAGGGTGTTTGCAGACCCGGCGGGACGCATGAATTGGAGCGTGCGCGACGTGGGCTTAGGTCTCTTGCTCGTGCCCCAGTTCACGCTTGCCGCGGATACGAGAAAGGGCACACGGGCCTCGTTTACGAAGGCGGCTGACCCCGACAAAGGCAAGGCGTTTTTCGAGGACCTGGTGGAAGCCTGCCGGGAACGGCTCGATGTCGTGGAAGCCGGGACCTTCGGGGCCAACATGCAGGTAAGCCTCGTGAACGACGGACCGGTCACGTTCTGGCTCGAGACCTGACGGCGCCGCTTACGGCTGTGATGCCGGCACGGTAATGTTTCGTTCATGGAGGTATCATGAACAATTCGCGCTCAGTCTCGGCTAAGGATGAGGCGGGCGCGAAATCGACGACAATGCGGGGCAGTGCCCCAGGAGTAACGTGATGTTTTCCAACATCGGCCCGGTTCAGTTATTGATCGTGCTCGTCATTGTGCTCGCGATTTTCGGCACCAAGCGGCTGCGCACGCTGGGCTCCGATCTTGGCAGTGCGGTCAAGGGTTTTCGCTCGGCCGTCAATGACGCCGACAAGGCATCCGAACAAATCAGCGAGCCGGAAAAAAAGAAGGACGCCGACTTCGATACCACGCCGGTTGAAGAGGCCCGCAAAGAAAACAATTCCTGAGCATTTCCAGAATGTCCGGGATCGGCTTTTCGGAACTCGTCATCTTGTTCGTTATCGGGCTTATCGTTCTGGGCCCGGAGCGTCTGCCGCGCGTCGCCAACCAGCTGGGTACCTGGCTCGGTCAGGCACGCCGCATGACCCGAGTCATGAAGCGCCAGCTCGAGGACGAACTCAGTATCGTTGACGACCTTAGAATTCAGCCGCCGGCCTACACGCCGCGCGACGACGATACTTACTCGCCGGTACACACCGCAGGCAGCGACGCAGGTGATGCCGACAATGCGCCGACCGATCCGGACAGTCCGGATGCGCCAACGCCGACAGAGAAGTCGCCGTGAGCGACGCTATCGACAAGGACGATGAAGAAGAGCTTGCGGAAGGTACGCTGCTGTCACATCTCGTCGAGCTTCGCTCACGACTTTTGAAAGCCGCTGCGGCAGTCGGCGGCATTTTCGTAATCCTGCTGCCCTTCGCGCGCGAAATTTTTGCCTACGTATCGGAACCTCTGCGAGAGGTTCTGCCAGGCAATCAGATGATCGCAACCGCAGTCGCATCGCCGCTGCTCGCACCGTTCAAGCTCACGTTCTTCGTTGCCCTGTTTCTCGCGATGCCGGTCGTCCTGTATCAGGCCTGGGCATTTGTTGCGCCCGGGCTGTACCGCAAGGAGAAGCGCTTCGCGATGCCGCTGCTCGCCTCGAGCATTTTATTGTTCTACGCCGGCGTCGCGTTTGCCTACTTCGTCGTGTTTCCGCTGATATTCGGTTTCATGACCGCAATCGCCCCGGAAGGCGTGGAGGTCATGACCGAC
>JBFJOC010000090.1:0-9499 GCA_041617855.1 Woeseiaceae bacterium | reverse complement strand
CCAACTCGAATCCATCCGCATCTGCAACGGCTACGAAATCGACGGCGAGCCGATCGCGGGTTTGCCCGTGGTTACCGATCGATTCGCCGAGTGCAAGCCGGTATACGAAGAGCTGCCGGGCTGGGGAGCGTCGACGGTCGGCGCGACGAAGGTCGGCGAACTGCCGGCCAATGCCGCGGCCTACCTTGCACGCATCGAGGAACTGGCCGGCGTACCGATCGACATCATCTCGACGGGCCCGGATCGCGAACAGACGATCGTCAAGCAGCATCCGTTCGAGTAAGGCGAGACCGCAATCGCCGTACGCCTGCCAGCACGAGGCAGAGCCATGCGCCGAACGCGTCGCCACCACCACCGCCGCGACTCGCAATGTTCGTGCTTTGCGGCGGGACCGTTACGTCAAACGTGGCGGTATCGCTGCGGCCGCCCGGGTCGGCGACTCTTAAGCGGGATTGCAGCAGTGTATTGGCGCTCACCGTCGGGGTCGTGAAGCTCGCAGTCGCCAACGTCGCGTTGCTGATCGCGTTCGCGGGGCCCGGCGTCTGTGTCCAAAGATAATCGAGGGTGTCGCCATCGGGGTCATTCGATGCGCTGCCGTCGAGCGTGACCAGGCCGCCCGACTGCACCGATAGGCTGACTCCCGTGACGGCGCACGGCGCGTGGTTCACGCCGGGCCCATCCGGAATATTGACACGTACAGCCGTTTTTGCGCCCAGCATGGCGCGATGGCTTGCCGTCAGCGACGGGTCGAAGAACTCTTCGGTCTCGCCCTGGCCGTTGTCGATGATCGCGAACTCGATCCGTTTCGGATGGGCGTCGCCGTCAGCCCAGTCGATACTTCCGCCAGTGGCGCCGCTGTAATCGTTGCCCGCGTCGTCGAACGCATTGCTGAGCGCGAAGTCGACGCTGGCCGTGTGGCGGCGCTGAAAGATGAGCTCGGCGGCATTAAGGGGGCTGTAGCGCGATTCTTGCAACTGAATCGTGGAGCCAACCGGAAATTTAATGACAAATTCGCGGTTCGACCGCTATTCCGCCATTTCATGGACGCGACACAGGGTTCTTGTATAGCCTGACCCAGGTGTGCATGATCCATCAACTGATCGGAGTTGCTGCCGGTCAGAGACAACAGGCGCTTGAAAAATGGTCAAACCGAAGCCGGCTGCAAACGATCCGCCCCAAACCCGGGATTTTCAGAAAATCGGCCCGCCGATACACTCCACGTGGGTTGAATTCGAACCGCAGAATCTGGGACTAATCTCGACGAATTCCAATGGAGAGATCGTCGAAGGCAACGAGGCGTTTTTGTCTATGTCTGGCTATTCTCCGGCGGACCTTCCGCTTGCCTTGGCGACCATCATGCCGGCCCAGCGGAAGACGTTGGACGACGGCAAATTCCGCCACAATGAGGACGAGGCTCATTACCTGCCGTGGCAATCGCAAATTCGGACCAGGCAGGGTCACGTGCTACCCGTATTGATTGGCGCAGCCGCAATACGGCCAACCGAAAACCGGTTCCAATACTTCATCGTCAACTTGGAAAATCACCTGCAGGCAAATATTGCGATTTCCGACTACCAGTCGCGACTGAGAAACGCAGCATTCGAGCTTTCGCTGTCCGGAGAACGGGAACGCCGATCGATTGCCGGAGAGATACACGACAACATTGGACAGGAACTTGCCATTGCGAAGCTAAGGCTCAGCAAGCTGCGCGCCGAAACGAGCGGCAAGATCCGCGCAGAACTGGACGAAATCGCCGCCCAGATTGCCAATTCTCTCGTTTCCTGCCGCCGGTTATCGCACGACCTGGCTACACCCGCGTTGTATAAACTGGGTCTGGTCCCCGCGATAAAAAATCTGATTGCAGCGCTGAACCGTGATCAACAACTTTGCGTTTCGCTGAATTGCGATAACGAAGAAGTTCCTCTGCCGAACAACACCAGAATTATTCTTTACCGCGTAATTCGAGAGCTTCTTATCAATGTCTTGAAGCATGCGCAAGCGAGCAACGTGGCGATCCTGGTAACGCGCGAAGACCATGCCATCAAAGTCGTTATCACCGACGATGGCATCGGCTGTGATGCGCACGACGCATCGACTGACTCGGGCCCGGAACGCGGTCTCGGATTATTTCTGGTGCGTGAACGCTTATTGCATATCGGGGGGTCCTTCGCGTGGGAATCCGCTGCCGGAAAAGGAACCAAAGCGACCATGGTGGCGCCGCTGAACGAGATGGCGAATGCGGCGGAATCAGTCCGATGAGCAAACGCATTCTACTGGTTGACGATCATAATATATTTCTGGCCGGTTTGACCGAGTTGATCAATAAGACTGCCGGCATGCACGTCGTCGCGACCGCCACTGACGCGCTTCAGGCTGTGAGACTGATGACCGAACATGAGCCGGACGTAGTATTTACGGACATTACGATGCCCGGCATTGACGGTTTCAAGCTTACCGGGGAGCTGGTCGCGAAGTTTCCCGACGTAAAGATAATCTGCCTGTCAATGCATGCAGACGCACAATTGATCGAATCGATGTTCAAGGCGGGAGCGGTTGGATATGTACTGAAGGACTGCGAACTGGCCGAACTCGTCGAGGCCGTGAAAAAAGTAACCGCAGGCGAGTCTTACATGAGCGGCTCGGTAACCGAGGTACTTGCCGAATCATTTCGGCAGCAGGGCAGCAGTGCTTGCAAAGACAGCGGAGTGGAGTTGACCGAACGCGAACAACAGGTACTGGTGATGCTCGCCGATGGCCTGACGACCAAGCAGATTGCCAGCCAGTTGGACCTGAGCGTCAAGACCATCGGAACTTACCGTGAACATTTGATGAAAAAGCTCGAGATTCACAGCGTCGCAGGGCTTACGAAATACGCTATTAGGCAGGGTCTTACTACCGACGACTGAGTCTCCAGCACCGGGTGCCGGCTTCGTCGGCGGGGAATTACTCGGTCGCGCGCGTGATATTAGCGAGTCCGTCGAGACTTTGCGGGATTGCCGCTGCTTTTTTACCGATTCCGTCTCAGGAATTTAAACCTCGATTTCAGCAATCAGCCGATTGTGCGCCCGGCACAAACACCTATCTTGGACATCTGTTCGCAGAATTTTCTGCGGCCTTATCAAATATCCAAGGGAGGACATTCCCATGTCACGTTACCCGTTCATCGCCAGGGGCCTGTTGCTGCTGTGCTCCATTATGTACGGCACTTCGGCCTACGCGCAGGCCTTCGACGAATCTGAGCCAAACGATCCTTGTTTGGCCGCGCAGGATGTTGGCGCGTTTGACCGGCCAAGCACGATTGTGGGCAGCCTCGATACGACACCCGATTTTCTTGACGTTGATTTTTTCGCGTTTGAAGCCGCCGCCGACGAGTTCATTCAGGTTGACCTGGAGGGCGAATACACCAATGCTGGCACCCTGTCGAATCCGCTATTGGGCGTGTTCAATGCGGATTGTGCGCTGCTCGCCGTAAACGACGACAGCGGCGGTGGACCGAATTCGCGATTGACGGTCACCGTTCCGTCTGACGGCAAGTTCGTTCTTGGCGTCACCCAATGCTGTGATTACTCGTTCACCGGAGGCGGCGTCGGAAGCTATTTGCTGACGCTCGACCGGTTCAGGGGAATCGACTCGATTGTCGGGCGACTCGTCGATGCCAGTAGCGGCGATCCGCTTTCAGGCGCATTTCCGACTTACGCCAGCGCGTATCTGTTGCGCTGCACCGCCGGCAACTGTTTCGAGTATGTCGCGTACGTGCAGGCCGGTGATGACGGCAGCTTCTCTTTTTACAATGATTTTTACGGCAACCCCCTGGCCACAGGTACGTATCAGGTCCAGGCATCCGCCAACGGCTTCGAGAGCTTTACCAGTGAGCCATTTGACGTATTCGAGGCTGAAATGCGGAATCTCGGAGACCTGAGGCTCGCGCCCCTGCAGCTAATCGGCTCGGTAAGCGGCCGGCTGGTCGACGCGATCAGCGGCAACGCCTTGCCAGGCAGCAGCCCGCCGTATGCCTATCTGTACATGCAACGATGCGAGGACTGGGGTTGCTACTTTACAGCCTACACGACGCCTGACGATTCAGGACGTTTTCGCTTCAACGGATTGGACTGGAACCTGAGCCCCGGGACCTATCAACTGGTCGCCTTTGCCCAAGACTACCAGGTGTCGACATCGGATCCGTTTATCATCGCTGCATTCGAGGATCTGGAGTTTGGCGATTTCGCGTTGACCCCGCTGCCGATCCAGTTCGGAACAACTCAGGCTTGCGAGATTCCTTTTGGCGGCGAAACCTGTAACTACAGTATCCAGATCACCTATCGCGGCGCTGACCGCCGCTACCGTGGCAAAGCCTGGAGCACTGTTGAGTACTACGGGCCGACGAGCAACTATGCGATTACGCGCTTTCAAGTCGGCAGGAATGGCACGCGAAATCCTCAGCCTGAGTCGGTCAATCTCAGGCGGGGCCAGAGCGAAACGCATACTTTCCAATTGGACGTTCCCTCGAGCGTTCCTGTCGGCGCGACGATTTGCGCCTCCATCACGATAGGCCAAATGCCCAATGCGCAATTTAATAGCCAGGGCGATCGCTTTATCTTCTGCTCTTACAAGCAGTCGCAGGGCCTCGTCGCAATGCCGGAGAAGGAAGCCCGCACGTGGCTCGAAGGCGTGAAAAGCCGGGATCGCGAATCGGCTGTCTTGCGGGATCGCCCTTCCAGGGAGCGCTTTGATCGAGGAATCGAAATGCGTCGGCCTCGCTAGAGCGGCCGGGCACCACTCTCCTCCCAAGCTTGAAGGTCAGGGGCCGAACCGGGATTCAAGAAGACCTCGGTTCGGTCCCGACTTCCGAGCGTAGCGATAAAAATGCATAAACAGGGCCGATTTTCCGATTCTCACCAACTTTTCACCGCCTCCGGTGTATTTTGCGGCAGTGGTTCATGTCCCACGCGGGTCTCGACGGTAACGAGACGTACCGGGAAATCTGATTTTGCGGCCATGCAATCCTGGGGGACGATGTTTTCGAGGTTCGAAAAGCCCGGCTCGATTCGCGGTTTCGTGACAATCCCCTGGTAGTGGGACCGCCGTGTATCCGCATTTGCGCGGGAGCGCCGCTCAAGGCCCCAAATGCTTGCAGGCTCGGGACCTTGCGCATCATCGACAGCGTTCCGCACGAGCTGCTTGACGATGAGAAAACGATGCTGAAGAACCTTGCCGGCATGGTCGTCGGTGAGATTGTGCGGCGTGTCGATGCGGACACCGACCGGTCTGAGCGCGGAACGCAGACGATTACGGGACCGGAGTTCTTCGACAGCATCCCGGACGAGCGTGGACATTCGGTGCTGTTGTTCGACATTGACGACGTATTGGCGTCACACGACGACGAGCGGTGCGGAACGTCGCCGGGAGAATTTTTTTCACAACTTCTGCATGATCATTTTCCAGCGGCGCCGTCCATTGCGCAAATCGGCCAGTATCATTTTTGCGTATCGCTGGCGTCCGACAAGGCGTCGGACGAGTTACGGGCGATCAATCGCCTTTGTTCAGAGGCGAAGAAGTTACTCTGCATCGCCGACGAGATAGAGACTGCTCGAGATGTCGCTCACGGCGATCGTGCCGCTCGGAAAATACGGGTACGCGCCGCACGCGCCGACGAAGTTCGCGCCGTCGGGAAACGGGTAGGTGTCGAGAAAGCCGGCCGCCTGCACTGCGGCGGGATCGGAGATGTCGAGGATGCCCAGGCCGCGGCTGTAATTCGACATGTAGTAGCGATTGCCGCGAACGAAGCCGTTGTGGTGGATGGCACGCGTGGGGCCGATCCAGCTGCCGACGACGACCGGCGCCGTCAGGTCGGCCAGCGACAGGGTCCGGAGCGTCGTCCGGAGGCCGTATTGCTGCTCGTCGAGTTCGTCGTGCACGAACAGGTGCCGACCCTCCTCAGACGGCCATCCGGAATGCGTGTACGCCGAGTTCGCGTACGGCGTGCGGCTCAGGCGCACGGGATTCGTGGCGTCGGTGACGTCCCGGAGGTCGACCGTCGATTCGTTGAAGTCGAACAGCACCTCGCAGTAGCGCGTGGTGTTGCCGTACTGCGTGTCCTTGCGGCTGTCGCGGATAATCGTCGACGCGGCATCGTACATGTAATCGCTGCCGTTGCCCTCCGGCAGCACGACGAAGTCCGGCGCGGCCGCGTCGCTCCGCGAATACAGGCGGAACGCGCCGCCGCCATTGTTGGAGCCTGCGATCACGAGCGCCGGCGGCGCGCCGGTCAGCGACAGCCCGGTCGCGTAGTCGGTGCCGAGCGGGAACACGTTATGGGCGGCGGAAAAATCGCTTGCTTAGGCTTGCCGGGCGATGCGCTGCGGCAGCTCCGTCAGGTCGATGACGGCCTTACCGCCGCGCGTAACATAGGCATACGCGTTTCAGCGCTGCTCGCCGGCGTTGAAAAATTGGTGCACCTTGATGTCGCGCCAGGTCGTGTCCTGGCCCGGGAAGAAGCCGACCTCGCGCGAATTGCCGGTGTCTGTTCCGTCGAACACCGCGGTGCCGTTATTGAAACTCACGAGCGCATACTCGCGGTTGCTGTTGAGGTGGACCAAGCCCCAGACGTCGACGGCGGCCGCGGGCCACGCGCTGACGTCGGCCGATGCGACTGGCGCGTAGAGCTCGGTGTTCCAGCAGGTCAGGCCGCCTGCCGTGCCTCCGTCGCAGCTCGCCGCCGCCATGGCCTTCTTCAGGCAGCGATTCATTGCCAGCAGTTTTTCCGTGGCCGCCGAACGTCCCAACTGCTTGCGATCGGCGATGACGTGGAAGCCGCGGCCGCTTAGCCGCTCGCGGTACTCCTGCGGCACGCCGATCAGGATCGTCGGCGCCGAAGTGGCCGCGGCAAATCGATCCACCTCGCGGTACCCCCCGCGCGCATCGACGAGCCCGCTGACCAGCGCGAAGATGTCGCCGACCTCGGTCAATTCGTAGCGGCTGCTGGCGACACGGACCTGGCCGCCCTTGCCGACGCGCCCGAGCGCGCAGCCGATGCTCGCGCACGGCGCGGCCGGATCGAGGCAGCGGCCTTCGTCGACACCGCCATTGGTGACGAACAGCGGCTTGTCCATCTCGCTTTGGGCGTGCGAGCGCGGTGAAAACGACGTCGCCGCCAGCAGCGTCAACGCGAGCACAAGCGGCGATCGCCAGAGCGGCAATCCTTGGATTACAGGGGGCATATTCCTGTGCGTCTCCATGAGCATGCTCGACGTTTGCAGCTGCGCGGGCGACGGCGGCCGCGAGATTATCACCGCCATCACAAATCGTCGACGATGCTTGTAGACTGCGGGTCTATGTCACCCAGCATTAGACCGCATCGTTCGCTCGTGTTCACAGCCGGTCCGTCGGCGTACCGGGAGATCCGGGACCGGGGCTTTTCACCGGCGCGGATCGGCACGCTCGCGGGCGCGTCCGGCGGCGCGAAATGGCTGGTGCTGAGTCAGCTCGACCGGGTCGTGGCGCGCCGCATACTGCCGGCACTCGAGGGTCCCGTGCACACGATCGGTACCTCGATCGGTGCGTGGCGTTTCGCATGCTATTGCCAGAGCGATCCGCTCGCCGCGATCGAGCGCTTCGAAGAAGCCTACCTGTCTCAATCCTACAGCGAAAAACCCGATCGCCGTGAGATATCGATAAAGACCGCCGACATCCTGGAGCACGTGCTCGGCAGTCACGGTGTCGGCCAGATTCTCGCGCACCCGGTGCTGCGCATGCACGTGCTGACCGTACGCAGCCGCTGCATCACGGCCGCGGAGCATCCGCTCGCGCTGGCCTGCAGTCTCGCCTCGGCGGCGACAATGAACCTCGCGAGCCGGCGCACGCTCAGTGCTTTTTTCGAACGGGTGCTGTTCTACGATCGCCGCGACCTGCCGCCATTCTTCGACCTGCGCGGCTTTCCGATGCGACACGTGGCGATGACCGGCCGAAACCTCAAAGACGCGATTCTCGCGACGGGGTCGATCCCGATCGTCCTTGAAGGCATTCGCGATATCGACGGCGCTCCCAGGGGCATATACCGTGACGGGGGCGTCATCGATTATCACCTCGATTTTCCACACAGCAGTCCCGACAGGCTTGCGCTGTACCTGCATTTCTACGATTACATCAAGCCCGGCTGGTTCGACAAGCATCTGTCCTGGCGCCGATCGCAGCCGGCAAGCACCGACCGCACGCTGATGATCAGTCCCTCACCAGAATTCGTTGCGCGCTTGCCCAACGGCAAGATTCCTGATCGCCGCGACTTCGAGGCCTACACGCCATCGGAACGCGTTGCTGCATGGAAGGGGGTCGTGGCCGCGTGTCGAGAAATCGCGGACGAGCTCGAAGAGGTCCTCGAGCACGATCGTCTCGCCGAACGCGTGCTGCCACTGATCACCGACTAGCCCGACGCCGCCGCGCGCCGTCCGCGCAACCGCGAACGATGAAGGGCTTCACGCTTTGCGGCACCGGTGCCGCGCAAGCCGGCCGTTTTCAGCAGGCATTCAGCCGAATGCGCGTATATGTGAGTGCCATCACGGCGACCAGAGCGGCCGTCGGGGCAGAATGGTCGGCCCGATACACAGGGCGATGCATGCGACGAGGTGCGATATGAATATGAGGTTTGCGGCATTACTGCTGGCAACGGCCGGCCTCGCGCTCAGCGGCTGCGCGTCGATGAGCAGCGAGGAATGCATGGCCAGCGACTGGTCGGCGATCGGCTACGAGGACGGTGCACGCGGCTATACGACCGAGCACTTTTCGAGTCATCGCAAGGCCTGCGCCAAACACGGCGTGACGGCCGACTTTCGCGCCTACCAGGCGGGCCGCGACGAGGGGCTCGTCGAGTTTTGCCAGCCGAGCCGCGGCTATAACCTGGGCGTGAGCGGTGGCAATTACAACGGCGTCTGCGACGCCGCGCTCGAGGAAGAATTTCTCGACGCCTATCGCGTCGGGCAGCGGCTCTACGGATTGCGATGGAACGTGAATCAGGCCAATGCGAACATTGCCGTAAAAGAGCGTGAACTCGACCGCGTCGAGAACGATATGCGCGACAAGGAAGCCTTGTTGATCAGCGAGGAAACAACGACCGAGGAGCGTGTCCTGCTGCTCGTCGACCTCAAGGATCTGTCGGAACGCACGGGCCAGCTCGAGAGCGAGATCGAGGCGCTCATCGCCGCTCGCGCGCGGCACGAATACGAACTGGCAGATTACGAGCAGACGATCGCCGCTTACGGATTCTAGCGCGGCTTCAGATACGGTTTCCCGAGCCGTTGTGTCGCCGGTCCGGCGTAAGGCGCCGCTCGGTGCCCAATTTGCCCGTGGTTGCCCCGAATCGTCCCGTGCTGAACGGGCTCCGGCGCTCGCGGCCCGAGCGGCGATCGGCGTAATGCGTGAACTGGCAATCGCATTTCGGCGCGTCGCAGTTCACAAGCGGCAGGTTCGGCGCCTCCGACGCCAGGAAACGAAAGCCTGCCAGCGCTTT
>JBFJOC010000089.1:0-9530 GCA_041617855.1 Woeseiaceae bacterium | reverse complement strand
TTTGTCTGGCACTCCCTAGGGGATTCGAACCCCTGTTACCGCCGTGAGAGGGCGGCGTCCTAAACCACTAGACGAAGGGAGCGGAATGGTGATCATCCTGCTGCCGGGTCATGCAGGGGCTGCTATTATACGGCCGCATCGGCAATCCACAAGCGGTGGTCATTTGAAAAAATCCGGGAACCGGAAGTCCGTCGCTCCTACGATCATCCCCCGCGCCGCTCATACCGTCTCCAGGGACGAGATCTCGAAGAATGCCCTGAAGGTCCTGTACCGCCTGCACAAGGCAGGGCATCAGGCGTTTCTGGTCGGTGGCTGTGTGCGCGACGCGTTACTCGGGCTGCACCCCAAGGACTTCGACGTCGCAACCGATGCTACGCCGTCGGCAGTTCGGGCACTGTTTCACAATTGCCGGCTGATCGGCCGGCGCTTTCGCCTTGCGCACGTTCGCTTCGGGCGCGATGTGATCGAGGTGGCGACCTTCCGCGCGGCCGCAAACCATGCCGACGACGACGTCGAGCACGACGACGAGGGCCGGATCATTCGCGACAACGTTTACGGAACGATCGAAGAGGACGTGTGGCGCCGGGATTTCACCTGTAACGCACTGTATTACTGCATTGCAGACTTCAGTATCTGGGACTTCGTCGGTGGCGTAACGGACATCCGAAATCGTCGTCTCGTCCTGATCGGCGATGCCGACCAGCGCGTCCGCGAGGATCCGGTGCGCATGCTGCGCGCCGTGCGTTTCGCCGCCAAGCTCGATTTTGCTATCGACGAAAACGTCATTAAGGCAATCAAGGCGAACACGAAATTGCTGGCAAACGTCCCGGCGGCGAGGCTGTTCGACGAGTTTCTAAAGCTGTTTCAGGCAGGGCACGCGGAAATGACGTTCGATTTGCTGCGCCAACATGCGCTCTTTGGCGAACTTTTTCCGGCCACCGAGGCGGAGCTCGCGGAAGATCCGGTGTACATGCAGTTCGTGCGTGCCGCGCTGCGTAATACGGACGACAGGGTTGCGAATGGGCAATCGGTTACCCCGATGTTCTTGCTGGGTGTCTTCTTATGGCAGCCTGCCGTGAGACTTGCCGAGGCGCGGCGCGCCCAGGAAAAAATGTCCGAATCGCAGTCATTGAGCATCGCTGCCTACGAGCTCGCCGCAGAGCAGCAGCAGCAGATCGCGCTGCCGCGCCGATTCACGGCGCCGATGCGGGAGATGCTGGCGCTACAGCCGCGAATGCTGCATACGCGGGGGCAGCGCGCGATGCGGCTGCTCGATCACAGGCGATTCCGCGCGGCCTACGACTTCATGCTCCTGCGCGCCGAAGTTGGAGAGATCGACAAGCAGATTGCGGATTTCTGGACCCAGGCGCAGTCCCTTTCGCGCGAGGAGCGTGTCAGGCACTTTCAGATTCGCACCGCGTCCAAGTCCGGGAGACGTCGGCGGCGCCGGCGTAAGCGGCGCGCACAGCCGATCGAGCAACGGTGAGTTGCAGCGACGCAACTTGGCAGCCGGCGTTTGTCGGCATCGGCAGCAACCTCGAGGGCCCGCAGGCGCAGGTAGTGGCCGCGTTCGATCGTCTTGCAATGCTGCCGCAAACTCGCCTGACGTTGCGGTCGTCCCTGTATCGGTCCGCCCCGCTCGGGTCGCGTGACCAGCCGGATTTCGTCAACGCAGTCGCCGGATTGCTGACCCGACTTCGGCCCGTCGACCTGCTACATGCCCTGCTGGACATCGAGGTGGCGGCCGGACGAATTCGCGACGAAGACCGCTGGGGCCCGCGCAGTCTCGATCTGGATTTACTTGTCGTTGCCGATCACGTTATCGATTCGGAGACCCTGACGCTGCCGCACCCGCGCATCGCCGAGCGAAATTTTGTATTGTTGCCGTTCGCGGAGATTGCGGCCGATGTCCACATTCCAGGACTCGGCCGGGTCGCGGACATTGCCTGCAATGCCCTCGAGCCGCAGATTGAACGCATCGGGTAGCACCTGTTTCAGGTTGCTTCGTGCGCCAGACGGATCGTCCGGTGGCGCGACAAAATTAGCGGAGACTCTGGATCCTTGTCGGTCAGCACTCTAAAAACTTCCACGGACGTTTCCCGCTTCATCGTTGTCGAAGGGCCCATAGGTGTTGGCAAAACCAGCCTCGCAAAGCGTCTCGCAGAAAGCCTGTCTGCCGACCTGGTTCTCGAAGACGTCTACGAGAATCCCTTTCTTGAGCGTTTTTACCAGGATGGCAGCGCCGCGGCGCTGCCAGCGCAAATGTTTTTTCTGTTCGCCCGCGCCCGCCAGATGGAGTCGCTTCGCCAGTCCGATCTGTTTGCGAGCGTGCGTGTCGCTGACTATCTGTTTTCCAAGGATCAGCTTTTCGCCGAACTGATTCTGGATCCTGATGAGCTCCGACTCTATCGGCAGGTCGTCGAGCAGCTGGACGTCGAGCCGCCCGTCCCAGACCTCGTTATTTACCTGCAGGCAAGTGTAGATACCTTGCTCGAACGCATTGCGCGACGCGGTATACCGGCGGAGCGTGCGATCGATCGTGACTATCTTGAGCTGGTGGCGGATGCTTACGCACGATTCTTTCACAGCTATAACGATAGTCCCCTGCTGATCGTCAATGCCTCGTCGATCGATCCGATCGGCAGCGCTGTCGACTACGAGCAGCTGTTTGAGCAGATCGAGAGTACGACCGGGGGCCGCAACTTTTTCAATCCGGTTGCCGCCGCCCTGGCGTAATTGGAGCCGTAACACGTGTATATACACCTGGAACAACGCGGCATGCCGGAGCCGCCCGTCAACGTTTCCACGCTGCGGGACATGAAAAAACGGGGCGAACCGATAGCTTGTCTTACGGCCTACGATGCAAGCTACGCAGCGCTGGTCGACGCGGCAGGCACGGATCTCGTACTGGTCGGCGATTCGCTCGGAATGGTGATCCAGGGATTCGATACGACGGTTCCCGTCACGGTCGACGACATTGTCTACCATTCGCGGGCCGTCGCACGTGGCCTCAAGCGGGCCTTTCTCGTCGCCGACATGCCGTTCATGAGCTATACGACGCAGGCCCAGGCACTCGAGAATGCCGTTCGTATGATGCAAGAAGGCGGGGCCATGATGATCAAACTCGAGGGTGGCGAAGGTCAGCTCGAAATCGTCGAGCATCTCGCGCGCCATGACATACCGGTCTGTGCCCATCTCGGCCTCAAGCCGCAGTCGGTGCACAAGATCGGCGGCTTTCGCGTGCAGGGGCGCGACCCCGAGCAGGCAGCCGCGATGGTCGAAGCGGCGCGCCGCCTGCAGGCCGCCGGGGCCGATATCGTTCTGCTCGAGTGCGTCCCGAATGAGCTCGGCAAGTCAGTAACCGGCGCCCTAGAGGTTCCGGTTATCGGCATCGGCGCGGGACCGGACGTCGACGGCCAGATACTCGTGCTCTACGATGTGCTCGATATCACGATCGGCCGCACGCCGCGTTTCGTTAAGAATTTTCAAAAAGGCCAAGACTCGCCGCTCGCGGCGCTCGAGGCTTACGTCCGTGCCGTCAAGGATCGCAGCTATCCGGCGCCGGAGCACTGCTTTTCCTGAGCCCAACAAAAAACGAAAAAAGGGGCGCTTACATGGAGGTCGTGACGACTAAAATGGCTCTCGAGCAGCACCTTGCCGAGTGGCGGGAGCAGGGCAACCACATAGCGCTTGTGCCCACGATGGGCAATTTGCATGCAGGGCATGTCAGCCTGATCGACAGGTCTCGGGAGCATGCCGAGCGCACGGTCGTCAGTGTCTTCGTCAATCCAACGCAGTTCGGTGAGGGGGAAGATTTCAATGCATATCCGCGCACGATCGAGCGCGACACGCGGCGACTCAGGCAGGTCAGGGCTGATCTCCTGTTTGCGCCGGACGTCGCTACCGTCTATCCGTTCGGTGTCGAAAAAGCAACGATCGTCCGCGTCCCGGGTCTGACCGAAAACTTTTGTGGGTCGTTTCGTCCCGGTCATTTCGATGGCGTAACCTCCGTCGTCGCGCGTCTGTTTGCACTCGTAGGTCCGGACATCGCCGTATTCGGGCAGAAAGACTATCAGCAGCAGCTCGTCATCCGCCGCATGGTCGAGGACCTAAGCCTGCCGATTCGCATCGTCACGGCGCCTACGGTCCGTGAACAGGACGGGTTGGCGATGAGTTCGCGGAACGCCTATCTGACCGCTAAAGAACGCAAGGTCGCACCGAAGCTGTATCGAACACTGAACCGTATAGGCAACGTCCTGCAGGCCGGAAATCGAGAATACGCCGCGCTGGAGCAGGAAGCCCTTGAAGAGCTCGCTGCCGCAGGATTCCGACCCGAGTACGTCGCCATTCGGCGTGCCGAGGACTTGAGCGTGCCGGACAGAGACAGTGACGAGCTCGTTGTGCTCGCCGCCGCAAAACTCGGCAAGGCGCGGCTCATCGACAACGTCGTGCTGGCGATATAGTTCCCGTATTGGAGGTTACTTATTACAATGCCTCGTGGCAGAGACACTCGGGGAACAGGCGGCGGTTTTTTTGTCAGGTCGAGACGGTGTTGCGACCCGCACGTTTGGCACGATAGAGGGCTGCGTCGGCGGCCCGTATTAGCTTGTCCAGCGACTCGCCCTCGCGAAGCTCAGCGATGCCCATCGAGATGCGGATGGGAATTTGAATTAGCGAATCGTCGCTGTCATGCGCCTCGCCGCTGACGGCTTCGCATACGCGCTGAGCGATTGTCATGGCTTTCGGTGCGGGAATTTTGGGCAGCAGCACCGCAAACTCATCGCCGCCGTAGCGCACGAGAAGGTCGCGAGTTCGGAACTGCTTCTGCAGTATGTCGGCGACGATCGATAGGGCGCGGTCCCCCGCGATGTGACCAAACGTATCGTTGAAGGTTTTGAAGTTGTCGATATCGATCATGACGAGGGATACGGGTTCGCCATTTTTTTCGCAGCGCCCCATTTCCCGAAGAAATGCCTCCTCCATCGTAAATCGGTTGTTGAGACCGGTCAGTGCGTCGGTGCGAGCATGGTGCTCGAATTTCTGTAGCTCCCCGTAGCTATCGGCAATAATGCGATTGTGGCTGCGCACGCGATGGGAAAGTACGATCAGCAGGTTTTTCGCAAATTCGTGTGAGGCGTCGACCATTTCCCAGAGCACCGTCTGGTGTATCGTCAGCAGGTGGGTCGGCTCAGCGCCGACGACGTATGCCGACGGATCGCGATCCTCGATGATCGACATCTCGCCAACGCAGGCGCCGACCTCGGCCGTCGTGAGCACCGGCGCATCTGGCGATCCGAGATGCACATTCAGGCTACCCGACAGGACTACGAATACGTGCTCATTTTTACCCGCGGGTTCGAGCAGGACTTCGCCGGCAGCCAGGTCTCGCCGCTGACAGCGGGTCAGCAGTTCCTGAACGTCATCCGGCCGGACATTGCGAAACAGGTCCAGGCCATCGAGCAGAGACCGTTTGTAGTCCGAATTTATCGCCAGCATGCTTGCTCAAAGGTCGTGCGACGCGGGGCGGCGCGGGTACAGGTTTCCGGATTGCACGATTCTTGCGTTATTTCCGGCCCGGGAACACCAACTGGGCCACAGAATTAACAAAAAATGGCCCGCCGCGAAGGCGGGTTGGCCGGGCTGCGGCCCCTGATGGATCAATCCGCAATCAGTTCGGCGCGCGCGGCAGCAAAGGCTTCGAGGTCCTCGGCAGTGGGCGTCGGGTAACGCAGTCCGATGCCGGTCAGCGTATCGATGATGATCTCGGCAACGCGAGCCCGCATGTAGCCCTTGTCGTCGGCGGGGACGGCATACCAGGGCGCCCAGGAGCGTGAGGTCGCGTTGAGCGCAGCCTCGTAGGCCTCCATGTATGCATCCCAGTGGCGCCGCTCGACGACGTCGCGCCTCTCGAATTTCCAGTTTTTGGACGCGTCGTCCAGGCGCGCGAGAAACCGGCGTTTTTGTTCCTCCTTGGAGACGTTGAGAAAGAACTTCAGGATTACCGTGCCATTGCGGGCGAGATGTTCTTCCTGTTCCCGGATCGATTGTAGCCGTTCGTCCCAGATCGTCTCGAGATTGATCTCGCCGGGCAGGCGCTGCGACGCGAGAATCTGGGGGTGAACCCGAACGACGAGCACTTCCTCGTACTGGCTGCGGTTAAAAATCCCGATGCGGCCGCGCTCCGGCAGCCGGCAAGTCGTGCGCCAGAGAAAGTCGTGGTCGAGCTCCAGGTCGGACGGTTTCTTGAAACTGTAGACCTGGCAACCGGAAGGATCGACGCCCTGCATGACGGCGCGGATCGTGCTGTCTTTACCGGCCGCGTCCATCGCCTGGAACACGAGCAGCACCGCATGACGGTCACCCGCGGCAAGCACTCGCTGCAGCTGATTCAGCTTTTCGCGGAGATTCTTGCGATGTTTGCCGGCGTGCTCCGGACCCTCGGTGGTCGGGGCGGTGCTTGCCTCGCTGATGCGAAAACTGCCGTCGAAGGGCACGAGATATTCAGATTTCGGTGCAACGAACATCGCTTGTCTCCTTAACGGTTTTCCTGCCGTGCAAACGGCGACGCAGCTCGGCGAGGGCCCAGTCGATATGCTCGCGGACGAGCTCGGATGCATCGTCGCGACGACGCTCGAGTGCATCGATGACGGTCCGCGCGGGTTCTGCGTTGCCGAGCGCAACGGCGATGTTGCGCAGCCAGCACTCGTAGCCGATGCGACGAATGGCGCTGCCTTCGGTTTTTGCGAGCCAGGTCGCTTCGCTCCACGCGAACAGATCGACGAGAGCCGCCGTGTCGAGGCCGTGGCGCGGCGCAAAATCGGCTGCCGCCGTCGGCTTTGCAAATTTGTTCCAGGGGCAGAATAGCTGGCAGTCGTCGCAGCCATAGACGCGATTGCCGATCGCGGGGCGCAGTTCGACCGGAATGCTGCCACGCAGCTCGATCGTCAGGTATGAAATGCAGCGGCGCGCATCGAGCACGTAGGGCGCAACGATTGCCCCGGTCGGGCAAACTTCGAGACAGGCGCGGCAGCTGCCACAGTGGTCACGCGCGGCCGCGTCGACGGGCAGCGGCAGGTCGGTGTACAGCTCCCCGAGAAAAAACCACGACCCGGCCTGCGTATTGATCAGGTTCGTATGCTTGCCAATCCAGCCGAGACCGGCCTTGCTCGCGATCGCCTTCTCGAGCACGGGGGCGCTGTCCACAAAAACGCGATAGCCGAATGTGCCGACGCGCGCCTCGATCCGCCGCGCAAGATCCCTGAGCCTCTTGCGCATGACTTTGTGATAGTCGCGACCGAGCGCGTACCGCGATATGTAGGCTTTCCGCGGATGATCGAGGAGCGCCACCGCGGCGTCCTGTCGCTCGGGCAGGTAGTCCATGCGCACCGACACGACGCGCAGCGTGCCCGGCACGAGCGCAGCCGGGCGGCTCCGCTTCTTGCCATGGCGCTGCATGTAGTCCATCGTGCCGTGAAATTTTCTATTGAGCCAGGATTCCAGACGAGCCTCAGCGGCGGCGAGGTCCACGTCGCTGACCCCGACCTGCTGGAAGCCGAGTTCGCGGCTCCAGTCCCGAATGGCCGCCTTGAGTGCCGCCATGTCGGCACCGGAATAAACACCGCCTGTGGGCATAACGGAATACCTGGGCCGAATAGTGCGCCAGTATAATCCCCGGCATGCCGGAGTTACCCAGAGAGATCTTTTCTGCCGCCGCGGTCCGGGAGATCGACCGGATCGCCATCGAGGAGCGTGGCATCGAGGGCTACACGCTCATGCAGCGGGCCGCAGAGGCAGCCGTGGCAGCCGCAAGAGAGCGCTATCCCGCCGCCAGACGCTGGACGGTCGTCTGCGGCGCCGGCAACAACGCCGGCGACGGATACGTCGTGGCGCGGCACCTGAAGTCGGCCGGCTGCGACGTCAGGCTGTATGCGCTGGTCGAGCCGACACGACTCGACGGCGATGCGAAAACGGCGCATGCCGACTATGCTGCCGACGGCGGGGACGTGGCTGCGTTCGGTGGCAAGCTCGGATCCGATACGGACATCATTGTGGACGCGCTTCTGGGCAGCGGGCTGGAGCGCCCGGTCGCCGGGGACTTTGCCGACGCGGTCGAGGCCATGAACAGGCATGCGGCTCCCATCGTTGCGCTGGACATACCAACCGGGCTTCACGGCGATACGGGCGCGGTGCTGGGCACGGCCGTGGCTGCGGATCTTACGGTGACGTTCGTCGGGCTAAAAGCCGGTCTGTTCATTAACGAAGGCCCCGAGCATGCTGGCGATATCGCGTTCGCCGGCCTCGGTGTTCCCGACGATTGCCGCGCCGCCGTGCCGCTTGCATATCGTCGTAGTGACGCAAAGTTACTTCGAAGCTCCCTGGGGCGACGGCGGCGATCCGCACACAAGGGCGATTTCGGACACGTGCTGGTCGTTGGCGGCGGGGCCGGCATGCCGGGCGCCGCGCGACTGTGTGCCGAGGGGGCACTGCGTGCCGGTGCCGGGCGGGTCAGCGTAGCGACGGAGACCGGCCACGCCGCGATGCTGGTCGCATCGCGGCCCGAAGTCATGTCGCATGGAATCACGGACGTCGCTGAGCTCGACAAGCTGCTCGATCGCGCCGACGTCGTCGCATTCGGGCCCGGGCTGGGGCGCGGAGCCTGGGCGCAAGCGCTGTTCGACCGGCTGTCTCGTGACCCGCGGCCAGCGGTCTGGGACGCTGACGCGCTGTTCTGGCTCGCAAGATGTCCGGCAGCTCGGGACAAGCGGATCATAACGCCGCATCCCGGCGAGGCTGGCGCGCTGCTCGGCATATCGGCGTCCGACGTGCAGGCAGATCGCCGCGCCGCGCTCGCCGCGCTCAGGGACCGATATGGCGGCGTCGTCGCACTCAAAGGGGCCGGCACGCTCGTGTCGTCGGAGGACGGCCCGCCGTGGCTGTGCACCGCCGGCAATCCGGGCATGGCTACTGCGGGCGTGGGGGACGTTCTCACCGGCATCGTTGCGGCGTTCTTGGCTCAGGGTATGCGCGAGGAGTTGGCCGCGGCAGTCGCCGTGGCCGTACACGCGCGCGCGGGCGATCGCGCGGCCATGGCGGGTGAGCGCGGACTTGTCGCGTCGGACCTGCTTGCAGAACTGCGTACCGTTGTGAATCCGTGCGCGTAAAGCTGGCGGACGCCGCCGCGACCGAGGAGTTTGCGCGGCATTTCGCCGCCTGCCTGCCGGAGCGCACCGCGGGCTGGATCGTATTGCTGACCGGGGAACTCGGGTCCGGGAAGTCGACGTTCGCCCGGGCGCTGATCCGCGGTCTCGGGCATCCGGGAGTGGTGCCGAGTCCGACTTACACGCTGATCGAGCCTTATGACGTTGCGGGCGGGCGCGTATACCACCTGGACCTGTATCGCGTTGCCTCCGAAGACGAGCTTTATTTCCTGGGCTACGATGAACTCGACGACGGGCTCAGGCTCATCGAATGGCCGGAGCGCGCACCCCGCACGGGGACCGGTGCTGACGTCCGGCTGACGTTTCACTACG
>JBFJOC010000088.1:0-9991 GCA_041617855.1 Woeseiaceae bacterium | reverse complement strand
TCGAGCAGCCGTGCGCGCGGGTGTATGCGCGCATCGCCTCGGCCGTGCGCGCGCCGATGCCGCGGGTCGGCCGATTGACCACGCGCTCGAAGGATGCATCGTCGTCGCGATTGGCGATCAGGCGCAGGTAGGCAAGCGCATCCTTGATTTCGGCGCGCTCGAAAAACCGCAGGCCGCCGTATACGCGATACGGGATTCCGGCATTGATCAGCGCTTCCTCGAGTACACGGGACTGCGCGTTCGAACGATACAGCACCGCGGCATCCGCACGCGCGTTACCCTGTCCGGTCCATTCCCGCAGGCGGCCAACCACGAAGTCGGCCTCGTCACGCTCGTTGTATGCGGAGTAGACTCTTATCGGCTCGCCCTGGGGACCGTCCGTCCAGAGGTTCTTGCCCAACCGCGAATCGTTGTTCGCGATTACCGCGTTCGCCGCGTCGAGAATTGTCGCGGTCGACCGATAGTTTTGCTCGAGCTTCACGATCGCAGCGCCCGGAAAATCCTTCTGGAAGCGATGTATGTGTTCGACGCGCGCGCCGCGCCAGCGATAAATCGACTGATCATCGTCACCGACCACGAACGGCACGCCGTCGCTGCCGGCCAAAAGGCGCAGCCACGCATACTGTATGGCGTTCGTGTCCTGGAATTCGTCGACGAGGAGGTGGCGGAAACGGCGCTGGTAATGGGCGAGAAGATCCGGGTTGTCCCGCCACAGCTCGTGCGCCCGCAGTAACAGCTCGGCAAAATCGACGAGCCCTCCGCGCTCGCAGACCTCTTGGTAGGACGCATAAAGTGCGATCATCTGGCGCCGGTACGGGTCGCGCTCGTCATCGAGATGCTTTGCGCGTAGACCTTCGTCTTTCTGCGCGTTGATGAAGTATTGAATGTCACGCGGCACCCAGCGGCCGTCATCGATCTCCAGATTTTTCAGCATGCGTTTGATCAGGCGGAGCTGGTCGTCCGCGTCGATGATCTGAAAGTTCTGCGGCAGGCCGGCCTCACGCCAGTGGCGACGCAAGAGCCGGTGTGCGAGCCCGTGGAAGGTCCCGATCCACAGATGATTGACCGGCAGACCCAACAGCGTCTCAATGCGCCCCCGCATTTCGGCGGCCGCCTTGTTCGTGAACGTGACGGCGAGGAGGCTCTGTGGAGATACGCCCTCGACGTCAATGAGCCACGCGGCGCGATGCACGAGCACGCGGGTCTTGCCGCTGCCGGCGCCAGCAATGACGAGCAGCGGCTCGGGCGGCGCCGTGACGGCATCGCGCTGCGCGTCGTTCAGGTGTTGGAGGATGGGCGTGACGTCCATGATGATCGCCTTGGACCATAGCGTATGCGACCGGGCACGCCAAGGCGGCGAATGGCCCGCACGTCCGCTTCCAGATTGGCCCAGCGACCTTCCGGTTATGGATTTGTCCTGAACGGCAGCCTGCTGTGGGAGCGGCCCGTGGCCGCGATAGTTCGCCCGCATGGCGGGCTCCCACAACGGAGCGGCGCGACGGGGGACAATCCTCATTATTTGTGGCCGGGGACATTCCTCATTGTCTGTGGAGAGTCCGAAATGGCGTCGTTGGCGGGAGACAATGCGGAGTGTCCCCTAATACATTGTGCTAGCGCTGCCAGCGCAACCCGATGGAATACTGGCCGCGGTCGTAGGCAATACGCGTATCGTTCGAGTCGGTACCGCGGTGTTCGGCTTCCAAGACCAGGCTCAGAGCGTCGGTGACGCGATAGGTAGCGGCAAGCCTGCCGAGCAGGGCGTCAAGCGTCTTGCGGCCGGCCTGCGGGTTGTTGAACGCGAAGGCATTCGAAAAATCGTAATTACGATAGAGCGCTCGCACCGTGATGTCGAACCGCGTACCGGGGTCCCAGTGAAATTCGAGGCCGTAGCTGTCGCGCGTGTAATCATTGTAGCCCGCGTGGCGGTCGGTTCGGTCGGTGCGCGCATACGAGAATCCGAACCACATGTCGCGCGTTATGCGCTGGCGGGCGGTCAATGCCGCCTCGACGTAATCGTAGCGCAGTGTGGGATTGCCGAGGCGCTGAAGGCCGTCGAGATCATACGAGGGACGGTCTCCGAAGCGGCGGCTGTAGGCGGCTACGGCCAGACGGATCTGCGAGGCCGGGGTGAGACGATATTTCACCGAGCCGCGGACGTAAAAGTACTCGTGATCGTACTCCGGCACGATTTCCGTGTTTTCATAATTCCATAACTGTCCCTTGAGCCGGAGACCGAACGACAGTTTGCGAAACGATTCCCTGAGTGCGATCTCGGGTCCGTAGCGGACGTAGTTCATGCGATCTTCGATAGCCGCGCCGTTGATCGTCCGGAGGCTGCCGTCATCCGGATCGAAGTACGACTCGTCGTGCTGCGCGATAGTGAAGGCGCTATAAATACGTCGCTCTCGCCCGTCTCCGCGCTTGCGGTATTCATTGCCGAAACGCAGCTCGTGGACGAATTCATTGGCGTTTGCGAGGGCTTTATCCTGAAAAAACTTGCCGACCAGCCTGTAGGCGCCGAAAAAGCCCTCGAACGGCAGGCTGTTGATGCCCACCCGTGCGCCGAGATCTATGGGCAAATACGCGCCCGTCGCAATCGTCGGCGTTACCAGCGGCCGCGTCGGAGCGGACAGGTCGACGTAGGCGATGTCCGGTGCACGGAATACGTTGCTGTCCGTACCGAATCCGATGCGCCCGTAGTAGCGAAGATCTACGACGGGCCGTTCTTCGCGCCGGCCGGCCGCCGGCGCCGGCCCGGTCTGCTCGTCGCGGAGCCCGCGCCTGATCACGGCAATCGCGCGCTCGGCGAGGCGGCGGATCTCGAGATTCCGGTGCTGGTCGCGAGCCCGCCGGAACCACTCCAGCGCTTCGCCGGTAGAGCCGGCGGCGTAGGCATTGAGCCCCAGGTTGTAATGCGCGAACACCTCGAGCGCGGGCGACTCCGCGGCCTGCATGAGGGCGGCTCGCGCCCGGACGTGCTGGCCGGCACGATAGTGGGCGATTCCGGTGTTGTAGTGCAGGAGCGGGGAATCCATGCCGGCCTCCGCCGCCTGCCGGTAGCGCAGTAGTGCAGCCCAGTAAAGATCGTCCCGGAACAGGCGGTTGCCGTCCGCGAACGCGTCGTCCGCCGTCATCACTGCGCCGTGCGCCGCGGACAGCAGCGCGACGCACAGCACGACGAGGCACGCCGTAACCGGCGATCGACGTCGATCGGCAGAATCAGCCCTCGCGAAAATGGCCCAAGCTCCTTGTTTTCGCGTTATGGTGAATCGACAGGTTACCGGGAATCTGCGCCGCAAAACTATGACATAGCGCAAGGAATCCCCCTGAACCGGGACCGTTCAGGGGGACCGGCCGGCCGCGGATCCGCGGTTAGTCCGTCGCCTCGTCGGTCGGCTCGTCGTCCTCGGTGTCGACGTCGTCCGACTCTTCGTCGAATTCGTCTTCGTCGCCGTCTGGCTCTTCGTCAAAGTCGTCCTCGTCGACGTCCTCGCCTTCCTCTCCCTCGAAGTCGTCTTCCTCATCGAGGTCCTCTTCATCGAACTCGGCATCGTCTTCGAAGTCATCCTCGAAATCGTGATCCGACTCGCCGTCCGTTTCGTCGTCGGACTCTTCATCGATCTCGTCGTCGATGTCGTCATCGGATTCTTCGCCAGGATACTCGTCGTCATCTTCGGGTCCGCGCATCTCGGCAACATCGACGTCGAGGTCATCCAGGTCGTCCAGGACCTCCATCGTGACATCGAGATCGTCGAGCTCATCGTCGGCAAAGGCCCATGCCGGGAGCAGCGCAACGCCGGTCAGTATGAGCGTAGCGAGAAACAAATTGAGTTTTTTCATGACATTTCTCCGGTCATTCTCGCCGGTTTTCCATTCCGGCACCTTTTCAGCCAATGTCGACGCGAACCCGGAAAGTCCGGCTGCGATCGTCATGTCTGAGACGGGCTAACAGCTCGCCCCCTGTCGGCGTTACTGCGACGAGCGTTAGCGGTAGCATGTTCTTGCCGGCATCGAGACTGGTCTCCCAGGTAATTTCGCGCTGCCCGGGGAAACCTGCGAGCTCGATGTCCGGCGGGAGCGACACGGTCAGCATCGCGGCGTTCAGCGCTGTTGCGGACGTGAAGACGAGATTGACGGTGTGCGGTTCCTCGAGCGCGATTGTCACTGCCGGTATGGGGGTACCTGCTTGTTGCGGATCCGGATTGGCGAGGAAAAATCCGGCGACGAACCAGATCGCCAGACCGGCGGCAACGGCCGAGCCGAAGCCCGCGGCAAGCCAGCGCTTGCGCTGCCTGCGGGTCCCGAAGTGCAGCGCCCGCGCCAGCGCGCGATCATAGAAACCGGAGTCCGGCTCGGGAACGGAATAGTCCCTTAAGAGCGCCGTCAGCTCACGATCGGGTGCCATCGTCTTTTCCGGGGTGTTTGCCATTGTTCCAGTCTCTTACACGACCGCGCTCAGGAAATGGTTCCGTCCGCGCTCAGAATCTCGCGGAGGCGCGCTCGTGCGCGGTGCAGCCGGGATTTCACTGTGCCCACCGGGGTACTTGTAAGGTGATGTATTTCATCTAATTTATAGCCTTCCGCATCATGCAGCAGGACGACGATACGCTGCTCGTCACTGAGCATCGCCAGCGCCCGATCGAGTGACCTGATCCTGTCCTCGCGGACATTGTCGGCCACCGGATCTCTACCCCCGGGCAGCGCCGCGAGGCCACCGCCTGGCAGCTCGCCTTCGTCGACGAATTTCAGGCGCCGGCGCGCAAAGCGGCGACGGTCGTCAATGAAGCGGTTGTACATAATCCGGCAGAGCCACGATCCGGGCTCATCGATCTCGATCAGGTCATCGAGCCTCATGAACGCCTTGACGAGCAGTTCCTGGAACAGATCTTCGGCTTCCGCTTTGCTGCCGGTGAGGCGCCACGCCAGCCGGTACAGCCGGGTAAGGTGCGGGCGTACGATGCGCTCGAAGACGGCGCTGTGATCGGCAGACGTCATGGGGGCTGCGAGTGTAGGACCGGAGACGGCGTTGGCAAGGAACGGGTCCGCAGTTGCCGGCGGACGACTGCCGCAAAGGAACGCGCGGCCGGCTACGCAAATGCGCGCGCCTGATCTTGTTGTCGATCAGCCGTCAGAGGCTGAACTGCGCCAGGAAATAGTGGTCGAGGAGCAGTGCGGCAAACAGAATCCCCAGGTACGTGATCGAGTACTTGAAAGTCTGCATCGGCAGCTCGACGTCGTCGGTTTCGATGCGCATGCGGATTGCGTAATAGAGAAACACGGCGTCGAGCACGAGCGCGGTCGCGAGATATATGAGGCCGCTCATGCCCGTGAGATACGGCAAAATCGTGATCAGCGTGAGAAGAATCGTATAAAGAAGGATGTTGAGCCGCGTATAGGCCTCTCCGTGCGTTACCGGCAGCATCGGAATTCCGACTTTCTCGTATTCGTCCTTTCTCGCAATCGCAAGCGCCCAGAAATGCGGTGGCGTCCAGACAAAAATGATCAGGAACAGCAGCAGCGCGCTGCTGTGAATTTCGCCGGTGACCGCCGTCCAGCCGAGGACGGGCGGTGCTGCACCGGCGGCGCCGCCGATGACGATGTTTTGCGGCGTCGCGCGTTTCAGGAATACGGTATAGATGACGGCGTAGCCGATCAGGGACATGAACGTCAGCACTGCCGTTAGCGGATTGACGAGAAACCAGAGGATGATCATCGACGCAATGCCGATTAGTGATGCAAAACTGAGCGCGGCGCGCTCGGAAATTTTGCCCTGTGGCAGCGGTCGCCCACGGGTCCGCAGCATGTGAATGTCGATACGCGCGTCGAGTACGTGGTTGAAGACCGCCGCCGACGAAGCGGCCAGGCCGATTCCGACGGTGCCGAAGATCAGGGCCGTAGCGCCGGGCCAGCCGGGGACCGAAAGGAACATGCCGACGATCGCCGTGAACACGATCAGCGTGACCACGCGCGGTTTGGTCAGCTCGTAGAAGTCGTGCCAGCTGGCGTAGGTTTCCAGGTTTGCGCTCAAATCCACTCTCTTCGGTCAGCCGATTCGCGATAGCTCGAGCAAGTGCTCGATATCCTCGACCATGTCCGTCGGATCGATATCCGGCGGAAAATACATGACGAGATTGCCGAGCGGATCAACCAGATAAAAACCACCGGTCGGCAGGCTTGCGGGCTTCTTGTCGTCGAACAGCTCGTGGATGCGGCTGTCCGCCAGCGTGATGAGTCCCTCGTGCTCCGCGGCCAGAAACACTGTATCGGGCGCGGTTTCGCCGTGCAAGAACACGCGCCGAAGCCTGTCCATGTCCCGGCCCAACATCAGGCGCGACTGGCGCATCGTAAACAGCGCATCCCGACAGGCGACGTTGCAGCCTGCGGGGTTGGCGTAGACGAGCAGCCATGCGCCCTCCTGTCGTCCGCGCAGCGCCGACGCGGGCGCCGCATCGTCGATATTCACGATGGGCGTGAGCAGGGCACCGTGATTCGTGCGGCCCGCGGCGGGCAGCCCCTGGCCCCGCCAGTACAGCAAGGCTGCGAGCAGGAGCGGGACGAAGAATATCGCGGCGATAGCGAGCAGCGTCAGGCGACCCGCGCCTATGCGTGCCTCAGGCATGCCGAAATGCCCGCCGGTGGAAGTGCCACACCAGCAGGCCGGCGAGTACCGCCGCTATCGCAAACCACTGGAACGCGTAGGCGAAATGCCGTCCCGGACCCATCTCCTCCGGCACCCAGTGGCGCAGGAATCCATGCTGCTCCTCCGGGTCCATCAGCAGCACGAAGGGCTGCAGGTCCCGGTCGAGCGCAAGCTCGAGGTCCGCCAGCGTCGGGAACACCGCATGCTTCGGCCAGTCCTGACCGTCCGCGATGGGCGCGCCCATGCGGTAGCCGGCACGCGGCAGCGAGCCGGCGCGCCCGCGTACCGTAACCCGCGCAGCCGGCAGGCTGGTCTCGATATCGAGGCGGTCCAGTTCCGAGCGTTCGACCCAGCCGCGATTGACGATCAGTGCCGGCTCGTCGTCCGCGACGATCAGCGCGCTCAGGACATAATGTCCGTAGCGGTTATTCAGGATGATGTTGTCGAGCAGGAACTGACGCCCGGCATCGTACGCGCCCGTGGCCTTCAGGCGCTGGTACGGACGAATCTCCATGCCGTCGGACCAGGCGGCGAAGCCCGTTTCGGTCTCAAATGCGGCGCGCTTGGCGCGCTTTTCGAGGCCGCGTTCGACCTGCCAGAGGCCGAGGCCGGCAAACTGCACCACCAGGAGGCCGCCCACCGCGAACGGTAGCCATGGCGGCAAAGACTTGGGTAGTCTCTGGTTCACAGCTCGCCCGCCGCTTCCTTTGTCGGTCATGAAATGAAACTCATCGTACTGCTCTTATTCGCGGCGATTGTAGCGAGCCTCGGGTCCGGCTTGTTTTTCCTGGCCAAAAAGGACCGCGATTCGAAGAAGCTTTTGCGCTCGCTCACGATTCGGGTTGCACTGTCCGTTATGCTGATCGTTTTCCTGGTGACCATCTATCAGCTCGGATTGATCACATCCTGAGTGCAACTGGGGACATTCCTCATTTTCCGGTATCGGCCGAAACAAGGTCGCAATCGTGCGGGAAAATGAGGAATGTCCCCGTTTCCTCGACAGATCGCCCACATCGCGGGCTTCCACGATGCGGATGCGTGGGAGCGGCTCGTAGCCGCGATCACATCCAGTAGACGAAGACGTACAGGCCGATCCAGACGACGTCGACGAAGTGCCAGTACCAGGCCACGGCCTCGAATGCGAAATGCTTGTCGGGCGTAAAATGTCCCATCATCACCCTGAACCAGATGATCGTGAGCATGATCGCGCCGATCGTCACGTGCATGCCGTGGAAGCCCGTGAGCATGAAAAACGTCGAGCCGTAAATGCCCGTTGTGAGCTTGAGGTTTAAGTGCTCGTAAGCCTCTACGTACTCGGCGCCCTGCAGGTACACGAAGATATAGCCCAAGACGAAGGTCGCGCCGAGAAACGTGGCAAGTATGCCGCGCTTGCCTTCGATGAGCGCGTGATGGGCGATCGTCACGGTGACGCTGCTGGTCAACAGGATTGCGGTATTGATGAGCGGTAGCCCGAATGGCGCCATTGCCTCGAACTCGCCGCCAAGGTTACCGGGCCCGTTAGTGGGCCAGGTCGCCTCGAAGTCGGACCACAGCAGCAGGTTCGTGAAAAAGTTGTTGCTGTCGCCGCCAAGCCAGGGTATCGCCATGTTACGGGCGTAAAACAGGGCGCCGAAGAATGCGCCGAAAAACATGACCTCCGAGAAGATGAACCAGAACATTCCCATCCGGAAAGACTTGTCGACCTGCTCGTTGTAGAGCCCGCCCTGGCTCTCGCCGATGACAGTGCTGAACCAGCCGAACATCATGAAGATGATCACGCCGGCGCCGGCCAGCATGATCCAGAATCCGACGTCGGTTCCGTTCAGCCAGTTCGATACACCGACCATGAGCAGCAATAGCCCGATGGAGCCGACGATCGGCCAGTGACTGCCATGCGGCACGTAGTAACGGTCTTCGGCGTGTGTCTCAGACATTGCGCGACTCTCGGCTGCCTAGCGTGCGCCGCTGGGCGCTCCGCCAGTGGTTTCGAAGAAAGTGTACGACAGCGTAATCGTGTCGACGTAGTCGGGGATCTTCGGATCGACGATGAATGCAAGCGGCATCGGACGCTGCTCGTTCGGTCCGAACTCCTGCGCGGAAAAGCAGAAGCATTCGAGCTTCTTGAAATGTCCGGCGGCGACGACCGGCACGACGCTCGGCACGGCCTGGGCAACCTTGTCCACACCTGTCAGGTTTTTCGCCGAAAACGTCGCGTTGTAAAGCTTGCCCGGATGTACGGTCATGCTGTCCATATCGGCCTTGAAACTCCAGCGGGCTGAACCGTTGACCGTGGTTACGAATTCAACCCGGATTTCCCGATCGACATCCGTCTGTTCCCCAACCACGGCTGGCGTATCGTTCGGGCGACCGCCGAAGCCGGTGATGTCGCAGAACACGTCATAAAGCGGGACGAGCAGAAAGCCGAAGCCAAACATGCCGACCGCGAGCAGCAGCAGTCGCCCGGCAAGCGACGCATTGGAGATCGGTTTATCGCCAGGATTTCCGGCCATCCTTCAGGACCTCAGGACACCGATGAGGATGAAGCCCAGATAGAATGCGACGGCGACGGCCGCGAGTATCAGCGCCGTCCGGCGCACACCCTTGCGCCTGTCGAGGTCGTTGGCATTCACTCGAATGCCTCCTGGGCGATCCGGGCTTTCGGGGGCGTGTCAAACGTGTGATAGGGTGCCGGCGACGGGACCGTCCACTCGAGCCCCTTCGGTGCTTCCCAGACCCGGTCGGTCGCTTTCGCGCCCTGCCTGGCGGTCATCAGTACGTATATGAACAAGAGCTGCGACAGCCCGAAGCCGAGCGCACCGATGCTGGCGATCATGTTGAAATCGGCAAACTGCGTCGAGTAGTCCGGGATACGCCTGGGCATGCCGGCAAGCCCGAGGAAGTGCATCGGAAAGAACGTGACGTTCACGAAAATCGTCGACAGCCAGAAGTGCAGCTTGCCGGCCGTCTCGTTGTACATGTATCCCGTCCATTTCGGTAGCCAGTAGTAGGCGGCGGCAAATATCGCGAAGATAGAACCCGGCACGAGCACGTAGTGAAAGTGCGCGACAACGAAATACGTGTCGTGATACTGAATGTCCGCAGGCACCACGGCGAGCATCAGTCCCGAGAAGCCGCCGATCGTGAACAGGAACACGAACGCAAGTGAAAACAACATCGGGGTTTCGAACGTCATTGCACCGCGCCACATCGTCGCGACCCAGTTGAACACTTTGACGCCGGTGGGTACGGCGATCAGCATCGTCGCAAACATGAAGAACAGCTGACCCGAGAGGGGCATGCCCACCGTGAACATGTGGTGCGCCCATACGATAAACGACAGGAATGCGATAC
>JBFJOC010000087.1:0-10254 GCA_041617855.1 Woeseiaceae bacterium | reverse complement strand
CCGTGCAAAAACTTCAACAAGAATTTGCGGCCGTTTTGAGAGACTGAATCGATGGCGCTAACAAAAGCTGATATGGCGGAATCGCTCTTCAATGAACTGGGTCTCAACAAGCGTGAAGCACGGGAACTCGTCGATTTGTACTTCGAAGAATTGCGTGCATCGCTCGCAGTAGGGGAGCAGGTCAAACTTTCAGGATTTGGAAACTTTGACCTTCGGGATAAAAAACAAAGACCGGGTAGAAATCCGAAAACCGGAGAGGAGATTCCGATCTCCGCGCGTCGTGTTGTGACGTTCCGGCCGGGACAAAAACTAAAAGCCCGAGTGGAAGCATATGCTGGAACCGGGGAATAACGACCAATTACCTCCAATACCGGGCAAGCGCTACTTCACGATCGGTGAAGTCAGCGATCTGTGCGCGGTAAAACCGCACGTATTGCGATACTGGGAGCAGGAATTTCCGCAACTGAAACCAGTCAAGCGACGCGGAAACCGCCGCTATTACCAGCGTCAGGACGTGTTGATCATTCGGCAGATACGCAGCCTCCTATACGATGAGGGTTTCACGATCGGTGGGGCGCGGCAGCGTCTGACCGGCGATTCGGCCAAGTCCGACGTCACTCAAAGCCAGCAGATCGTGCGTCAGCTTCGAACCGAGCTCGAACAGGTTCTGAAGATCCTCAGACGCTGAGTTGCCTCTTTCAACTCCCAGCCTTCGGACGTATCATGCGAAACGCCTCCAGACGGCGGATCGGGCGTGCCACTGCCGCGCAGTTCATGCGATTCGATCCGCGCGCGCTGGTTAGCACTGTCTTGTCGGTCGGGGCGTAGCGCAGCCTGGTAGCGCACCACAATGGGGTTGTGGGGGTCGGGAGTTCGAATCTCCCCGCCCCGACCATCTGAAACCGGCCTCCCTGCGAGGCCGTTTTTTTGGCCCGGCAGATGGGCCTGTCCCGGGCCCGAAGCCGAAATGTGGCATGCTCCGTCGCGCGGCGAGCGAACCAATTTCTCGCTGTTGCTCCGTCCCCTTCATGAATTCTGCAAAAAATGCCGCGGAAAATTCGCGATCGCTCGGGCCGCGAATGCGCTGTGCGCGCGAATTTTTCGAGCCCTGCAACAGGCCGCTCAGCCACCACGCTGCGGTTCGCCGGTAGCTGCTCAGCCTGCTGAAAATAAGCTCCCGAAATCTTCGGTCTGAGAGTCGATGTTTGCGCGTCACGAGAAAATCACGCCGCCAAAGATGTAACTGGATGCGTCATTGTGTATGCGAACGTAACGAAAAGAGTGTCAAGCCTAATAAAACCCGTAGGACTGGGGTCTTCACCCTACAGACGCATCAAATTCGTACGTACAGTGTGCGCAGCTGATGCAGTTCAGGATGGGTTTTCGAAAAAATGCATCTGCCCGGGAAGCGCTGTTTTGCAACCTGGTTCACGAGCGAAAACATTCGCTCTCCTTGAAATGTTATGGAGATATTGACCATGAAAGCTAACCAACTGGCCGCCGGAATCATTCTGGGCCTCGGTCTCCCGGCAATTGCGCTTGCCTCGAGCCATCGGGAAGCCCCGATGATTACGGAACTACCCAAAGTCGACGGAACCGACTTCTACATGTTCTCGAGCTACGAAACCGGCCGCGAGGGATTCGTGACGCTGATCGCCAATTACGTCCCGCTCCAGGATGCGTATGGCGGGCCGAATTACTTCCAGCTCGACGAAGATGCATTGTACGAAATTCACGTCGACAACAACGGCGACGCCGCGGAAGACATTACGTTTCAGTTCCGCTTCGGGTCCGAAACCCGGGGAATCGCACTGTCGATCGACGGCGAGGATGTCGCCATACCGCTGAAACAGGCCGGCACGATCGGCCCGGGCGCAGCGGACACTGGGGCGCTGAACGTGATCGAGTCCTACACCGTCGATATCGTGCGCGGTGACCGCCGTACGGGAATGCGTGAATCGATCGCGCTCGCCTCGGACGGATCGACGAGCTTCGTCAAACCGGTCGATAACATCGGCGAAAAGACGATCGCGGACTATGCCGCGTACAGCAACGAGCACATTTACGACGTCATGATCCCGGGCTGCTCGAACGGCCGCCTGTTCGTCGGTCAGCGCCGGGAAGGCTTCGTCGTCAACCTTGGCGAGACCTTCGACTTGATCAACACCGATCCGCTGGGTCCCGCCGATGGCGAGGAGAATACCCTCGATGACAAGAACGTGACGACACTCGCGCTCGAAGTCCCTGCGACCTGCCTGACGGACGGGACCGACGATGTCATCGGCGCCTGGACGACTGCCAGCCTGCGCCAGGCTCGCGTGCTGAATCCCAACCCGGTCACGAAGCCGGGTGCGATTCATGGCGGCGCCTTCACCCAGGTCTCCCGCCTCGGTTCGCCGCTCGTCAACGAAGTCGTGATCGGGCTGCCGGACAAGGATCGCTTCAATCACTCCGAGCCTGCCAACGACGGCCAGTTCGCGCTTTATGTCACCAACCCGACGCTGCCGGCGCTGATCGAGATCCTGTTTCCCGCCGCGGTGGCGCCTACTGCCTTTCCTCGCGAAGACCTCGTCGCGGCGTTCCTGACCGGCGTCGACGGGCTGAATCAGCCCGCCAACGTCGTCGGATCCGAGATGCTGCGGCTGAACACCGCCACGCCCCCGGTAGCAGCCGGGATGCAGGACCCCCTCGGCGTGATCGCCGGTGACGTCGCAGGCTTCCCGAACGGCCGGCGACCCGGTGACGACGTCGTCGACATCGCTCTTCGCGTCGTGATGGGCGTGCTGCTCGATCCGGCGGATGCGCCGGCAGGGCAATTGCCATTTACCGACGGCGCGTTTATCGACTCGAGTTTCTTCGACACGACGTTCCCGTATCTCAAGACGCCGCTCCCCGGTTCACCGAACGAGTCGATGGGAGGCATGCAATGAGAACCAGCAAACGACAACTCCCTGCAATGGTGCTGGCGCTCGTACTCGCGGGCTGTGGCAGCTCCGGTAGCGACCCCGTGGTGGTAACGCCACCACCGCCGCCGCCGCCATCGCCCACGGATTTCACGACGTTCGTGATCGACCAGTTTGCGACGACGTCGGATACGACCGACCCGGTCGAAGTCGACGATGAGGATTTCGCATTCGCGGACGATGAAAATCCGAGCGCATTCGACTCTCTGCTGCAATGAACGACGCAACTTGCAACGATCGCCGTGCCCGCCGAATTTCGGCGGGCATGGCGTTTTGCGTCGTCGCGACGCTGGGCGTCGTAGCGTTGGCGTGGAACGACCGCGGTAAACCGATGGCGGCCGTGAGGTACGACCTGGCGGACGAACACATACTTGCGGAGAATCTTGCTATGGCGCCGATCGCCGGCGGGCGCACGCCAACCGCCGATGAGGCGAAAGAGATCGTCCGCGGGCATCTGCGCACGCTGTCTCGGACCGGCGACTCGCGCTTTCTGCGCTATGCGATATCGACACTCGAGGCTACGGATCTCGAGGACAGCGCGCCATTTTCGTACCGGATGCTCAAAGCACGGATACTCCAGGCCGAACACAATTTCGATGCGGCCGCGGACCTGCTCGGCCCGGCTCTCGTCATTGCACGGGAGCACGCCGAGGGATGGCTGCTGCTGTCAGACTCCCTGCACCGCGCGGGACGAATCACCGAAGCCCGCGGCGCGTGCCTGAAAGCGGCTTTGGCCGGGATGCCGTTGCTGGCCCAATGGTGCGGGATCCAGATCCTGCAGTCCGCGGGCCGGACCCCGCAGGCGTACGACGCCAGCCGAAGGCTGGCCGGGTCGATTGCGCAGTTGCCCGAGGGCGCGCAGCCGTGGGCGCTGTCGATCGCAGCCGATGCGGCAGCGGAAGCGGGCCGTACCGAAGAGGCGCTGTCTCATCTCGAGGCGGCAATGTCGATAATGCCGTCGACCCTGGCTCTGAGACTTGCGGCCGCGGATCTGATGATCGAAGCCGGCCACCCGGGCGACGTTGCCGCACTGCTCAGTTCCGACGCGGACAACACCTCCGCGCTCGTGCGGCTCGCGCTCGCCGGCAAAGCCCTGGGCGATCCGCCGCAAAGCGCACTCGTCGACAGGGTCGAAGCCTCGTTCGAAGTCGCCGCGGCTACCGGCGACGACCTGAGCCTGCGCGATCGCGCAATCTGGCAACTGAAGTTTCGGAACGATGCGCGCGCCGCACTCGATAATGCTCTGGCCAACTGGCACGCGCAGAAGGCCAGCGAAGACACGGCCCTGCTGCGCGAGGCGGCGACTGCGGCGCGAGACCGGCAGACGCTCGACATGCTCGATGAGTGGCAGGCGCGGGTACTGACGGCAGACGCGTCATGATTCGCCACCTGGTACTCCGCGGACTGACGCTGGCGGCGCTCATATCCCCGGCGCTGCCGTCGGAAGGACTGGCGCACGAGTCGGGTACCGTCGAACTGTCGCTCGATGCGGACCAGCGTCGCCTCCGGATCGAGGTCGATCTCGTCGACCTGGACTTCCTGGTGGGTTTGCGGCGGTCAGGCAGTGACGCGATCACGGCGGGTGACGTAAGGCGCGAGGAAGCCGCGATTGGCAAATACATCGCGGACCGGGTTCGTATCGAGGAATGCCGCCTGCGTGCCGACGATCGCCGATTCGGCGTTCGCGAATCGTCTCAACCGCGCCTGGTCATGGACGTCGGCCTGTCGTGCGACGAAAAAGTCCAGGCGTTCAGGGTTAGCGCAAGCGTATTCGCGGAACTTCCGAATTATCGCAGCGTGCTCCGCAGCGTGGACGGTCGGGGCGCGCGGCTGCAGGTGTTGCACGACGGAGCGGCCATCGTCTCCCGGACTCAGACCGACAGCCTCGCGGAATTCGTCTCTTTTGTCGACGAAGGATTTCGCCACATTCTGCATGGCGCCGATCACCTCGTTTTCCTCCTGCTACTGGTGCTGCCCGTGGCAGGCCGAGGTACGTTGCAACGCAGGGTTCTGGCAGCCGCGGGAATCGTGACCGCGTTCACGGTGTCTCATTCCATCACGCTGTCGCTGTCGGCGCTCGGCAACATTTCCTTGCCATCGGCACCGATCGAGGCGCTTATCGCGGCCAGCGTGGTTCTGGTCGCGGCGATGAACCTGGTCGGCAGGATCGAGAAGCTGGCATGGCCGGTTGCGTATGCGTTCGGACTGATTCACGGATTCGGCTTTGCCGGCGCTTTCAGCGAGCTTGCCGCCGGCAGCAGCCTGCGCTGGACGGACCTGCTGGCCTTCAACGTCGGGGTCGAAATCGGCCAGGTGGCGGTAATTACGGTGGCGCTGCTGCTGTTTCGCCTGCTGGAACCCCAACGCGCATTCACCCGCAATCTCTTGCCCGTCGGCTCCGTGCTTGCCGGTGCCATCGGCCTTTTCTGGATCGTCGAGCGCCTTTGAAAACGCCCGGCGACCGGCTCGGTCGTTCGAATTCGACCTTCAGGCCGGCAAGTTGGCCGCCGGCAACTTCCGGTCCTCGATACCCAGCAGGATCGGCTGCGCCGTTTCGCGATAGATGTTGACCTTCGCATTGTAGGCGACGCGTGACAGGCCATGCTTGTCCTTGATGTGCAGGCGGCGAATATTGAACTGGCCGCTACCCATGTTTTCGCCGGTCAGGTAGCACTTGATCGCCGTCACGCGTTCGCCCGAAAACTCGAGACCGCTCAGCTTCGCAAGATTGCCCTGGGCACGCTGCAGAAAGGTCACTGCGTCCAGGTGCGCCTGATTCGCGTCGGGATCGACCTTGTCGGTGACTTCGAGATCGGCGAGGAAATCGCCCACGAGGATCTGCCCTGGCAGCGCCGCTTCGATCATGCGAGCGAGTTCGATGGTCACGTCGCCGACGATGAAATCGTGCATCGTCGGGTTAAGGCCTTCGGCCTGGTGGAACTCGTAACAGCTGCCGACATGGAAACACGCCCGCAATCGCGGCACCGCTTTCGATGTGGATTTGCTGCGCGCGATGGCATTGTCGGCGAGCACGATGTGCATGAAGTGATACAGGTTGACATTGGCTTCGAGCCCGTCGTCGCGATTCCAGACGTAAAAGCCGTCGCCGCTCGAGGACCGTGCGAAGTTGATACCGACGTCCTGTTCGAGCATCTTGGCATGGGCCGAATTCAGCGAGTAGGCGAGGCTGTTGAGCTGCGTCATCTGTTCGAACGGCGTGAGCAGACTGAAGCCCACGATATCGAACAACGTCACGGCGCGGCTGGCGATGTAGTTGATGCCGTAGCGCCGAATCATCTTCTCGATGATCTGTGTCTCGACGGGATGGCCGCTCAGCGGTTCGCGCAAGTGGACATACTTGGGCTCGACGTCGAGCAGCCGGGCGACCTTTTGCATCTGCGAAAAATTGAGCTGCCGGTCACCCGATATGAGTTCCGTGATGAAACGAGGCGAAACACGCGGCGGGATGTTGTTACCGCGGGCCGCCGTGTACTCGGCAATCGCGTAGTGCGGTACGACGAGTATGAGTACGCCTTCGTCGAGCTGCGTCCAGCTCAGGATATTATTCTGGCCGAGCGACCAGTGCTGGTGAAGGCTGCGCTCGAGCTGCACGAGATTGCTGCGCTGGCGCAGTCCCATCTCCTGCGCGAGGCCCGCAAGCTGGTCCAGATACGGCGAATAGTCGGCCAGCCGACGTATCCCGGATTGAGAAATGTCATCGAGTTTCATGGGGTTCGGCGAAATTAGTCCCATCGCTGCTTAATCGCAAGTAGTATCTGCACTTATGGCACATATTGCACCTGAATTGGATGCTATCCGGCGTCTCCGCGCGGACCTCGGGGACACGATTGTACGCACGCCGGTCGTGCGATGCGCGGGTCTGGAGGAAATCCTCGAAAACGGCACGACGGTCTACGGCAAACTCGAATTTCTGCAGCGCACCGGCACCTTCAAGGCGCGCGCCGCACTCGCGACTCTGCAGGGGCTCGACGGGGCGCAGCGGGCCCGCGGCGTGACCGCCGTCAGTGCCGGAAACCACGCTATCGCGACGGCGTTCGCCGCTCGAGAGGCCGGCACGAGCGCGAAGGTCGTCATGATCGCGACGGCGAACCCCTGTCGCATCGAAGCCTGTCGTGCGTTCGGTGCAGAGATCGTCATGGCCGACGACGCGCACAGCGCATTCGAGATCGCGAAGCGCGTCGAGACCGAGGAAGGGCGATTCCTCGTGCATCCGTTCGAGGGGCCGGCCGTGGCGGCCGGCACGGGTACCCTGGGTCTCGAGATCTGCGAGCAGTGCGCCGGTTTCGATACGGTCGTCGTCGCCGTGGGCGGTGGTGGCCTCATCGGCGGCCTCGCTAACGCCGTCAAGGCGCTGCGGCCCGACTGCAGCGTGATCGGAGTCGAGGCGACCGGCGCTGATTCGATGCACAAGAGTTTCGAGGCGGGCGAGCCGGTCGCCATCGACAAGGTCGATACGATCGCCGACAGCCTCGGGGCGCCCTTCGCGATGCCGTATTCGTACGCCCTCTGTCGCGCCAATGTCGATCGGCTGACGAAAGTCGACGACGTCGCGATGCGAAAGAGCATGGGAGCGCTCTTCAAACGCATGAAAATAGCGGTCGAACCGGCGTGCGCGGCCACCACCGCGGCCCTGCTCGGGCCGCTGCGCGATTCACTGCGCGGGCAGTGCGTGATGCTGGTGTTTTGCGGCAGCAACATTGACTGGCGGGGGTTTATCGGCCAGGCGATTCTGGATTAGTCGCGGTGCAACGCCTGCTCGAAAAGCTCAGACAGATCGTGGGAGATGATGCGCTCGAGTCCGACGCGGCAGCGCTCGAGCCGCATCTGACCGAATGGCGCGGCATCGTGCGAGGTGCCTCGCCCGTCATGGTATCGCCTTCGACTCGCGAACAGGTCGCAGCCGTGGTGCGCACCTGCGCGGAAGCGAATGTCGGCGTCGTCCCGCAAGGCGGCAACACCGGTATGTGCGCGGCGGCGGTTCCCGACGCGTCGGGAACGCAGATCATCCTGAACCTGCGGCGAATGAACCGGATACGAAGTATCGATCCGCTGGACTTCTCGATGATCGTCGAGGCCGGCTGCGTGCTCGCCGACATCCGTGCCGCCGCCGCTCATGCGAACCGCCTGTTTCCGTTGAGTCACGGCGGCGAGGGGAGCGCCCAGATCGGCGGAAATCTCTCGACGAACGCGGGCGGTATCAATGTGTTGCGTTACGGGACGACCCGGGACCTCGTGCTCGGTGTCGAAGTCGTGCTGGCCGACGGCCGGGTCTGGGACGGCATCAAGACACTGCGCAAGGACACGGCGGGCTACGACCTCAAGCATCTGTTCATCGGCAGTGAGGGCACACTCGGCATCCTCACTGCAGCCGCGATCAAACTGTATCCCGCTGTCGGCGCTGCGGACGTGGCGCTGATTGCGCTCGATGATGTCGCCGATGCAGTGGTTCTATTGAACATAATGCGCGAGCAGCTCCCAGGACAGGTACAGGCTTTCGAACTGATCGGGCGGCGCGCGTTCGAACTCGTGCTGGAGCATGTACCGGCAACGACGCTGCCTTTCGAGACTTCGCATGCGTGGTACGTGCTCTGCGAGGTCGGCGCGGCCGGTGACGGCGGAGCGTTCGCACAGGCACTCGCCGGCGCGGCCGGGCGCGGGGTGATCGATGACGCGGTGATCGCCAAGAACGACGCGGAAAGTAGCGCGTTCTGGCGAATGCGCCATGCGATCGCCGAGGCGGAGAAGCGCGCGGGTCCGAGCGCCAAGCACGACATTTCCGTTCCGGTGGGCAAGATCAGCGAGTTCATCGTCGAGGCCGAGAGGCGGCTCAGGGATTTTGCGCCGCAGGTCGATATCGTCGTGTTCGGCCATGTCGGGGACGGTAATCTGCACTACAATGCCCGGGTACCGAAAGCACCGGGTGACGCCGAGCAGCGACACCTGTCGCAGGACCTCAGCGGAATCGTTTACGACCTGACCACGGAAATGGGCGGCAGCATCAGCGCCGAGCACGGCATCGGCGTGCTCAAGAAAGCATTCCTCGCACACTACAAGAGTGACGTGGAAATCGGCCTTATGCGCTCGCTCAAGGCGGCGCTCGATCCGCACAATACCCTGAATCCGGGCAAGGTAATCTGACGACCAGTTCCACCTGAGATCAATGAATTACGGATAAAATGGTCGGCTGACATACGCCAAGTTAATTGATGAACGCTGAATCCAACCACATTCGCCGGTTGCTCGATCAGAAGCTCGCCGTGCTCATCGACAGCTTCGGGGCTAACGCCCACGACGCGAAAAAGCTGGCAAAAATTCAGGAGAATGTCAGCCGCCTGCTCGCGGAGAATGACGATGCCGAGCAGCATATTCGCGAGGCGCTCGAGAAACACCTCGAGTCCGGCCATCTGCGCAAGAAGACCTATCAGCTGATCAGTTCCATCGTCGACCGCTGCGTCACCGAGGACGTCCCGACATCCCCGGGCGATATTCGCTACGAGCCGGACCGTCCGCCGGTGTTGAACCAGGCTGACGCCGCGGCGCCGAGCACCGGGATGGAGGCACCGACTTCGGTGCCGGACGAACCGGCCGTGGCGCGAGGGGCCGAGGACAGATCCGGCGGGGAGCCGCGCTTTTCTTCGACGACCGTGTTGCCGAACCACGCCTTCGAGCCGAAGAGCGCCGACGACCAGGTGCAGGTGGGGTCGGTACTGCGGGATCGCTTTCTTCTGCAGCGGCGTGTTTCGGGCGGGCACATGGGTGTGGTTTACAAAGCGCTCGATCGGCGGCTCGCCGAAGTCGGGTCGGCTGATCCGTACGTGGCGATCAAGGTTCTCTCACCCCAGCTGGCGCGAAACGCGGCGGCCTTCAGGGCATTGCAGCAGGAGGCCACGAAAGGGCGCTGCCTGACGCATCCGAACATCGTCCGCTTCATCGATTTCGACAGAGAGGGTGATGTCTACTTCATAGTCATGGAATGGCTCGAGGGCCGCACCCTGGCCGATATTCTCGACTCGCCCGACGGCAACGACATCGGAATCGGCAAGGCGCTCGAGATCGTGCGGCAGATCGGCAGGGCACTCGACTACGCGCACCGTTGCGGCATCGTGCACGCCGACGTCAAACCGGGCAACGTCATGCTGCTGCCGGACGGCAACGTGAAGTTGTTCGATTTCGGCATTGCACGCGTGCGCCAGACCCATGCCGAGGCACAGCAGCAGTTCGATCCGGGCATACTCGGCGCAATTACGCCGGCCTATTCGAGCATGCAGGT
>JBFJOC010000086.1:0-10460 GCA_041617855.1 Woeseiaceae bacterium | reverse complement strand
CATGTCACCAATGCCAGTGGATTTTTCTATTCCTGCGGCGAGCAGTTGTTTCTTGTTACCGGCCTCCATGTTTTTTGGGACGATACGAGTGAACATTACGCTGACAGGATATTGATCGAACTGCATACGGATCCGAATAACCTGGCGCAATCGACCGATTTCTCGATACGCCTTGATCGCGATGGCAAAAGCATCTGGCGGCAGGGTAAGGACGGAGTAGGTTCTATCGATGTCGCGGCGGTGGCAATAAACCGCCAGACATCGCCAGAGGGCGTGACTTACTCAGTCTTTCGACTCGAAACATATGATCGGGATGCAATATCGAAATAGGTACCGCATTGCTGGTTGTCGGATTCCCGCTCCGTTTGCACGATACGCTGCATCACTTGCCAGTAGCTCGTCATGCGACCGTTGCATCGTGTTTTGACCTCCGATTCCAGGGCCAGGGATACTTTTTGACCGACACCCGGACACATCGCAGGATGAGTGGCGCGCCCGTGGTTGTTCGTTCGAACAGCCACGAGGGATCGACTAGCGACTTCAAGTGGATGCTGGCGGGCATTCACTCCTCGCGACTGGATGTAGGAACGCGAGATCTCCAGCTGGATGAGACGCTCGGTCTGAACTGCGCCTGGTTTGCGGATATTTTACCGACGCTTACGGCAACGATCCGCCCACTTCGCACCGTTTGACTTCGGCGCGTCCGGCCCAGATTTCATCGTGCGTGCAGATAACGTGAGAGTAAAACTGAGCATACTCAGAAAGCCCGGTGGGCTCAGTTGGTTACCTTTGGGTGATCTAACTCGTTGAAACCGGTGGTTACAGGACCACAGAAATCACGCGGTTAGTCGTGTGACCAACTCAGCGACTCCGATTGGGAAGCTGATGTTCTACCATTGAACTACACCCGCTACATCGCCATCAGACACCGATTCTAAAATCTGACGGTATGACGAGTCACAGCCACATCGCAGAGGAATGCTGCCGCTGACCGAAGTCTCTATCGTCTGATTCTACGACGTTTTCTTAGAGACGACTCCGTTCTTACAGCCCCGCTCACTAAGACCGTTGAGCTTCGGCATCATCTAACCGACGCTGCCCATCGTCAGTGAGTCAGCGGATCAGGACACGGCGATCGCCGAGAAACTGATCGCCGGACACCAGGTCGGGAACCGGCTGCCGGCGGCACGGTGCCTCACAGCGCCTCCGTACCGCCTGTCGAAGCCGATCGTCACTATTCCCCTGCCATGAGCCGACGATTTTGGCAAAAGCAGCCGGGTCGTCCCGACGGCAGTCCATCACGAGTACGTGACCCTCCGGTATCTCTTCCACGGCCCTCCGCTGTGGATGCGCGGGGTCCTGGAATACCGAGATCGGATTTAGGTCTTCGCGTGCCAGGATATGACGAAGCGTAAATGCCGGGCCAACCATCCGCTCTCGTGCGGTGTTCAGTCGGGAAACGCCCTGGATGAACTGGTTCCGGAGACCCTTCTTGAACAGGAGTGACGCAATCGACGCGGTACTGGTTCTCTTGAGGATGTCCAAGGTCTCGGGGCTCATCGAAAACTCCGGAATGCGTAGGGGGACCCGTGATATCGCGTGCGATCGCGTATTCGTACTTAATCCTGCGTGATCCGACGGCTGATCGTGAGGCTGGAACCGCGCAAACGCATAAAAGCTGCCGAATTCAGTTTTTGCTCCCAAGTAATGTAATTCATTGAATACGGCGGCTACGGGACCGCAGAAATCAAGCGTTCAAACGGGTGACCAGCTCAGTGACTCCGACCAGCCAAGTGCGTATATCCATGCTTCTCGGATTCACGAGAGTCAGGCGTCGTGTCACAGGTAGATCGCCGCCAGCACGACGGACAGGACGATCCAAAGTAAAACCTGCAGCGGCAGACCGCCGCGGAAGAAATCGGAGAAGCGATAGGCGCCGGCGCTCATCACCAGCAAATTTGTCTGGTATCCGATCGGTGTCAGATAGCTCATGTTTGCTCCGAACAAGACAGCCAGCACGAAGGGTATTGGCGGTAGGCCGAGCTCATTGGCAACGCTAATGGCGATTGGGGTGGCAATGACGGCGATGGCGTTGTTGGTAACGACTTCGGTCAGGAGCGCCGTCAGCAGCAGCAGAGCGCTCAAGACGACGGGCGGCGGAAGATACTGAATGAGGACGACGAATCCGTGCGCAACGTTCGCTGCCGCGCCGGTCGCGACCAGCGCGGTGCCGAGCGAAAGGCTCGCAGCAATGACTAATACGAGGCGCGTGTCGATGGCGCTCCATGCTTCGTTCCACGTCAGGCAGCGCGTGAGCAGCATGAGGCCGACGCCGCACAGCGCGCTTGCGATGATCGGCAGAATGCCGACCGCGGCGACGATGACGACGCCCGCCATGATCGCCACGGACAGCGGTGCATTGGCAACGCGCGGTACATGGATCGTTCGCGCGAGAATCAGGATGCGCGATGATTCCATCAGCTCCTGAATGTCCTGTCGCGGTCCCTGCATCAAGAGCACATCGCCTGCGCGCAGCAGGGGATCGGTGAACTTCTCGAGGCGCGCTGTCTTGCGTTCTTCGGGACGGTACCAGCCGAGCGGATACAGGCCGCGCAGCGTGCCGGGCTGCAGTTGCGATATGCGCCTGCCCCGCAGCGGCGAATCTGCCGTAACGACAATTTCGACGAGCCTTTCGTCCGGCGGGCGCTGCACTGTGCTCGCCGGGTCCCTGCTGCCAGCCGATTCGTGCGCCATCTGCAGATGCTCCGGCGTACCGCGAATCTGCAGCCGGTCGCCGGGCTGCAGTACCAGCGTCGGCAGCCGGGCGAGTTCGAGCGCGCCGCCACGCTGGACGCGGTGGATGCGCACGTCCTCGCCCACCGCATGCATGGCTTGGGACAGTGTCATGCCGGCGAGCGGACTATCCTCGATGATTGTCAGGAACGAGTCGAATCTTCGCGTGTTGGCATCCGTCAGCAACGTCGTGCGATGCGGCAACAGCTTCGGCAGCGCGAGCCACAGGTAGACGATACCGATGCTCCCGGCAATAACGGCCGGCAGCGCAAAGTCGAACATCTGCAGTCGCGGCAATCCCATGTCCGCAGCAATCGAGACGACGAGCAGATTCGTGGACGTTCCGATCGTCGTGCTCATTCCCCCGATGATCGTGGCGAAGCCCACCGGCATGAGGAGCTTCGACGGCGCAATATCGATACGATGCGCGACGCCGACGAGTATCGGCAGAAGCATGACGACAATCGGGGTGTTGTTCGCGAACGCGCTCACGAAGGCAGCGATCACCAGAGTGGCCAGCATGGCGACGGATCGATTGAACAGCCACAGACGGGTCAGGAAGCGTCCGACTGGCCGCAGCGCCCCGCTGGCCTCGATACCTTTCGCAAGCACGAGGAGCAGACAAATCGTGATCAATGCCTCGTTGCCGAACGCAGCGAGGAAATTCGCGCCGCGCAGCCCCGGCGTGCCCGGTACCGGAAACAGCTCGAAGCCGGCCACCATCACGACCAGTATGCCGACGCAGGTGTGCTCGAGGCGAATGCTGTCTCGTGACATCAGGGCGAGCGCCCCGATGGTCATAGCGATGGCCGCAAGCGCATGCGGCGTCAGCGACATCGGCAGTACCTCGCAATCGGTGTACGCGGATTCGCGGGACCTGCACAAAATTCAACGCCCGGTAATGCTTTTGTGTCAATACGTCTCGCCTGCTTTTGGCCCCGACACGACCCGGCGCCGGGCGCGACGTCGCTCCCGGCGGAGACGATTGGCGGCAGCGAGCATCCCCCGGGGGCGTGCCGGGCAATCGGCCGGAGAACATCCCTCGTTGTAAATCGCCAACACTTGAAATTCTCGTATTATGCTACTATTTCGAAAATTTTCAGCCCAACAATCTTGTACGCAAGGGGGGTTCCAGTGAGTAGTCAGATTAATACAACAAACGGTGAACGGCCGCTCCTCCGGATTGCACTGTGTGCGGTGACGCTAACGATGTCGGCGACCGCGGCGCCGCTCGCGCTCGCTCAGCAAACTGGCGAGGACGTCATCGAGGAAATCGTCACGACCGGCACACGTAAAGAGGGCCAGTCCCCGACCGAGACGCTGTCGCCGATCGACGTGCTGGCCGGCGACGCGCTCGCTAACCAGGCGGCGTTCGACATGACCGACGGGCTGACCAAGGTCGCACCGTCGATAAACACGCAGCGCTTTCCGATTGCCGACGGCACGGCGTTCATCCGACCGGTCAGCCTCCGAAACCTGTCTCCGGATCAGACTCTGGTGCTCGTGAACGGTACGCGCCGGCACCGCTCCCCGCTCGTGAATCTGCAATTCGCGCCGCTCGGCACCGTCAACCAGGGTGCACAGGCCGTCGACTACGCGTCACTGCCCGCGGCGGCAATCAAGCGCGTCGAGGTGCTGCGTGACGGCGCATCCGCGCAGTACGGTTCGGATGCGATTGCAGGCGTCATCAACGTCATTCTGAAGGATGCCAGCGAGGGCATCACGCTGTCCGCTCAGACCGGCGAGTATTTCGAAGGCGACGGGAGCCGCACGACGATTGCCGCGAACGGCGGCTTTCCCCTGGGCGACTCCGGCTTTCTGAACGCCACGATTGAACACTCTTCGGCCGACAAAACTTCCCGCGGCGTGCCGCGAGCCGACTGCCCCGGTGTCGCGGCCGTCGTTGGCGCGGAGCAAACGCCTTTCAACGGCCTGTGTCAGCGCTGGGGCGACCCCGACGTAGAGACGCTGAAGCTGTTCGTGAACGCCGGCATTGATCTCAGCGATACGACTGAGCTGTTCGGCCACGTCAGTTTCACGGACAACGAGACGATATCCGACTTCTTCTATCGCACGCCGGTTCTGCCGCCCTCCGCGATGATCGCGGGTCGTACGACATTGATCGTCGACAATGAAGGCGCTTTCGATGACGACGGCGAGCCGATCGGCGACTTCATTCCCGATCCCGCGCCACAGTCGCTCGTTGACGATATTGTCGGCGACGGCCTGAATCCCGCAGAGTACCTGACGCCCGACGCGTCGAGCCCGAGCGGTTTTGTCCTGCTTAATCCAATCGCATCGATGTTCCCGGGCGGCTACAACCCGGATTTCGGCGCCGAAATCGGCGACATTGCCGCGGTCATCGGCATTCGTGGCGAAACGGCGGGTGAGCTGAGCTGGGACCTGCGAGCGCGGTTCGCGGAGAGTGAATCGGATTACGTGTTGTCGCAGACGATTAACCCGAGTCTGGGCGGCCTGTCGCCGACCAGCTTCAAGCCGGGCAAGCTGACCCAGGAAGAAACCGCATTTACGGCGGACTTCGTCAAGCAGTTCGACGTCGGCAACTTGGCATCGCCGCTCAACTTCGCATTCGGAGCCGAGTTCCGCGATGAAACGTACAAGGTCGGCGCCGGCGATCCAGCATCGATCGAATCCGGTCCGGTGTTCATATTCGGCGTCGCCTCGGATGGGTTCCAGGGCTTTCCGCTCGAGTCCGCGGGATCGTTCAGCAGCGAGAGCATTGCAGGTTATATCGATGTCGAAGCCGATTTCACGGACAGCTTTACCGGCGGCGCTGCGATTCGTTACGAGGACTACGACGAGTTCGGCACCACGTTCGACTGGAAGCTTTCCGGACGCCTGCAGGTCAACGACGAGTTCGCGCTGCGCGCAACGGTCAACACGGGTTTCCGTGCGCCGACGCCGGGCCAGGTCAATACCCTGAATACGACGACCAGCGCCGACGCGCAGGGTAACCTGATTCCAAGTGGCACGTATCCGGTCAACAGCCAGGTAGCCATGGTTCTGGGCTCACGGCCGCTGACGCCCGAGGAATCCACGGCGTTTACGATCGGCGCCGTGTTCGAGCCCTTCGACAACACTAGCATCACGCTGGACTACTACGACATCGAAGTCGAGGACCGGCTGGCGCTGCTCGGTCCGAACACGATCACGGCGCAGAATGTCGCCGATCTGGAGGCTGCGGGAGTGCCGAACGCCAGCCTGCTTCTGGGCAGTCTCGCAAGCTACTTTGCCAACGCGTTCGATTCCGACGTGACCGGCTTCGATCTGGCGATCACGAGCGACTTCGATATTCGCGGAGGAACGTTGACCGTCGATCTGCGCCACAACCAGAACGAGCAGGAAGTCAGCAACGTCACGCCCAATACGATCAACGCGTCACGCGTGTTCGATCTGGAGAACCAGATTCCGGAAAACAGGACGGCGCTAACTTTCGATTATGATACGGGCGGCGCGTTCAGCGGATACGTCAGACTGAACCACTACGGCAGCTGGAAGTCCACGGGCGGGCTTTTCAGCCCGGGCGACGCGTCCGACGTCTCGTCATACGGTTCCGAGACTCTCGTGGACCTCGAAGCGACGTGGCGGTTCAATGATTACATACGTCTGAGCGTAGGCGCCGAAAACGTCTTCGACACCGAGCCCGACAAGGAAGGCGATCCCGTTCTCTCGTTCCTCGGGGTGGACAAAGCCCTGACGTCACCGTTCGGCGTGAACGGCGGTTTCTGGTACGCGCGGCTTGTAGCGAACTTCTAACGCAACCGCTGCGACCGCAACACCGAAAAAGCGCCCGGCACGAATGTGCCGGGCGCTTTTTTCTTGAAATCGAAACCTTGCCGGTAGCGTCAATCCGATCGCGCATGCAGCGATCAAAGCGAAAAAACTTATAAACCAGTCGTTTCCGGTGCCTGGACTCCTGCAATGCGCCTACGCGTGCGCAGTATCAATCTTACGCTGCCGCGCAGAATCGACGGTACGGTCGTCCGCGTGCCGGTCATTGCCGGTCTCAAAGCCGGGCTGTCGGGCGAGAAGTTTCTCATCGACCTGCTGCGAGCGCTGTCGCCGCATGTAGCGGGTGCATTCGTCGACGTCGGCGCGAACATCGGCCAAACGCTTGCGAGGCTGCGCATCGCCGACGCGGATCGACCCTACTACGGCTTCGAGCCGAACCCCGCCTGCTTTCATTACCTCGAGCGCTTCATCGAGGTGAACAGCTGGATGAACGTAACGTTGTTCCCGTTCGGCATCGGCGAGCGGCCGTCGATCATGTCCATGCACACGGCCGTCGGCAAGGCCACCGACCTGACCGCTTCATTCGTCCCGGACTCGCGCGTTAAGGACGAGGACATTACGTACAAGCATGCAGCCGTTTTCGATTACGCGACCGTCGCGCCCTTCATTCGCGAGCCGATCGCGATTCTGAAAGTCGATGTAGAGTGCATGGAGCTCGAAGTGCTGCGCTCTTTCCGGTCCGCCATCGAACGCGACCGTCCCGTCATCGTCACGGAAATGCTGACACTGGAACGCCATCGGGAACGGCATGTCCAGACCGTCGAGCTGCTGCGCGGCAGCGACTATCGCGTCTTCCTGATCGAGTCGAACCGGCGCCATCGCCTGACCGGCTTGCGGGAGATTCACGCGTACGAGGACGTCGACGCGCCGCACAAGGCGGACTACGTAGCGCTGAACGATCGCCACGTCGGCGTTCTCGATCCGACGCTGCTGCGGTGACGCCGTCAGATTGTGTAGCGGACAGCGACCGACTTTATCTGGGCGAGCACGGCGTCGCCGATATCGAGCCCCAGCTCGCGCAGCGAACGCCGCGTCACCCTCGCGAGGATCCGATCGTCGCCGAGCTTCAGCCGCAGCAGCGCGGACGGGCCGTCTGTCGCCTCGATGGCCTCGATCATTGCCGGCAGTATGTTCAGTATCGTGCTGTCCTTGGGGCGCTCGCGACACAGGCTGACGTCGCTCGCCCGAACCCGCAGGCGGATCGGCTGCCCGCCGGTGGCAACACGACCCGGCAGCCAGAGGCGGCCGCCCGAGAACGTCACCATGGTCAGTTCGTCGGCGCCGTCGTAATCCTCCGGTCGCGCCGTGACGACGGAGCCTGCGTCCCTGCCGGAGAGTGCCGGCACGTCAGCGCGCACGAGCACCGACTGCAGCTCGCCGCTTGCGACGGCACTACCGTTGTCGAGTACAACCAGGTAATCGCAGAGTCGGCAGACTTCATCGACGTTGTGGCTAACGTACACGATCGGGATCGACAGCTCGGCGTGCAGGCGATCGAGAAACGGCAGTATGCTTTCCTTACGGGCCACATCGAGCGCGGCGAGAGGTTCGTCCATCAGCACGAACTCCGGCGCCGTGAGCAGCGCCCGGGCGATTGCCACGCGCTGCGCTTCTCCGCCGGACAGCCGGTCAGGCCGTCGCCGCAGCAGTGCTTCCAGGCCCAGCAGCTGGACAACCCGGCCGCGGCGCAACACCGCGGGACCTTTGCGCCGGCGCTCCGCGTAATCGAGGTTGCCGCTCACATCGAGATGTCGAAACAGGCGCGGTTCCTGAAATACGTAGCCGATGCGGCGCTCGTGGACCGCGCGAGCGATGCCGGTTGCCGTGTCTTCCCACACCTCGCCGGCGACCCGAAGCATGCCCGTCGCGGGTTTTTCGAGGCCGGCGAGGCAGCGGAGCAGCGTTGTCTTGCCCGCGCCGGACGGGCCGAAGATTCCGCAGATGCCACGCATCGGCAGCTCGGTGCGCGCATCGAGCACGAAGTCGCCGCGCGCCAGCCGATACGCGAATTCGATGCCGTGTTGCGAGAGGTTACCGGTCATGAGCGCGCCGATGCCGGTTCAGCAGGAACATCAGCAGCAGTGCCGCAAACGCGATTGCAAGCAGCGTGGCTGACAGCGAGTGCGCGCTGGCGTAGTCGAGCGATTCCACGGCGTCGTAGATCGCGATGGAAATAACGCGCGTCTCCCCCGGAATGTTGCCGCCAACCATCAGGACGACGCCGAATTCGCCGAGCGTGTGGGCGAAACTCAATACCGCAGCGCCCACGTAGCCGGGCACGGACTGCGGTAGCGCAATGGAAAAGAATGCATCTCGCCCCGTCGCGCCGAGCGTCCACGCCGCTTCTAGGTCCCGACCATCGAGCGCCTCGAAAGCCGTCTGCAGAGGCTGCACCGCGAACGGCAGGCTGTAGATGCACGAGGCGATGACGAGCCCGGTGAACGAAAACGTAAGGGCGCTACCGGTCAGCTCGACCCACCATCGGCCGAGGGGGCCCGCCGGACCCAAGAGGATTAACAAATAAAAGCCGAGCACGGTCGGCGGCAACACGATTGGCATTGCGACGATCGTCTGCGCAAACGCTTTCCACCGCGATCGGGTCTTCGACAGCCACCACGCGACGGGCGTCGCGATCGCGAGCAGAATGACGGTCGTAATGCCGGCAAGCTCGAGCGACAGCAGCAGCGGGCCGGTGCCGGGATATCCGATTGCTTCAGTGGCAGGCATCGTCACCGTTCGGGCGGGACCGCGTATCCGCTTCTGAGAAAAATGCTGCGAATCGCTTCGCTCGTGAGGAACTTCAAGAACCCGCCGGCCGCCGCCGAATCTCGAGCCCGAACCAGCAGTATGGCCTGCTGTTCGATGGGGGCGTGCAGCGATTCGGGAATGAGCACGCTGCAGGTTGCTTCCGGAAGTCGCTCGTCGATCGCCTGCGCCCGCGCGATAAGACCGAGCGTCGCGTTACCCGTCGCAACGAATTGCAACGTCTGTGCGACGTTTTCACCGAAGACGAGACGCGGCTGGACTGTCTGCCACAGTCCCGCCGCCATGAGGTAGTCACGTGCCGCGCGGCCGTACGGCGCCGTGACCGGATTTGCGATCGCGACGTAGCCGCGACCGGATTTGCCGAGCTGACTGAGGCAGTCGCTGTCGCGGAGCGACGCATCTCGCGACCAAAGCACCAGGCGCCCCAGCGCGTACGTGAATCGCGTGCCGGCAACGCCGTGACCGGATTGCTCGAGCTTAAGCGGCCGCTCGGCGTCGGCCGCGAGCAGGACGTCGTAGGGCGCGCCGTTGACGATCTGGGCATACAGCACACCAGTCGCCGCCGTGCTCACACGGAGTTTCGTGCCCGTTTGCGCGGCGTAGCGGGAAGTGATTTCGTGTATCACGGGCGCGAGATTGCTCGCCGCCGCAACGGTGAGCGGTTCGGCGGCAACCGGCGCGACGATACCGAGGGCGATGACTGCGGTAATGCGGCGCATGTACATCGCATCACGATAACGGAGATCGAGCCGAAATGTCCGGGTTTGTCGCGGCAAGATGCCGCTCCCACGGCGCCCTTTTGTGGGCGCCCGCCATGGGTCCGGGCAGGGGACATTCCGGATGCTTCACAAGCACTGCGGAAGCGAAAAGCCATGCAAGACACTACAGTTTCCCGGAATTTCCCCGGAGTCGGCAGGCGACATTCCGGATGCTTCACAAGCACTGCGTAAGCAGGGGACATTCCGGATGCTTGCCAAGCACTGCGGAAGCGGAAAGCCATGCAAGACACTACAGTTTCCCGGAATTTCCCCGGAGTCGGCAGGCGACATTCCGGATGCTTCACAAGCACTGCGGAAGCGGAAAGCCAT
>JBFJOC010000085.1:0-10483 GCA_041617855.1 Woeseiaceae bacterium | reverse complement strand
GGTCAGAGTCTCGACTCTGACCCCTGACTCTGACCCCAATTATGCTGACTCTGACCCCAATTATGATTCTTGGAAAGCCGGCTCCACAGCGTATGCTGTGCCGGTCGCGACAAGTGAATCGCGAGGGCAGTAAGTGACTGACGAATTTCGAAGTGTTTCCCGGCGACAGGTGCTGCTGACGGGCGTAACCGCAGGCCTCAGCATGGCGGCGCCGCGCCTGGCCGGCGCGGCCGCGGTCAGCGCTTGCTGCGGGGACATGCTCTGCCGGAAAATTCCATCGACCGGCGAGACGCTGCCGGCGATCGGTGTCGGTACGAATCGTTTCGGCCGCGCTGGCGTAGCAACGGTCAAGGACATCCTCGCAAAGATGTACCAAATGGGCGGCCGCGTCATCGATACGGCGGCACTCTACGGCGACAGCGAAGCCGTGATCGGGCAGGCACTCGGGGAACTGGATTTGCGCGATGAATTTTTTATCGCGACGAAGTTCAACGCGCCGGGCGCAGCGTTCAGCGGCCCGCGGCAACCGGCGCGTTCCGACGAGATCAGCGCCCGGGACAGTTTCGACCGGTCACTCGACCGGCTGGAAATGGAGCGCGTCGATTTGCTGTTTGCGCACTTCGTCAGCAGCGTCGAACCGCTGATGCCGCTGATGACAGAGCTCAAGGAAAAGGGCCTGACGCGGTACATCGGCATCACCAGCGTGCAGCGAGCGCAGCACCCGCGAGTCATGGACTACCTGCGGGAGTATCCGATCGATTTCCTGCAGATCGATTATTCGCTCGAGAATCGCGATACCGCATCTGACGTTCTGCCGTTGGCGGTGGAGCGAAACATCGCGATTATGGTCGCGGTGCCGTTCGGCGGTCGGCGCAGCTCTCTGTTCGCGAAGGTCGCGGGACGCCCGGTTCCGGAGTGGGCGGCCGAATTCGGCGCCACGTCCTGGGCGCAGTTCTTTCTCAAGTATGTCGTCGCGCATCCCGCCGTCACCTGCGTCATTCCGGGAACTACCGACGTCGAACACATGGCGGACAACCAGGCTGCCGGTCGCGGTGATCTTCCCGATGACGCCACGCGCCGCCGCATGGAGCAATTTTGGGACAGCCTAATTTGAGCTCGAATCGAACGGCGGGCGTCGTGTCCATGACGCCTCGGCGGCTTATGCCCCGAAAGGCGTGTCGGTCCGAGCCGGCTCTGTCGCGCGTCTGGCGCGCGCGACCGACCGGCATCAGGCCGAGCGACTCGTGATTTGCCGCCAGTCCCGGCAGTTCCTGGACTTCGGTGTCGGGGAAGGCGCCCACGAATACGGGCGCGAGGTCCAGCGCGATCGCCTGCAGGCAGGCGTTTTGCGCAGCGTAACCGACCTCCATATCGATAGCGGGTCAATCCGAATTTCCCTAACGACCAGGGACCGAAAATCGGGCCGGCCCCTGATATCCTAGTATCGCCTGGGTCAACAAAGGAAAGAGGGCAGCCAATGTCCAGACGAATTCGCGCTGCGACCTTCGCGGCACTGCTTTTTGGCCTATCCAGCCTTCTTGCAACTGCCAACGCCGATTCTCCCGCCGAACAAAAAGCCGTCCTGGTCACCGGCGCAACGAGCGGCATAGGCTTGCGCATTGCCGAGGAGCTCGCCGCCAACGGTTACTTCGTTTATGCCGGGGCGCGCAAGCAGGAAGACATGGATCGCCTCAATAAGATGGACAACGTCGAAGCAGTCAGACTCGACGTGACCATCCAGGACGATATCGATGCCGCGGTTGCGCAGATTCGGGACGGTGGGCGCGGGCTTTACGGTTTGGTCAATAATGCCGGCGTGTTCATCGGCGGTCCGGTAATGGATGTCGATATCGGTGAGACGATTTGGTTATTCGACGTCAATGTGTTCGGCGTCTATCGCGTAACCCAGGCCTTCGCGCCGTTGATCATCGAGCAGCAAGGACGTATAGCGACGATCAGTTCTATTTCCGGCATCGGAACGACTCGGTTCTTCAGCCACTACAGCATGAGCAAACACGCGACGGAGGCATTCACGGATGCGCTCGCTCTGGAGATGGCGCGCTTTGGTGTGCAGGTCAGCGTCATCGAGCCCGGTAATTACAATTCGAAGATCGTCGAGACGGCATACAAGCGCATGATCGACAAAGGCTATGTCAAGGAAGATTCCCCGTACAGGGCGGACCTCGAGGAGTTCATGAAATGGCCCGCCGATCGCAGCATTTACAAGGCACCGGATGACGTTGCCAAGGCGGCGCTGCATGCCTTGTCTGACGCCAAGCCTTTGCGCCGCTATATGGTCGTGCCCGACGAGGGCGAAGCAAGATGGGCAATCGGCGCAGCGATCAGGGAGGTCGCGGAACTGAACGAATGGCAGGCGTTTTCCTACACCCGTGAAGAACTGATTGCAATGCTCGATGCCGCGATGTCCGAACTGGCGGAGTAAACACAATTCTGTGCCGAGATCGTGATCTGATTGACGGCTACTACCGTCCCGTCGTAAACACAATCGAACACCGTAGCTTCCCGCAAGACCGGTCCGGTTTTGCGGCACTTTGCCGACGGCTTCTGTTCGATCGCCGCCAGGATGGCAGCGTACGCTACGATTACCAAAGCGAAGTGGCGTGCCTGTCGACGGTGTAAAGCTCGGGAATTTTTCAGGACAACGCAATCCAAATCGTCTTTACCTTACTTTTTAGTAGTTATGATGCCGTCTGGATCGTATCAACGGCCAGCGAGACGCTCGAAAATGTTCAAACCCAAAATTGTCCACTTCAGCTCGTTCCCAGGTATTACTTGCGTAGTCGAATTCATCTGCAACCGATGTGTCCGGAACGGACCATTCAGTGAGTAGTGCCTCAGGGAAAAGTAGTCGGCAGAGCCAGACGAGGGAACGGCCGCGACGCACATATCTGGGCGCAAAACTTATTGCTGAAATTCATAGATACAATAGAATCTCGGAAAACAAAACACAGAGCAGTCATGCGTCCAAAAAAGCGCACCGGATATTCATACAGCCAGCTTCTTGTCCAGCGACTTCTGCTGACTTGTGTCACCGTTTTTTTGCCACCGCTATCGGTGGCGGACGTGGCAATTCAGGAAACGCCGGTGCTCCTGCCGATATCCCTCACCGACTTGCCGGTTCAGGCGGCTGCCGAAAACACGCTGCTTGAGCAAACCGATACCCTGCTCGCACGCACCCCGATGCTAGATACGATCGAGGCCGAGCTCGCCGTGCACGAGCAGCTCGTCGCGAAGCGCCTGATCTCGCTCAAAGGCTCGCTCGCTGCCGCTTCGTCGCGCGAGGCCATATCAGAAATCCAGCAAACCTGGCGCGACATCGGCGGCAAGCTTGAAAACTGGGAGGATGAGCTGCGCACGCGCAGCGGGACGATCGAACAGCAGTTGAACCTGGTTTCGTCGCGCAACGAGGTCTGGAACATGACCTTGGAGCAGGCGCGCGAAGAGGACGCGCCGGACGAGATTGTGGCCTTGGCACAGACCACTGCGGAAAAGTTAGTGAATGCGCGGACCTCGCTGGAGCAAATGCGCGACCGCACGCTGGCTTTGCAGGGTAAGGTAGGCCGCTCCCGCACCAGCGTGCAGGAAGCCCTCGATCGCACGGCGGCCGAAGAGTCAAACCTTCTCAACAATCTCCTGCGTCGGGAACGACCACCGCTCTGGAGCGAGGCGATTATGGGCGTGTCGGCCGGCGAATTAGGCGCAAGAGCCATGCGTGAAATCCGCGCGTGGTGGTCCGACATCTACACGCTGTTGAGAACTGAGGTAGACCGCGTTGTCTTTCAGATTTTCTTGCTGCTCGGACTTGCCATGGTGCTCCGCGGCGCACGCAAAGCTGCCCGCGACTGGACGGCCACGGACCCGAGCGTGGCGGCAGGCATGTCGGTATTCGAGAAACCGGTAGCCCTCGCGACGTTGATCGTGTTGCTGCTGACGCCGTGGCTTTACGTTTCGACCCCACCAGCCGTTGACGATGCCGTTGGCCTTCTGCTGGTGCTGCCCGTTCTGCGGCTTGTCCTGCCACTGCTAGACAAGCCGATCCGTCCGACGCTCTACATGCTGTCGGCACTGTATGTTATCGATCGGCTACGCGACCTGGTGGAGGCCGCGCCCCTGGTCGCACGTCTCGTTTTCCTGTTCGAGATCGTCGCCGCCATTGTAATCGTGATATGGCTGGTGCGCTCGAGAGCTTTGCATGGCGCCAGTGAGTCCGAGTCCGCCGGCCCCTGGAGGACGCGCGTTCGCCTGGGTCTGGATGTCGCGCTGTTCCTGCTGGTTGTCGCCGCACTCGCAGCGAGTGCGGGATTTGTTCGCCTGGCTGTGCTCATTGGTTATGGCGTCTTGAACAGCGCCTATCTCGCGCTGTTGCTCGTCGCACTGATACGGGCAGCAGACGCGATTATCGCGCTCACATTGCACAGTCGGATCGTGCAGCGGCTCAAGGTCATTGCAAACAGGGCACCTGCTCTACGTGTTCGTCTGCGTGGCCTGCTGACTGTCGTTGCGGTTATTGCGTGGTTTGTCGTTACCCTCGATCTCTTTGCTGTACGAGATTATCTGTTCGCAGCAGTTAGCGGCGTTCTTTTTGCTGAATTGCGCGCCGGCGCCATTGCCATTTCCCTTGCAGACGTCCTTGCTTTCATCATCACCATACTCGCGGCTTTTCTTTTAGCACGTCTGATCACTCTTATTCTCGAAGAAGACGTCTACAGTCGGGTAGAGCTTGGTCGCGGCGTGCCTTTTGCAATTTCGGCCGTTGTGAAGTACGGCGTCATCACTCTTGGTTTTCTATTGGCCGTGGGCGCAATGGGCATGGGTATGGACAAAATCACGATCCTGCTCGGCGCACTGGGTGTTGGCCTCGGCTTTGGATTGCAGAACGTTGTAAATAATTTCGTGTCCGGCCTGATCCTCATTTTCGAACGGCCGATTCAGATTGGAGATTCCGTCGAAGTCGGATCGGTCGCGGGGACCGTCAAGCGCATAGGTATCCGCTCGAGCACGATACGCAGCTTCGAGGGGGCTGACATTACGATGCCAAACGGCACGCTACTTTCGGATGCGCTGACGAATTGGACGATGAGCGACCGGACTCGCCGTATCGAGGTCAGCGTGGGCGTTGCCTACGGATGTGATCCCGACAAGGTAATCGAAGTCCTGCGCAAGGCGCTTGACGGCCAGGCGGGTCTCTTGGATACACCGGCACCGCAGGTGCTGTTCATGGGGTTCGGCGACAGCAGTCTGGACTTCGTCCTTCGTGCCTGGGTCGCCGACAATGACGAATTCGTCAAGATTCGCAGCAGGGTTGCTCTGGCCGTCAACCGACTGCTGGAGGAAGCTGGCATAGAGATCCCGTTCCCGCAACGTGACCTGCACCTGCGCTCCGTCGCACCAGGTGCGCTGCCAGGAACCACCTAATACAGGATTCTCCGTGGACGATCCTTACCGTCGCGCTGGCGCGACGGCCCCGCGATCTGTAACGAGCACCAGGGATTTCTTCTGCACCCGCCGGCGATGTCCCGAGAAGCCCATGGCAAATCGACTGTCGCAGCGAGAGGCCGCGCGCACGGTACGCCGCTCTTGAATAGGGTCGAGTCAGTCTTCCTGGATTCGTTTTGGCACGAGCCCGACGATTGGAGCCGAATGACCAGCAGGAGGTCGGCGGAGAAAGGACCTTCAGATGGGCAGGCGCAGCGCGCCTGATGAAGCCCTCAATCGCAAAGATGCGGTCCGACCCTCAATCTTCCCCAGCTCCGCAAGCTGCAGAAGCGATCGGTTCTTCAAAACGCGATAGTATTCGAGAGGTTAAACGGAACGAAGCGATGGCGGATCAATGACAATTCGTACCGCGAAAAAACCGCGCTCGCTCCTGCTCTGGGTGTCTGCCCTGTTCCTCCTCGCGTGCGGCGAGCCGGGCGATGAAGATCGAATCGATCTGCGCTTCATGGCGGCGGAACAGACCGGCGCCTGGTACGCGCTGGCCGTCGGCATTACTCAGTCGATGAAAAAGACGATGCCGGATCTCGGCACGATCAGCATCCTCCCGGGCGGCGGCATATCGAACGCCGTCGGCATCGAACGCGGCCAGGCCCAGCTTGGCTTTTCGCAGGCTTCGTCTTTCGTCGACGCATTGAATGGAGATCCCCCCTTCAACGTGCCGGCCGAGAATCTTCGATACCTCTTATCGCTGTTCCCGCACAAGACTCACGTTGTGGTCCTTGCGGATTCCGGTATCGATGACATTGCGGATCTGCGTGGCAAGCACATCAATGTCGGCACGCGCGGCCTGCTGACGGAAGATATCGCGCGCCGCCTGCTCGACAGCTACGGCATCGCCTACGAGGACATGGCGAGCGTGCAGAACCTGTCTTTCTCCGACTCCGTCGTGCAGATGAAAGACGGGCGGCTCGACGCGCTGTTCTGGACCTCGCCTGCACCGTTTGCCGTGCTCACTGATCTCGCCCAGAGCGAGGATATTCGTCTGCTCGACATTCGGGACAATCACATCGAGAGACTGATCGCCGATAACCGCGGGCTCAGGCGTGCGACGATCGCCGCCGGCAGTTACGCGGGCGTCGACTATGACGTCCAGACAATCGAGTCGGCGCTCGTGCTGATTGCCAACAAAGCAGCCTCCGACGATCTGGTCTACTTTGCTACCAAGGTCGTCGCCGAAGAACTCGAAAATCTGAAACAGATCTCGCCGTACCTCGCCGATGTGACGCCCGGAGACCTGTTCGAGGACTTCGACGTACCGGTGCACCCGGCCGCGGAACGGTACTTTATGGACGTCGGGCTACTCGTCCTTGATGACCGATAAGACGGGACGGCTGCTAAAAACGGCGATTCTGGTCATCGCCTATGCCTTCTCCGCCTTCCATCTGTATACCGGATTTTTCGGCACGCTCGAGACTTACCTGCAGCGGCTTGTGCACATTTCTTTCGCGATGCTGTTGATCTTTCTGGTCAAACCGTACGCAACCGGCCGCAAACAGCTCGACATTGTCATCAACGGCATATTCATCGCGGCAACGATCGCGTCAGTCGGCTTCGTCTTCGTCAATTACGATTACATTCTCACGGGGCGATTTGCGCAGGTAACGCCGCTGACCGGAGCGGAGCTGGCGCTCGGTATCGTCTTCATCGGTCTCGTGCTCGAGGCAACGCGCAAGATGGCGGGCCCGGCCCTGCCGATCGTGACGTTCATCTTCCTGGTGTACGGCCTGGTCGGGCCCTATCTGCCCGGCTTTCTGACTCATGGCGGCTACACGCTCGACAACATCGTCGACATCAATTACCTCGGTACGAACGGTGCTTTCGGCATTCCTCTCGGCGCCAGCGCGACCTATATCGCGTTGTTCATCATCTTCGGCGCATTCCTTGCCCGGTCGGGTCTCGGCGATTTCCTGATGAATATCGCACTGGGGCTCGCCGGACACCGGAAGGGTGGAGCCGCCAAGGTCGCGATCATCGGCAGCGCGCTGCACGGCGTCATGTCGGGCAGCGCCGTGGCCAATGTGCTGACCGTGGGCACGGCGACGATTCCGCTGATGATCCGCATGGGTTACAAGCCGCAGTTCGCCGCGGCGGTCGAAGCCGCAGCCTCCGCCGGGAGTCAGATCATGCCGCCGGTCATGGGCGTCATTGCGCTGATCATGGTGCAGTACACGGGCATCCCGTACATCCAGATCGCCGGCTACGCGCTGCTGCCGGCATTACTCTATTTCTTCGGAATCTGGATGGTCGTTCACTATGAATCGGTGAAGCTCGGGCTCGAAGGGCTGCCGAAAGACCAGCTGCCCGACTGGAAAGCAAGCCTCCGATCGAGGGGCCAGCTGCTCCTGCCCATCATCGTGCTGGTTGCGCTCTTGATCGCGGGCTTCAGTCCGGCCTACGCCGTTTCCTATTCGATCCTGGCCGTGTTCGTCGTTTCCTTTCTCAACAAGGAAACCCGCATGGGCTTCCGCGACGTCCTCGGAGCGCTGGACACGGGCGCGCGCGGAATCCTGATGATCGCCGTCGCAACGGCCGCGGCCGGCATCATCAGCGGGATGTTCGGCCTCACCGGCATCGGCATCCGCTTCACGGTCATGCTCAATGACCTGGCCGGCGGCAGCCTGTTACTGTCGCTCGTGTTCACGGCGATCGCCGCGTTCATTCTCGGTATGGGCTTGCCACCGTCTGCCTCCTACATTATTCAGGTCGTTGTCACGATCCCGGCCATCTTCAACATCCTCAGCCTGTCGGAAGCAAACGCGATTGCGGACAACGCGCTCCTCCTGTCACACATGTTCGTGATGTATTTCGCGTCATTCGCCGTCATTACGCCGCCGGACGCGCTTGCCGCGTTTGCCGGCGCGAGCATCGCCGGCAGCCGCCCGATGCTGACGGCGGCCGTGGCAACCAAGCTCGCGTTTGTCGCCTACTTCATTCCGTTCCTGTTCGTACTCCAGCCGAACTATCTGATGATAGGGCCCTGGTTCCAGATTGCGTTCGCGGTCTTCAACGGCGTTCTCGGCATAACCGCATTGAGCATTGCGATGCAGGGCCATATCCACGAAAGAATCAGGCAGGCATTGCGAATCTATTTTCTGCTCGCCGGCCTCCTGATGCTGTTGCCGGGACAGCTGACGAGTCTTGTCGGCATCGGCATGACTCTGCCGCTGTTGATCTATTACGGCATTGTTGCGCAACGTCGTAGCCGCTGAGCGAGTCGGCTCTGCCAGATCAGGGCAATTCGTCGTAATAATGATAAAGACGGTGCGACTTTCAATTCCTGTGCCGGCGGTTCTGCGGTCCCGAAAGTCGGGGCGGCCAGCCAAATGCCGTCCCTCAAAAGCTTCGATTGCGGGCCGGCTTCGCGACCCGCTCGGTGGCGGTTGACTTACACATAACGTATTGAAAACCAGCGTTTTTATTTAGTTGCGCCAATCACGGCCAAGCGTATGATATTCGCGCGCTGATCGATCTCGATCAGCCGTGAGAAGGAGTTCCAAATCATGAAAGCGGAAAAAACCACACAACGTGGCGCGGGTACGAAAAAACGTACGGAGCAAAAGCCGACCGGAACGCAACGCCCGGAGAAACACATGAAGAGCGGCTCCAAGGCCAAGCAGGATCGCAAAGCCAAGTAGCGCCATGCCTTATTTAATGACGGCACCTGGCAACAGGTGCCGTTTTTTCGTAATCGCAATTATCACGCGGTAGCCGGACTGCAGATTGCGGGATCTTCCAGGAATGAATCGGTCGATCCGGATTTCCGGACGTCGTCGTCTCGAAGTTCCGGCCATGGAGCCCGCAGCGCCCGGGCATGATGGCAGTTAATCGAGGCCGTGCCGAGAGATCATCGAAGCGCCAGACATGGCGCTCACCTTGGAAAAATTCGGGTTGGGCGTCAGAGTGCGAGGCGGTCACCAACCCGTACGGACCCGCCCTCTAGCACGCGCGCCGTGATACCGCCGTGACCGCGAAGCGCATTGTAGCCGCCGGGGCCGAGCGCGGCCTCCATCCGCGAACACGGGTGACAGAGCCCCGTGTACTCGAGCGTTGCGGCGCCGAGTGAAAATCTCCTGTCCTTGAGCGCGAGCAGGTTTACCCCTCGTATGACGAAATTGCGGCGCACCGCGGCCGGATTGACAGAATCGATGCCGAGCATCGACGCAACGGCATCCAGGTGTTCCGCCTGAATCAGCGTCACCTGGCGCGCGCCGCCCGCTTTCGAGTAATGATCGCCCGCGATGCCCGTATCGGTGCCGAGCTCCGAATGCTCGACAGACTCGACAGCCGCATTACGCGCGGGTCGAATCCCGATCCATTCCACGGTTCCCCGCTGGGGCAACGTGTCGATGAGCTGCTGCATCGTCGGCATCCGCGTTGCCCGTTACGCCAGTGCTCTCAGATGCTCGACGATACGTTGGCGCTGCTTCGTATTCGGCAGCCGGCCGAAGCCGGCGCCCAGATTGTCGACCGCGTGCCTGGGATTGGCGGTTTCCGTCAGCACGCAGTTCACGGCAGGGTGTGACAGGATGAACTTTAGCGAAAACTGGGCCCAGCTCGCACAGTCGAATTCGGCCGCCCACGCCGGGAGCTCTTTGCCGCGCACGAGTGAGAAGTATTCGCCATTCAGAAACGGGCGATTGATCGTAACCGCAACTCCCAGATCCATCGCCATCGGCAGGATGCGTTCCTCGGCTTCGGTCTCGAACGGCGAGTAGTTGACCTGCAGGAAATCGACCGTTCCGGTGGCCATCAGCTTCATCATCGCGTCGTAGTAGCGCGCGCGGTGCCGCGCGATACCAATGTGCCGCGTCAGTCCTTCCTCCTTGAACCGGCGAAACCGCGCCCAGTTCGGCGCCGCAAACTCCGGGTATGCCTGCATCAGGTCCAGCGCGCCCTTCCCGGTCGTATCGAGCAGCAGCTCGGCGTTTGCCCGCATCTCTGCTTCGTCGTCCTCGGTGAAGTAGGT
>JBFJOC010000084.1:0-10497 GCA_041617855.1 Woeseiaceae bacterium | reverse complement strand
GTAGCCGGATTCGCAAATCACCCTGGAACAGGGCGGAGTAATACTCGAAAAACCCGCCCTGGCTGAAGAACTTGCTGGTGCCGGCGACCAGCAGTATGACGATCATCGTTAAGCGAACGACGCGCTCGGCGTCTTTCAGTGTCTGTGTGGCAATCATGGCGTCTCCTCGAATGAAAGCATCGCGACAGGGCGCCTCGCAGCGGTCAGTTGCAGGCCGTCGTTCGCCGTTTTTCGAAGATTTTACACGCTGAAATAGCAGCTTATGCGGGCCGGGCGACGATTGAGCCGACCGCGGGCAAGTCCGGGCGCTGCAGCTGCGGAATGTTCATGGGCATTAAAGATGCGGTGGACGATCTGGCGGACTTCCGCTAAATTGGCGTGCGGCCAATGCCGGTGAAAACAAGTCAGGGATACGAAACGCAGATCCACCGGCTCCGGAAAAATCAAGAGTCTTGTAAGGGGGTTCATCATGGTTGACGGTCTCAAGCTCACGCCAGTGCGCAGGGCTGTACTACTTGCAATTGGCACGGCAGCCGTCGGCGGCGCGCCGGTTGCAGCGGAAATCGAGGAGATCGTCGTCACCGCGACGAAACGCGAGGAAACCGCACAGGATATTCCGGTCACGATCCAGACGCTGGGCGAGCAGTCGCTCGAGGACCTGGGCATTACGACCTTCAAAGACTACATAAAGAACCTTCCTGGCGTGACGTCGGGCGGCCGCGGACCCGGGCGCAACGAGGTATTCATCCGTGGACTGTCGATCGGCAAACTGGGTCTGAAGGCTGCGGGTATTCTTACTGAGCCGAACGTGGCGTTCTATCTCGACGAAGCGCCGATTTCGATAATGGGTCGCAATTTCGACCCGTACATGACGGATATGAATCGCGTCGAAGTGTTGCCGGGTCCGCAGGGCACTCTGTTCGGCGCCAGCTCGCAGGCCGGCACCGTACGCCTGATCACGAACAAGCCCCAGTTCAACGAGTTCTCATTCGGCTTCGACGCCAGTATCGCCGATACGACAGACGGCGAAATGAGCAATTCGATGGAGGCTTTTTTCAACATTCCCCTCATCGATGAAAAATTTGCCGCGCGCGTTGCGATGTACAACGCAAAAGAAGGCGGCTACATCGACAACGTTCCCGGGACGAAGCAAATTACAACAGCGAATCCGAGCCTGCCAGTACTGCCCGCGATCCGGGAGACGGCATTCAATGATCACCTGGCCGAAGACAACTATAACGACGCGACGTATCAGGGAGTTCGCGTAGGCCTCAAGTACGCATTCAACGAGGACTGGGATCTGCTCGTTCAGCAGTTCCACCAGGAGATCGAGACCGAGGGCGTGTGGGACTACGATCCGACACTCGGGGAATTGAAATCGCAGACGTTTTCTCCCGACGAAGGCACCGACGAGCTGGATATGACGTCCTGGACCTTGAGCGGTCGGATCAGGAACCTGGAGCTCGTTTACACGGGCGCCTACCTCGATCGTGCCGTCAACGCGGTGCAGGATTACTCGGGCTATGCCGATGCCGGGCCGTTCATTCCCTACTACATCTGTAACTATCCCGATTACACGCAATGCGGCGCGCCGGACCTGTTCGTCGACCAGTTTTTCGGCGTAGAGCGGACCACGAACGAATTCCGTGTCAGCACCGATCCGGATCGTCGGATCCGCGGCATCGTCGGCCTGTTCACCGACGATCTCGAGCTCATCGAGCGCGGCGACTGGAATTACCCGGATTCCGCCACGGACATCGCCAACAACACGTCGGGTGTGGGCTTTCCGCCGAACGAGCCGTTCCCGACCGCCACGGCGAGTAATCGGAATCCGCGGCCGCCAGGCGTGCGTTTCTTCAACGACTTCACGCGCACCAAAGAAGAGCTCTCGTTCTTCGGCGAGCTGGCGTTCGACATTACGGATACATTGACCGCGACCATCGGCGCACGTCGGTACGATCTGGAGATAGGGCTGAACGGCAGTTCAAATTTCAGTTTCCGAGGCGCAACGGACGGCGATTTTGGCCGAAATGTAGACGAAGTCCTGGCTGACGCGAGTCCGGCTGACTTCCAGGATACGATTTACAAGTTCAACGTGCAGTGGCAGGCGAACGACGACATCAATCTGTACGCAACCTGGTCCGAAGGCTACCGGCCAGGCGGTTTTAACCGAAATGGTGGATCGAGCCAGGTTCCTGGCGTGCCGCCGTTTGTTCCGGATTTCTACGACACCGATGAACTGGAAAATATCGAGTTCGGCTGGAAGACCCAACTGTTGGACGGCAGCCTCCGCTTCAACGGTGCGATCTATTCAATGGACTGGACTGGGCTGCAGCTTGCAACACTCGACTTCGATGTATCGAACCTGACATTTATCCAGAATATAGGGGCAGCAGAGGTTAAGGGTATCGAAATCGACACGGTTTGGGCGCCGACCGATCAGCTCACGCTGTTCGCGAACGTTTCCTTCAACGATTCGGAGTTGACGGAATTGCCGCCGACCATTATCGATCTCGCGCCGGTCGGTAGCCCGTTGGCCTTGGCACCGGAGCTGCAGTACGTTCTGCGCGGGCGCTACGTGTGGGATCTGGCCGGCGGCGACAGCATGTTTACGCAGCTGGTCTACTCGTACACCGACGACGTGATCAGCTCGATCAACGCCGGCGCGCTGTTCCCGCAGGACAGCTACAACATCGTCGATCTGACGATTGGGTACCGACGCGATTCCTGGACCGCAACGCTGTTTGTCGAAAATCTCACCGATGAGCTCGCAACGCTGTTCATCTCGAACGAGGACGACATCATCAAGACCACGCCAAACCGTCCACGGACGATCGGGCTGCGGCTCTCTTATCGGTATGGCGAATAGCCATAAGATTGGTAAATACAGGCTCTGATCACGGATAGTGATCGAAACAGAAAAAGGCGGCATCTCGAGCCGCCTTTTTCTTGCCCCGTTCTTGAGAGCGGTATTTTGCGGACCGAGCCGTTTGTTTTTTACTTAGAATTGATGCTGTGAATGACAATGCCGTAAAAGACCAGGACAACGATGCAGTTCTTCAGGCGCGGCTTCGTGATGCCAAGGTTGCGCTGAAAGACGGGCGCCTCGACGGCGCCGTCGAACTGCTCAACGCATTGCTCGACAAACGACCGAAGCACGCGGACGCGCTGTACTACCTGGCCGTTTGTCAGCGCAAGGCCGACAACGGCGACGCGGCCCTCGATACGCTCACGAAGCTAAAGGCCGCACACCCCGGGTACGCACGGGCATACCAGGAGGAGGGCCACATCTTCCGCTCTCGTCAGCAGAGCGATGCGGCCCGGCAGGCGTTCGAGAAAGCGGTAACGTTCAATACGGCTCTGCCGGCGAGCTGGAAAGCGCTCGTGCATTACTATGACGCTTGCGGAGACGCGGAGAAAGCCCGCGAGGCGATGCAGCACGTTGCGTGGCTTTCCAGCTTGCCGCCCCAGCTCGTGACGGTCACGAGCCTGATCCAGGAAAACAAGCTGTTCGTGGCGGAACAGATTTGTCGCCAATTCCTGCAGGATCATCCACACCATATCGAGGCGATGCGTCTGCTTGCCGAACTGGGGAGCAAGCTGTCAATTCTCGACGATGCGGAATTTCTGCTGGAAAGCTGTGTGGAGTTTCAGCCCGACTACCATCGCGCGCGACTCGACTACGTGCGCGTTTTGCACAAGCGCCAAAAGTTTCAAAAGGCGCTCGAACAGGCCGAGTACCTGCACTCTGTGGATCCGGAAAACCTGGCGTTCGAAGTTGCGCTGGGGACGCAGAACCAGGCGGCCGGCCAGTTCGACAAGGCGCTGACGGTCTACGATCGGGTGCTGGAACGCAAACCCGAGCTGCATTCGGTTCACGCGGCCAAGGCCCATGCGCTCAAAACGATAGGGCGTACAGCGGAAGCCGTCGAGGCGTATCGCCGGGCGTATTCCTGTAAGCCCGACTACGGCGACGCCTACTGGAGTTTGGCGAATCTGAAGACATATCGTTTCGAGGATGCCGAGCTGGCGCAAATGCGCGAGCTGGAAGCCCGCCCGTCGACGGCTGTCGACGACCGCATACATCTTTGTTTTGCGTTGGGCAAGGCGCTGGAGGACCGCGCAAATTATGGCGAATCGTTTACGTATTACGAGCGCGGCAATCGGCTCAAGCGAGGGAGGAGCCGGTATGAGCCGGAGAGGGTGGAAAACGAGCTCGATCTGCAAAAACAGGAATTCGATGCAGAATTTTTTGCGGAAAGACGCGATTTCGGCTGCGCAGACAGCGCTCCGATATTCATTGTCGGCCTGCCGCGCGCGGGCTCGACCCTTCTGGAACAAATTCTCGCGTCACATTCGCAGGTCGACGGCACCATGGAGCTGGCCAATATTATCGGGCTTGCCCATCGGCTGAACGGCAGGCGCGCGATTCAAAAGGACGCAAAGTATCCGCGGGTATTGCGGGAGCTCTCGGCTGCAAATTGTTTGGAATTCGGGCAGAAGTTCATCGATGACACGATGTTCCATCGTCGTGGCGGGAGTTTTTTCATCGACAAGATGCCGAATAATTTTCGCCACATCGCGTTGATACAGCTCATTCTGCCGAACGCGAAGATCATCGATGCGCGTCGCCATCCGATGGCGTGTTGTTTCAGCGGCTTCAAGCAGCTTTTTGCGGAGGGGCAGGAATTTACCTACGGATTGGAGTCCATCGGCCGGTATTACAAGGCCTACGTCGACGTCATGGATCACTGGGACGACGCGCTGCCGGGCAAGGTGCTGCGCGTCAACCACGAAAACGTGATTGCCGATCTGGAGACAGAGGTACGCAGGATACTGGACTACTGCGAGCTACCGTTCGAATCCGCGTGCCTCGAATTTCACCGTACCGAACGCGCGGTCAGAACGCCAAGCTCGGAACAGGTGCGTCAGCCGATCTATACGAGCGCACTCGATCACTGGCGGCACTACGAGGAATTCCTGGATCCGCTCGTCGCCGCTTTGGGCGACGCGCGAGAATACGCCACCCGTAATCCGGATTGATCCGAATTGCTGAGAACCTGTGACCCGATTGCTATCGAATCGGCCGCTTGCCCATTTCGAGATGCAATTCGCTTCCCGTCCAGGGATGCGCTTCCGCGACCGCCTCGTTCAGCGTGACGCCGAGCCCCGGCGCGGTCGGCGGAATGACGTAACCGCGCTCCCATCGCACAGGTGACTCAAGCAATTCGGCGTGAAAGCCGCCCCATTGCTCGATGCCTTCCAGGATGAGGAAGTTGGGTGAGCAGGTCGCCAGTTGGATGTTGGCCGCGCCGACGATCGGACCGCAGTACAGGTGCGGCGCGATCTGGGCGCCAAAAGCTTCACCGAGCGCGGCTATTTTCTTGGCCTCGAGCAGCCCCCCGACGCGTCCGAGATTCATCTGCAGAATGCTCGCCGCGCGGTTCTCCAGCACGCGGGCAAATTCATACTTCGTGCAGAGCCGCTCGCCGGTCGCGATGGGTATCGACGTATGCCGCGCCACACGCGCCATCTCTCGGGGGTTGTCCGGTGGCGTCGGTTCCTCGAACCACAGGGGATCATAGGGTTCGAGCCGTCTGGCCAGCCTGATCGCACCGGCCGACGTGAACTGGCCGTGGGTGCCGAACAGCAAATCGGCCTTGTCGGCAACGGCCTCGCGGAGCGTTCGGACGAAGCGTTCGGAGCGATCGAGCTCTTCCAGCGTGGGCATGCCGCCGTCATACACTGTATACGCGCCCGCGGGATCGAACTTGACGGCGGTAAATCCCTGTTCGACGTATTCGAGCGCGCGTTCGGCAGCCGTATCCGGATTGACGTATACGTGCTTGTCGTCGAGCCGGGTCGGGTTGGCGCTGCCGTCCTTCGGGTACAGGTAGGTGTAGGTGCGCAGCCGGTCGTGAACCCGCCCGCCCAGCAGCTCGTAGAGCGGCTTGTCGCAGGCTTTGCCGACGATGTCCCAGCAGGCCATCTCGAGGCCGGACAACACACCTATCAGCGATACGTCCGGGCGCAACGTATAGCCGGCACCGTATACGCGCCGCCAGAGGCTCTCGACGTGAAACGGATCGTGGCCGATAAGAAATCGCTCGGCCGTGTCTTCGGCCATGCGCGCCATCGTGTGGGCGCTAAACGTCGCGCCGTAGATTTCCCCGTACCCGACAAGGCCGCAGTCGGATTCGAGCCTGACGAAGATGAAATATCGCCCCCCGAAATGCGGTGGCGGATTGCCAACGACAAACGTCTTGAAGCCCGAAATTTTCATCTATTCAGCGTCAAACGGTGCTCGGCGAGCCACGCGGTCATCAGAACACGATGACGTTTCGCATGGCGTCGCCGCGCCGCGAATCCAGAATTGCGTCGTTAATATTCTCGAGAGTGTAGCGGGCCGAGATCAACTCATCGAGTTTGAGACGACCCTGCCGATACAGCGCTATCAGCCTGGGCATGTCCTCGGCCAGTCGTGCCGTGCCCATTTTCGAGCCGATGATGCGCTGGCTTCGTGATGCGAGCTCGCCCGGGTCGTATTCGGCCATGACACCGGTTGCCGGCATGCCGACGATGACGGCCGTACCGCCTCTAGCCAGAAACGTGCTGCTCTGATCGATTGCCGCTTTGGCGCCGGTTGCGACGAACACGAAATCGGCGCCGCGCCCTTCAGTTTGGCCGCGAATCCGGTCTGCCAGGTCGTCGGCACCGGCGTTGAACGCGTGCGTCGCGCCGAACTTACGGGCAACGTCCAGCTTGGCGTCGGCGACGTCGATCGCGATGATCGGGCCTGCGCGATTGAGAACGGCGCCCTGCACGCAGTTGAGGCCGACGCCGCCAATGCCGACGACGACGACGCTGGCGCCGACGGGTACTTGTGCGGTATTGGTCACGGCGCCGACGCCGGTCAAGACGCCACAGGCGAGCAGCGCCGCGCTGTCGAACGGAACGTCTTCCGGGATGACGCTCAACTGGCAGGCGTCGACGAGTACGTCTTCGGCGAATGCGCCTGTCCGCAGTCCCTGCTGTATCACGCCACCCTCGCCGGACAGCGGGCTGTGGCGATCGAGCCGGGACTCCGACTCGCACATAACCTGTTCGCCCCGCGCACAGTAGTGACAGTTGCCACAGAATCGCAGCAGCGTTACGACGACACGATCGCCGACTGCGACCGTTTCAACGGCCGGACCGATGGCCGTGACGATTCCGGCAGCTTCGTGGCCGAATACGGCCGGTAACGTGCCGCCCCAGCCGCCATCGATCGACAGGATGTCGCTGTGACAAATTGCCGAGGCCTTCAGGTGCACCTTTACTTCGCCCGCGGCGGGTTCCGCGAGCCGGACGTCTTCGATAAGCAGCGGTTTACCGAATTCGCGACATACGGCGGCTTTCAATGAAGTTCTCGTCCAACAAATCGATTACTTTAACTTGCACCAGTGTGCGTTGGATCCGGGTGATGTCAAGCGACGATGTAGTTTTGTTGCACGGGCAACGTGCTTGCTGCCGTGTAAATCCTGGGAAGGTCGATCATAATTTTCGAAAAACCTGTGTGCTGAGCCAGACAGACGTGCAGTCACGGAATCGAGACGACGATTTTCCCTACGTGTCGGTTTTCCGCGAAGCGCCGCATTGCATCCTGAATATCGCGGAGAGGATAGACCCTGTCTATGACGGGACGAAGCTTGCCGGCGTCGATCAGCACCCTAAGGTCTGTGAGGCCTTCGTTCGGGCCCTCCGCAACGAGGCACAATTTTTTGTCCCCTCGGTTGAACACACGATAACGACTCAGTGCCCAGAGCTGCAGGGCGCGCAGCATCGAGCCGCCGATCATGGCATAGGTTCCTCCCGGTTCGAGCGCGCGCCTGTTGTCTCTCGTGGACCTGAAGTTATGACAGTCGATGATCAGATCGACCCGCCGGCCGAACTTTGTGAAATCGTGCCGGGCATAATCGATGACGTGATCCGCTCCCAGCGCGCGAATAGCGCCGAGTTTGTGCGCGGCGTCGACGCCGGTTACCTCGGCTCCTGCAACCTTGGCGAGCTGAATCGCGAACGTGCCCATGCCGCCGCCTGCCCCGTTTATCAAGACGGAACGTCCCGGCAGGACCCGGTCGGCTTTCCGGATTCCCTGCCAGGCGAGAACGCCAGCCTGAGGCACCGCCGCCGCCTCCTCGAACGTTGCAGTCTCGGGCTTCGTTTCCAGAGCCGTTTCATGCACACAGGCATACTCCGCAAACCCGCCCCACCGATCCCAGAGATCGCCGAACACCTCATCGCCCGGCCGAAATCGCGTTACGTTCGGGCCGACTGCCTCGACCGATCCCGCCACGTCGGCGCCGAGGATTCTCTTGTCGGGCCTCGGCCTCGTGAGCCCGAACATGGCCCGATTGATGAAAGGACGACCGTTCAGAAATTCCCAGTCCCAGGAATTGATCGAGGAGGCGCGAACGCGCACGAGCACCTCGTCGTCTCCGGGTGACGGCTTCGGGACATCCCTTGATTCGAGTGCGTCCGGCGACCCGTAACGCTCGAATACAATCGCTTTCATTGTCACGATTTGCGAATCAATGCGTCCACCGCAACGGCGCCATGCGGCAACACGAGCAGCGGATTTACGTCGAGCTCCAGCAGGTCCGCATATTCCTGCTCGGCGTATTCGAGGATCGCCTCGACCGTATCCACGACGGCCTCGAGATCGCCGGCGGGCCCGCCGCGAAAACCCGCGATCAGTTTGCCCGCTTTCAGCGACCCGATGGCGGCCCTGATGTCAGTGCGCTCGGCCGGCAGTAACAGAGAGACCGTATCGTCGACCAGCTCGACCAGAGTGCCTCCGGAGCCGAGCAGCAGCGTCAGGCCGAATGTTTCGTCCCGGCTGATACCGACAATGAGCTCGGCCACGGCTGGCTGAATCATTTTCTCGACGAGGAATCGCTCGAACCTGTTGGCCATGCGCGCCGCCGCGTTCCGGACGGCAGCGCTGTCGGACAGGTTCAGAGCGACGGCTCCGGCTTCGCTCTTGTGCGCGAGTTGTCTCGATAAGGCCTTCAGAACGACGGGGTAGCCCAGGGACTCCGCAGTGGCCGCCGCGTTATCGGCCGAGCAAACCTGGCCCCGGGGTATCACCACGCCGTGACGGGCCAGCTCCTGTTTGCTGCTCCATTCATCGAGCAGTCGGGCTTCACGCGTCGATTGCCGCGGTCGCAAGACCGGACGAGTGTTGTCAACCCCGCGCTGTGCCGCACCGATGATCGCCGCTGCCCTGATCGCGTAGAGGCAGTCCTCGATGCCCTGCATCGGTGCGATGCCGACGCGCTTCAGGCGATCCCGGGCATTGCGCGGCATCGTCTCGGGAAGCGACGAAACGACCACGGCCCGCTGTCCGGTCGCTGCAACGGCCGCGGTCAGGGCACGTTCGGCGATTTGCCAGTTTTCGTCGCGGCCGTTTTCGCCCGGAGGATAGTCGAGAACCAGAAGCGTGCAGGCAAAGCCGTTGCCCAACACCTCATCAAACGCAGCCCGCAGCTTGTCGTAATCGCCCCAGACGTACAGGTGGTAGTCGAGCGGGTTCGTCACGTTGACGTTGGGCCCGAGCAGCGCCTGGAGCTTTGCTGCCGATGCATCGGAGAACGACGGCGTTTCGAGGCCCAGTGATTCCGCAGTGTCGGCAACGATTGCGGCGTCGCCGCCGGAGCAGCTCATGGAGCCGAGCGTACGGCCGGGCAGGGCCCCGACCTGCGACACGAACTTGAGAGTCTCGAGGAACTGCGTGACCGTATTGCAGCGCGCGATGCCGAGTCTGGTAAAAAGTGCCGTGTACAGTTTGTCGGAGCCGGCGAGCGAACCCGTGTGACCCATCGCGATGGCGGTGCCGCGCTCCGAGCGCCCCGCTTTCAGAGCGACGATCGGTATGCCGAGTGACAGCGCCTTGATGGCGCTGCCGGAAAACGCCGCTACGTCGTCGAGCCCTTCGATGTGCAGACCGATCGCCGTGACGCGCCGATCCTCGAGCAGGGCGTCGATGAAATCGCTCACTCCGAGCACGCTGTTGTTGCCGACGGAGACGACATAGCCGAGATCCAGACCGCGTTGCTGCATCGTCAGGTTGATCGCGACGTTGCCGCTTTGCGAGACGATGGCGACGCCGCGCTCGGCACGTTCGCCGCCGTGCTCGTCCGGCCATAGCGCGATCCCGTCGAGATAGTTGATAAAGCCGTGGCAGTTTGGTCCGATGACGGCCATGTCCCCGGCTGCGTCGCGCAGGCGGTCCTCAAGCGCTGCGCCGCTGGTCCCGGTCTCCGCGAAGCCGGCGGCAAAACACACGGCGCCCGGCACGCCGACCTGCGCGAGCTCGCCGACGATGTCGAGCGTTGCTTCTGGCGGCGCGGCGATGAAGGCGGCATCCGGCACGCCGGGCAGGTCCGCGATTCGGGCAACGCAGGGAATGCCGGCGAGCTCGCGGCGGCGCGGATTGACGGCCCAGATCTCGCCGGT
>JBFJOC010000083.1:0-10501 GCA_041617855.1 Woeseiaceae bacterium | reverse complement strand
GACACGCTTCCGGTAACGGAAGGCTGCGCCGGGTTGCCCTGATCGGTGCCGGCGGCATGCTGGCACAGGCGATTTTGGAGCGCGCTCCTGCGACAATGAAGGTTCGCGGGTACACGAGACGCGACCTCGACATTACGAATCCCGAGCAGGCGAGCGATACACTATTGGCTCATGCGCCGAATGTCATTATTAATTGCGCGGCGTACACGAGGGTTGACGACTGCGAGACCCACGAAGCCGAAGCGACGCTCGTGAACGGCGCCGGGCCGGGCCGGCTGGCGCGTATAGCCGACGAAATCGGCGCCACATTGGTCCACGTCTCCACCGACTACGTGTTCGACGGCAACACGCAGCGCCCCTACGTCGAGTCCGATGCAACGAACCCGCTGTCGGCGTACGGGCGCTCCAAGCTCGCCGGCGAACTGGCGATTGCCGAGAGCGGGCTTACCAGGTACTTCATTTTCAGAACGAGTTGGCTGTACGGACCGGGGCGCGGAAACTTCGTCGCCACGATGCTGCGCCTCGGGCGGGAGCGAGAGGAACTCCGGGTCGTCGCGGACCAGCGCGGCACGCCAACGTACACGCCGGACCTTGCCGATGCCATATTCCGCCTGCTCGCGGTCGAGCATTCCGGGCTTTTGTCTCAGAAATCCGCGATCGATTATGGTATCTATCACCTGTCCAACGAAGGCGATTGCAGCTGGTGCGAATTCGCCGGCGCCATCATGGACGAGGCCCGCCATTGCGGATTGGAAGTCAGGACCCGCAGGGTCGTACCGATCGCGACCGAGGAGTATCCGTTGCCCGCGACGCGACCGCTGTATTCGGTGATGTCGAAGCAGAAATACGTCCGCGCCGCGAGCGCGCCGGTGCCGGACTGGCGCGACGGGCTCGCGCGCTACATGGCTGAGGTCAGCCCGCCGAAGACATAGCAAGCGAGAGCACAGAAGATGATAAGAAAAGGGATAATTCTTGCAGGCGGTACGGGTAGCCGCCTGTATCCGTTGACGCGCGTTGCCAGCAAGCAGCTGCAACCCGTATACGACAAGCCGATGATCTATTATCCGCTGTCGACCCTGATGCTCGCCGGGATCCAGGATTTCCTCATCATCTCCTCGCCTCACGATACGCCGCGCTTCGAGGCGCTCATGGGCGACGGTTCACAATGGGGAGTGAAACTTCGTTACCAGATTCAGGAGAAGCCCACCGGAATCGCTCAGGCATTCCTGATCGGAGAAGAGTTTATCGATAACGATCCGGTCAGCCTGATTCTCGGCGACAATATTTTCTACGGCAGGATGGGTCTGAACAAGATCATCGCCGACTTCGACGGCGGCGCCAAGATTTTCGGCTACCCCGTGCACGATCCGGAACGCTACGGCGTGGTGGAATTCGACCGCGCCGGCAACGTCCTCAGCCTCGAAGAGAAACCCGTGAGGCCGAAGACGCACTTCGCGGTGCCGGGCCTCTACCTGTACGACTCCAGAGTCGTCGAATTCGCCAAGAATCTCGAATTGTCGGCGCGGGGTGAACTGGAAATCACGGACCTGAACCTCGCGTACCTGGCCCGCGGCGACCTGATGGTGGAGAAACTCGGGCGCGGCATCGCGTGGCTGGATACCGGCACCCACGACAGTCTGCTGGAGGCGAGTCATTTCATCGGCACGCTCGAGGCCCGGCAGGGCGTCAAGATCTCGTGCCCGGAAGAAATCGCCTACCGCAGGGAGTTCATCGACCGGGCGCAGTTCGAGCGACTGATCGAGGCTACGCCGGCGTCGAGCTATCGGTCCTACCTGGAACTCGTACTCAGGGATCAGCTTTGACGGACCCTGTATCGACAGCCCAGGTAGCCGAGCACTACTCGTCGACAACACGGGAGTCGATTATCGGCGGCCTGTTTCGTTTCCGGGCGCTGATGCTGAGCCTCACGGGGCGTGAGCTCAAGGTCAAATACCAGCGATCGGCACTGGGGCTGTTGTGGACGCTGCTGAATCCGCTACTGATGGTGCTCGTTTTCGTGATGGTCTTCAGCTCCATCCTGCGCGTCCGCGTCGACGGCTTCTGGGCTTTCCTGATCAGCGGCATTTTTGTCTGGCGTTTCGTCTCGGAATCGATCAATCGCACGACCTCCTTGCTGAAGACGCATGCAGGGCTCCGGCGCAGTGTCGCGTTCCCGAGCGAAATCCTGGTCTTCAGTACCGTGCTCACGAAGCTGGTCGAGTTCATGATCGCAATGACGATCGTCTTGCTCGCATTGTTCTTTTTCTATCATCATGCGGTGCCGGCGACCGTACTGCTGTTGCCCTACCTGATCGTGCTCCAGGCCCTGATGACAACAGGGCTGATGCTCCCATTGGCCGTGTTTTCCGTGCTTTATTACGACGTGGAGCATGCGATGCCCGCGATCATGCGGCTGTGGTTTTTCCTGACTCCCATCTTTTATCCGGTGACGATGATCCCGGAAGAACTGCGACCCTATTTCTACCTGAATCCGTTCGTGGGACTGCTGCAGCTTTACCACATGAGCCTGTACGAAGGCGTCTGGCCATCGTGGGCATTATTGGCCGGCGTATCGGCGACGGCTCTCGTGATTTTTCTTGTCGGCTTCTGGCTGTTCCAGAAATATAAGGATGTCTGTGTCGAAATCGCCTGAAGCCCTGGGCAGCGCTGCAGTCCTCTGCAGGGATGTGCGGAAGGAGTTCTTTCTCTACCAGCATCGCACGACATCGCTGCGCGAATGGTTCATCCGTGCGATCAAGCGGCAACCGATCCACGTAGGACGGGCCTCGTTCATGTTGAAGGATTTCAATTTGCGCATCGCACGCGGCGAAGTGGTCGGACTGATCGGGAAAAATGGCTCGGGCAAGAGTACCGCACTGCGGCTCATCGGGGGCATCTACCGGCCGACGGCCGGAACCGTCGAAACGCACGGCCGGGTCACGGCCGTTTTCGAACTGGGTACCGGTTTCAGCTCCGATCTTACCGGTGCGGAGAACATAGCCTTAAAAGCCGTGGTGATGGGCCTGTCGTCGGAGCAAATCGATGCGCAGCGTGACGCAATCCTGGAATTTGCGGAACTCGGCGATTTCATCAACACGCCGATGCGATTCTATTCGTCCGGCATGGTGGCCAGGCTCGCGTTCGCGATCGCGTTCTGCGTGAAGCCCGACATACTGCTGCTCGACGAGGTCCTCGCCGTCGGCGACGAGGCATTCAAACAGAAATGCATCGGGCGCCTCAAGGAATTCTGCGCCGCTGGCGGGACCATGATCATCGCCTCCCATGCCGCACCCATGGTAAGGCAGCTGTGTACCCGCGCCGTATGGCTCGAGAACGGCACGATTCGTATGGATGACGACGTCAACAAGGTGCTCAAGGCCTACATCGCCACGTTCAATGCGCCGCCGCAATCGGCGCCACAGGCGCCGGCGAAAGCAGGCTGACCGCCCGGACCGGTCGGTCGATACGCAGCACCGGTCGCGAGACGTATCGGGTATTCAAATGACGAAAGCGGATGACAGAAAAAGCAACTTGCGGACCGTTCGGGTGCAGGTGATTGCGACCGATGCGCCGTGCTGCGGCAAGAGTGCGCCGACCGCGTGTACCGGGGTCGAACGAGTAGCCCACGGGCTGCCCGAATTGCGCCGGGCTGCCGTCGGCGTGGACGGACTGGAGAAATGATGCCAAAACAATGCCTCTTCGTTCTGGGCATGCACCGCAGCGGCACGTCGCTCGCCACCCGGCTGTACAACATGGCGGGCGCATCCATACCCGGCGATGTGCTGCCGGCCAACCCGGACAATCCTTCCGGGTACTGGGAATCGAGAGACCTTGTGTCCCTCAACAACTCGCTGTTGAATGCGGCCGGCCACCCCTGGCATGATCATCGCGCACTCCCGGACGCCGTCCTGGCGGATCCGGTCGCGCGCGAGCGGATAGGCGAATTCCTGTCGTCGGCGACAGCGGGCACAGGAGTCGTCGTGCTCAAGGACCCGCGCTTATGCCGCCTGCTGCCCTTGTGGACCGAGGCCGCCGCCGGTCTCGGCGCGCAGATTCGCGTGACGTTGATGATACGGGACCCGCTTTGCGTAGCGGATTCGCTCAGGCGGCGTGACTCGAACCCGGCATTCCGCAAGGCCGCGATGATCGATCCGGCGAGGATAGACTTGCTGTGGTCGCGGTACACGCTGGAGGCCGAATATTACAGTCGCGACCATACCAGGATCGGGTTCGACTACGAGGACGCCGCCAAAGACCCCGTCGGCCTGCTCTCACGCTCCATCGACGCGCTGCGGCTCGATCTGCCAGCGCCGCTAAGCGACGAGACACGAAAAGCCGTACGCGCGTTCGCGGACCCGGATTCGGCACGCTCGCGCAGCCCGGGATTCGCGCGCAGCGATTTGCCGCTATCGTCAGGCACTTACAGTCGATTCGGGAAGTACTCGATTGAACTCGATAACCGCGACCTGCGGCAGCAGCTTGACACGATTCACAAAGCGCTTACCGACGTCGCGACGCGCTTCGGCAATGCCGACACGCCTCCGACCGCCGCGCCGGCGTACGCGCCGGTCGCGGCGAGGATCGCCGATCGGACGCGGCGCAAGCTGATCGCCGACGAGCCTTTGAGTTTCAGACACGTCACGTTCATTTCCGGATACCCCAGGAGCAGCGGCCACATCTATCGCGTGGCCAATCGGGTGGCGTCGCTGCAGAGCGCGGATATTGCTGCGGACGTAATTCCGGCCAGCGAACTCACCTTGACATCGGTCGACGAGGGCACCGATGCCGTTATCGTGTTCCGCTGCGCGGCGAGCGATCCACTGGAGGCCGTGCGCGAGCAGTCCAGGAAACGAGGCATTCCGTGGGTCGTCGACTTCGACGACCTCATCTTCGATCCCGACAAGATGAACCCGACCGATATTCATTTCCTGGCGCATGAAACGGGCGACGCGAGCGCCAAGTGGCGCGCCGATGCGGAAAAATTTGCGGCAACCGTTCGCGCCGCCGATTTCGCATGGGCTTCGACCGGACCGCTCGCCGCGGCTTTCACGAGATTCGGCGTGCCATCGACAATCGTGCCGAATGGCATAGCGCCCGGCCGGCTCGCTGCGGCCGCTGCCGTCAGGCGCGAGCGCGAGAACGGGATCGTGCGCATCGGTTATGCCAGCGGCAATCGGACCCACCTGGACGACTTCGAGCAGGTCGCTCCAGCGATCGCCGAACTGCTGCGCGCGCACGAAAATCTTCGCTTCGTCGCGCTAGGCTGCCTCGACATCGACTACTTCGAGATCCTGAAGCCGTGTCGTTCGCAGATCGAGCGCAGGAAGCTTGTTCCATTCGATGACCTGCCGACGGCACTGGCGTCGTTTGACATCAATCTGGCACCGCTGGTCCGTGGCAACGCGTTTTGCGAGGCGAAAAGCGAACTCAAATATTTCGAGGCGGCCCTTGTCGGCGTCCCGACCGTTGCAACCGCGACGGAACCGTTTTGCGCCGCGATCGAAGACGGCGAGACCGGGTTGCTGGTCGAAAAACGCGAACAATGGGTCGATAGGCTCGCCGGGCTGATCGCTGACTCCGACGAGCAGGCCAGGATCGGGAACAACGCCCGGGCCGCGGCCGTGGCGAAGTTCGGTCCGGCGTCGCAAACCGAAGACGTGCTCGTCGCACTGCATGCCCTGGCCAATTGAGCGCCGGCACGTTCCCCAGACTCGAGATCCCCGGTCCGCCAGCATAATCTCGGCGCCGCGGGGCAGCGAGCCGTCAGCGCTGCGTTTCTATCGACTGCGAAAGGAATCGTCGGGCAGGCGCCGGCAGCTTGCCGAGAAACAGGGGGATTGTCTTGGGCTTCTTGTACTTGTGGCCTCGCAGCTGTTCGTACTCTTTTAGAAAGTCCTGCGCCGGGTGCCGGTCGGGAGGGGCATTGGTCGCCACACCGCCATGGAACTGGTGAAACGTGCCTTCACCCAGTAACACGACGAGCTTCGAATCCGGCAGTTCGATACTGCGCTTCAGGTAATCCAGGTTGACCAGGCCACCGCCTTTGGAGGTGAACTTCTCGTCGAAACCGCCAAGCTTATCGAACATTTCCCGCGTTACGGCCAGGCAGTTGCTCTCGGCGAACGGCAGGAACCATCCGTCTTTCGAAGACGGCGCGAGCACCGCGATGTCGAAGAGTTTGTAGCCGTCGTTTCGCCAATCAACCGTTTCCAGCAGCGCATCTTCGACCTGCTGGTTGTAGCCGTCCGCAATCGCGCGGCCCTGCGGTTTCGAGCCCAAATGCCAGGCCAGCGTCGCGACGATGGGCGAGCCGTGCAGCCGCACTGCCAACCGCATCAGATGCAGAACGCCGGGAGACATGATCCGCGCACCGTCCACGCACACGGCTATGTAACGGCCGGTTGACTTGTCCGCGCCGAAATTTATCGCGCCCGACGGTGAGACCGAATCCGTCTCCAGGTAGTAATAGCGAAATTGCTTGCCCATGTCGGTCACCATCTCTGCGTCTACGGGCTCGCTGGAGCCGTTGTCGACGACGATGACTTCGTAGTCGACGTCGCCCGCAAACTGCTGGTATTTCTGGGTGAGCGAAAAGAGAGTGCGCGGCGCTTCACGGCGCATGTTGTAAAGCACTACGATGAACGAAAGTAGTGGCTGATCTGCCATGTCAGATACCTTGGTTTTCTGTACGAGACTGTTTACGAACGCTGGCGATTGAACGGCCCGTGCAGTGCGAAGCAGGTCGCTGCGGCGACAGGGCTGCGACGGCCGTCTCCGAAATCACGGCGTCTACATTAGTGAACCCGGACAGACAGCAGACCGATGTCGGCATTGACCCTGCGGTATTCAAGCGGCGATTTCTTCCAGCGCACTGTATATTTCGGCGACCGGCTCTGGCAGCGCTTCACGTCGAGGACTTTCGTTTTCCCGTAAAGTCGCCTCGAAAAACGAGAAGCCGGCCTCGGGCTCCGCAAGGTTGAGCCTGCGCGCCATATTGGTGAGCGCCCGACGATAACGTTCGACGGGCCAGTCAAAACACACGAGATCGAAGCCGAAACGCTCGTGATACTCCAGCAGCCGCCGGTTATAGTGCACCCAAAGGTCGAATGCCTTGGTCTGCGGACACTTGTCGCGCTTGTGCATCGATTCGTACACGGAGAGCGGATGACGATACGTGGCGGCAAAGCGCGCGTGGGGCAAGCGCTCCAGCCAGCCTTCGAGGAGCAGTAGCGTACGCGGATCCTTGAAGCCCCAGGTATCGTCTGCGGGATAGCTCGCGATTAGCGCATCGCGTTCCGCCTTGTGGACCGCCTGCCAGGTAACGCTCGGCGGTGGCGCGTCCCAGCTACCGCCATTGGCACTCAATACGGCGTTGTGGAGATCCATGATTGCACGGTTCTCCCGGTTGCCCTTGACATTGGCCGGGTTGGATACGTTGACGTCGCCCAGGTAGAGCCCCGCCTGCTGCAGGCTGCCGGCCAGGCAACTCGTGCCGCTGCGATGCATGCCGAGAACGATTATGACTCGCGGCACGGCAGTGTTTTCATGATCCATGCGTATCTATTCGACCTGTTAGATAATGACGTTCGACTGATCTCGCGCGTGCCCAAAGGGCCTGGATTGATTGCGTCCGGGGTAGATTGATGGTTCAACGAAATCCATCCAGTAGCGCGTCGAAGAGTGAGGTGCCTGGAAACGCGCCAAGGGTACTTGCGTCAGGTTCGGGCGTCAAATCGAACCCGACACTTTTTTGAACCAGTATGCATGCACGAGGTTATACTACATGCTTATGTCTCACGGCACGTTCCCGGCTCCACGATGCGAAGCACGTGAAGAACGAAGTCTCATCCACCGGTCTTCGACCGACGGTCACCGATCAGACTCATTAGCCGGGGCCATCTCGTGACGTATTCGACGAAGCGACATGCGAGTGTGCTACGCAGTTCCTCGGCACGAAGCCTTTCGGTTGCCGTGTCAGAGCCACGTGACTCTCGCAAAACACTGTGATGGCAAAGCGCGTTTCCCACGAAGCGAAGATAGATTTTGTCGTGCCGGGCGTGCAGAAAGGCGGCACCCGCGCGCTCGGCCATTTTCTCTCACAAAACCCCGACATCGGCCTCAGCAAGAAAGCGGAGGTGCATTTCTTTGACGATGCCGCCAAATTCCGGGGCACCCCCGATTATGACGTCTACCACAGCCGCTTCGACGCATCGAGCCTCGACAAGATCACGGGTGACATAACCCCGATTTACCTGTACTGGAAAGACGCGTTGCCTCGGATTCGCGAGTACAACCCCCGCATGAAATTCATCGTGCTGTTGAGAAACCCCATCGAACGGGCTTACTCACAATGGGCCATGCAGATTGCGACCGGAAAGGAGACGGAGCAATTTTATAACGCACTTCTGAAAGAACCACATCGTCGCGGCTTTAATCGTCAGCACAGGGTGTTCTCTTACGTACATCGCGGCTTCTACAGTAGCCAGCTCGAGCGCCTGTTTTCACTGTTCCCAAGGCAGCAATGTCTGGTTCTGAAGTCCGAAGAACTTCGCGACCGCCATCGAGACACGTTGCGACAGGTCCATGATTTTCTCGGCGTGGGCGGCGCGCCGATCCCGTCTTACGAAGCAGTTAACAGCCGCAAATATGAGCCTATGCCGCTCGCCGCGCGTAAAGTGCTGGCCCTGGTGTTCGACCAGGAGATCGATCGCCTCGAATACCTGCTCGAGTGGGATTGCAGCAGCTGGCGGACCTGAGGTCGGGCGCCCGGAGCCGCGCGTTGGTGAATAAAAAAGCCCGGCCGAAGCCGGGCTCAGGTATTGAGATCGATGAAAAGTAGAAATTCAACCGGACGCTACGATTCTTTTCTCCGGATCGGACCGCTATCCGCTTGGATCAACAGTCTCCAATAACGCAGTTGATAGCGCCGTCAAGGAACGTGCAGGCCGTATTGCCCCCATCGTCACTATCCCGGAATCGAAGACAAACTCCGCTGTTCGTGCCGCCTTCGGTCTCACCAAAAAATTTGAAGGCACCGTCGTCACCGAGCACGATCTGGGACTCGGCAGCGTCGGAGGCATTTCTCCCCATGATCCGGCGATTATTGTCGCTGTCGGACTTGAGGCGAACCTGTACAGCCTGTGGAGCAGCGTTCGTATTCTCGAGGAGAAAGACCGTGGCCGCCGCGTTAGAGCGAGAAACATGCAGCTCCCGGCTAGGTGCTTGGGTACCGATACCCACGTTGCCGCCAACGCTTCCGCCGCCGGGAAGAACGGTCAGCGACGCGTTGGCATTTTCGCCACCAAGGTCAATTCTGTCGCTTGTCCCTCCTTGAAGCACGATTAGATTGTTGGGGTTTCCAGGCCTGATCTTGAACGGAAGCGTCGAGCCGTTCGTCGCATCGCGGATGAAGAAGTTCGCCTCGTTGCCGGCGACGTCCCAGGTCTGGGGCGTGAAGCCGGACGAGCCGTCCTGCTCGAGCCGCAGCGTCGGCGTGTCGCCGTCCTTGACGTGCAGCTCGGCGACGGGCGTGCTCGTGCCGAAACCGATGCGGCCGCCGTCATCGACGTACAGGCTGTTGCTTGGCGCGCCCGCCTCGACCCTGAATGGAATGCGCCCGCCACTGATATCCGTGATCGAGAAATGGTTCAGGCCGCCATTAGACGAATCGTTCGCCGTGAGCTCCCAGTCGTTCGACGGGAACGACGCCGAGGTCGAGGTGTCCTGGAACTTGACACGCAAGTTGTTCTCTTTGAGCCTGAGCGTATCGAAGCCGAAGGCCTCGCCGTTGACACAGTCCTGTCCGATGCAGGCGCTACCATCGACGATCAGGTCGTCGAGGATCTGCTGGTCTGCCATGGCGCTCGTTGTCACTAATGCCGCAGCGGAAGCGACCATTACACACTTAATAATTCTGCTCATTGATATTCCCCTTATTGTCGCAGGTCGCTGCGTTATTGACTCTCGGCTGCCTGCCGGCCGCTGCTTTTTTGTTCTTGTAGGTTGCCGGGTTCGAACACCGCGCCGTTGACGATCCTGAAATAGCCGGTCGCGATCACGCCCGTCCTGCGTCCCGGCTGCGCCGCCTCGCTGCGGCCGTTCTCTCGGTTCGCTTTCGCATCGGCCACGGCGTTGCTCCAGCCGAGGTCGCCCGTGATCTCGTACTTGTAGAGGCCGTCGGCCAGCGGCTCGCTCATCGACAGCGACAGCGACCGGCTCTCGGCTGAGAAGCCGTTGGGCCCCGCGATGCGCATCGACTGCGCGAGCTGCGGCGCATTGCCGACGCTCAGGTTATACGCATCGCCGTGGATTTTCGCGGCGAAAAAACTATCCGACGACAGTTTCCCCGAATCCTGCGCAATCGCGTTCACGGAGATGCCGAGCAACGCTATGGCAGTCAGGCAAACCGACGACGACAGGCGCGTCACGAGAGTTGAACAGCTTCTCATAGGAATTCCCCTTGAATTGATGCTTCCGATTTATGCTGCTGGTGGCAGTCTTG
>JBFJOC010000082.1:0-10896 GCA_041617855.1 Woeseiaceae bacterium | reverse complement strand
ATCGCTGGCCGGGAAACATCCGCGAACTGTCCAACCTCGTCGAGCGGATCGCCATCATGAAGCCTGCCGGAATGATCACACTCGACGACCTGCCGCAACGGTACCGGTGTAATGCGCAGCCTGCGAATTCCCGAGTCAGTCGACTTTCGGACGACGGACAACCGGTCAAACTGAACCTCAAGGAACACTTGCGTGCGCTCGAGGCAGGGCTCATCGGCGAGGCCATGGCGAGATCGGATGGTGTCGTTGCGCAAGCTGCGCGACTTCTGTCGATGCGGCGCACGACTCTCGTGGAAAAGGTCGCCCGGTATCGAATCGACTGATGCCCACGGGCGATCGACGGTGCCGGATCGTCGAACCCTGCGGCAGCGCGAACGTCGTGTGACGCCCCGCCTGCCTCGCCACACGACGTTCTGCCGCGCCAAAATGGCGTTTCGATGCGACCTCGAAGTCCGGTTGCGGCCCGCCGGGTCCGCGCTTTCGCAGTGGCAAGCCGCCTCTGTCATCGCAACGACTCCTCGCGTCGATGCGCGCTCGGGCGGCGATGCGTCGCGCGCAACGCGCCTCGAGCGGCTCGCGAATCTCGCAAGCGCGTCAATTTTCCGACGCCGCCGGGGCATCGATGAATCGTAAGGGATTGATATTCATGAGATATCGTTTCTGGCATGCAACTTGCTTAACACTGTTCACGAGCAACCAGTCGTCGGAAATCCGGCAAGTGAGGATCGATTGCCAGGCACCGCATCAGATGCCCGACAATTGCAGAACGCGTTCGAGCGATTCAACCAGCAGTCGAGTCAGCTGGAGCATTCGTATCGCGAGCTGCAGGACAAAGTCGCAAGCTTGACGTCCAGGCTAAACGACGCACGCTCCGCGCGCCTGGCCGAACTCGTCAAGAAAGAGCGGCTCTCGCAACGCCTGTCGTTGCTCCTCGACACGCTGCCGGGCGCAATCGTCGTGATTGACGGTGATGGCGTCATACGCGAACAGAACACCGAAGCGGCGGTACTCCTGAACGAGCCGCTGAGTGGCTACGCCTGGGCGAGCATCATCCGACGGGAAATGCGTCACGGCGGCAGCGAGGACGGCAACATCCAGCTCAGGGACGGGCGCTGGCTGAGCATTGCACGGCGGCCGTTCGCGCAAGAGCCCGGCGAGATTCTCCTGCTCGCGGACATTTCGGACAGCCGACAAATGTCCGAATTTCGCCAGCGTAAAGAGCGGCTGCGTGCGATCGGGGAAATGACGGCCGAGTTCGCACACCAAGTGCGCACGCCGCTGGCCTCCGCGATGCTCTACGTTTCGCAACTCGACACGAGCACTGACGCGCAGCGTCGCGTGGTCGGCAAGATCGGCGAGCGGCTCGACGACCTCGGTCGAATGGTTAACGACATGCTCGGTTTTGCCGCCGGCGGCAAGCGGGCCGATCAGTATGTCGACGTGCGCGCCCTGTTTCGCCGCGTCCGGTCGACGCTGGATGCACAGCTCGACGATTCGACCGAACTTTCGCTGAGCATAGACGGCACGAGCATTGATCGAGATGCACGCGACACGCAGCCGCTCGTGTTTCCAGGCAATGAGAATGCGCTGAACGGCGCCCTGATCAACCTGATAACGAACGCGCGCCAGGCCTGCCACGGTACTGCCCGCATCGAACTCGACGCGTGGCGGAATCACGAATGGGTGCATTTCGCGGTGACCGACAACGGCCCCGGAATCCCCGAGGACGTACTGCCGCGGCTGTTCGAACCGTTTTTCACGACGCGTCCGCAGGGCACCGGGCTCGGACTTGCCGTCGTCCTCGACGTCGCGCGCGCACACGGCGGCGATGTACGTGTGGAGTCGCTGGAACAGGGTGCAAGGTTCACTATGCGTTTGCCCTGCGACGCTGTTCGGCGCAGTGGAGCCGGCCGGGATGGGATCGGCCAGGATTCAGTCGGCAATGAATGACGCCGCGGTACTGATCGTGGAAGACGATCCGCATTTGCGTGAAGCGCTGTTCGACACCCTGTCCAGCGATTCGCTGCATGTACTGACCGCGGACAGCGGCAAGGCGGCTCTCGAGATTCTCGCAAGAGAGCGAGTCGGGCTCGTCGTCAGCGATCTGCAAATGGAACCGATGGACGGCGCGACGCTGCTGCGCGCGATCAACGAAGTACAACCCTCGTTGCCGGCCGTGTTGATGACGGCGTTCGGGACGATCGAAGGCGCGGTCGACGCCATGCGAAACGGGGCACGCGACTATCTCGTCAAGCCTTTCGAAGCGGCACAGCTAAAGTCCCTGGTCGACAAGTACCTGGCGCCGGCTTCGGCCCTCGACAAACCGGTCGCCGTGGATCCGGTCACGCGGGAGTTGCTGCGGATGGCGACACGGGTGGCTGCAACCGACGCCACAGTTACGATCACCGGTGAGAGCGGCTCCGGAAAGGAGGTTGTCGCACGCCACATTCATCGGCAGTCATCACGTCATGGACAGCCGTTCGTCGCGATAAATTGCGCGGCGATCCCGGAAAATATGCTCGAGGCCGTGCTTTTCGGCCACGAAAAAGGGGCTTTTACGGGCGCCACCGGGGCGCATCCCGGGAAATTCGAGCAGGCCAACAAAGGCACGCTGTTGCTCGACGAGATTACGGAGATGGACCTGGGATTGCAGGCCAAGCTGCTGCGCGTTTTACAGGAAAAGGAGGTCGAACGCATTGGTGCGAAGAAGCCGATTCGTCTCGACGTCCGGGTACTTGCAACGACCAATCGGGATCTCAAGGCATTCGTTGCCGGCGGCCATTTCCGCGAGGATCTTTACTACCGCCTCAATGTGCTGCCGCTGCACGTGCCTCCGCTGCGCCAGCGCCGCGGCGACATTATTCCATTGGCCGAGCTCTTCCTGCAGAAGCAGCACGGCGACCGGCGCCGGCGCCTGGGCGACGATGCGAGGCAAAAGCTCCTTTCTCACGATTGGCCCGGCAACGTTCGCGAACTCGACAACCTGATGCAGCGAGCAATGGTTTTCGCCCGCAACGACGAGATAGGCGCAGATGATCTGGCATTCGAGATCGACCGGCAACCCGGTACGAGCAACGTCGACGATAGTGGATTGCGACAGGGACTGCAGGGTCACGAATTTCAGCTGATCATCGATGCGCTGGCGGCCAGCAACAACCACCGCGGCGATGCCGCGGTGGCGCTCGGCATCAGTCCGCGCACCTTGCGTTACAAGCTCGCCCGCATGCGGGCGAGCGGCGTCACCATTCCCGGAGAGAGGCATGAATGAGATCAGTCCCGACCAATTGCTCGGCCAGATAAGGTCACTTGCCAGGAACCTCGAGCCGCCCACACCGACCATCGCGGGAAAACCGGAAAGCCCCGACTTCAGCCAGATGCTCGAGCGTTCGCTGAACACGGTGAGCGAAATGCAGCAGCAGGCGAGTGACCTCATGGTGGCGTTCGGGAACGACAGCAGCGACGCGAGCCTCGCCGAAGTGATGATTGCGGCGCAGAAAGCGGACCTGTCGTTTCGCGCCGTTACCGAAGTCCGCAACAAGCTCGTACAGGCTTACCAGGACATCATGAACATGCCGGTATGAAACCGGCCGCGTGCATAAGGAAGTATTGAGAAGTCATGGACAACCCAACAGCCATTGCAGAAGCGCCGGTGCCCGCCGGTCACCTGAGTCTCGCCAACGTGTTTCAAATTCCGGCCATTCGGCAGGTCTTGCTGCTCGTCGGCGTCGCCGCGGCGGTTGCGTCGGGTTTCGCAGTCGTGCTCTGGGCGCAATCGCCCGCATTGACCCCGTTGTACACGGGACTCAGCGCGGCGGAAGCGGCGGAAGTCAGCGACGCGCTGCGCGCGGCCGACATCGACTTTGAAATGAATGCGAAGACCGGCGACATTCTCGTACCCGAGGCATCCTTCCATTCGACCCAGATGCACCTCGCGGCGCAGGGATTGCCGCAGAGTGCCGCGAGCGGCATGAGCGTGCTCGCGGATCAGTCGAGTTTCGGCGTCAGTCAATTCATGGAGAGCGCAAGGTATCAGCATGCACTCGAAGCGGAGCTGGCGCGCACGATCGCGAGTCTCGGCGCCGTGCGGGAGGCACGCGTTCATCTCGCGCTGCCCAAACAGACCTCGTTCCTTCGCGACCACAAGACGACCAGTGCATCCGTGCTCCTGCAAATTCATCGGGGCCGCATTCTCGAGCGGGACCAGGCCGCGGCCGTCGTCAACTTCGTTGCGGCCAGCGTCCCGGATCTGCACATCGAAGACGTGACGGTCATCGATCAGCACGGGAGCATCCTTAGCAGTGGCGGCGAACTCTCCGTCGGTGCGCAGGCGGACAGCCAGTTCAAGTATGCGCGGCGAGTCGAAGAATCGTTTAAGGCGCGTATCGAGGACCTGCTCACGCCCCTGGTCGGCGTGGGTCGCATCCGTGCGGAGGTGGTCGCCGACATCGATTTCACGGTCACCGAGGAAGCCAGGGAATCGTTCGACCCGAGTCGCACAGTGGTTCGCAGCGAACACGTCAACGAGGACCTGAGAACGGCGGCAGAGGCGGACGAGGGTGGCATCGCCGGCGCCCTGAGCAATCAGCCGCCGCTAGCCGCGGGCGCAGAGCAGGTGGCAGGCGAAGACAGGGATACGCGCGTTACGTCGAGCGCGCGGCAGAGCACGCGAAATTACGAAGTCGACAGAACGATCAGCCATACGCGGCCGCAGGCCGGCACGATTCGCAGGTTGTCCATTGCCGTTTTGATCGACGAGGGAACGACGGAGGAGACTCCGGACGAATCCCGGCTCACGGACGAGGATCTCGCGCGCTACACGACGCTCGTTCGTGAAGCCGTCGGGTTTGACGAGACCCGTGGCGACACCGTGGTGGTGCTCAGCGAAACGTTTCGGAAAGTCGAAGAGGCGGCGGCCGAGGAACCGCCTGCATTCTGGGAGAAGCCGTTTGTTCGCGAAACCTTCAAGCAGGTCCTCGGCGTCGCGCTGGTGCTGGCGATCGCGTTCGGCGTCGTGCGGCCCATGTTGCGAAGCGTCGTCGCCGGCAATCCGCCAGTGACGATAAGCGGCGAGTACCTGGGCAACGCGCAGGACCTCTCGATGCCGGCAGCGGCGCAGCTCGGGGCGGTGGCCGGGCAAATCCCGCCGCCGAGTTACGACGAAAAAGTCGCCGCCGCGAGGAACATTACTGGAAACGATCCGGCGCGGGTCGCCCAGGTCGTCAAGAAATGGGTGGCTGCCGATGGCTGAGCTCACACAGTCGGAAATGACGGGAACCGAGCGTGCGGCATTATTGCTCATGACGCTCGGCGAGAAGGACGCGGCCGAGGTGTTGAAATTCATGGGTGCGCAGGAGGTGCAGGCGCTGGGACAGGCAATGGCTTCGCTTACGAACGTATCGCGCCACGAGGCCGATGCCGTGCTCAACGGTTTCATCGTCGACGTGGAGGATCAGACGACGTTCGGCGTGGATACGGAGACGTACGTGCGCAAGATTCTCACGAACGCATTCGGTGAAAGAAAGGCGAACGCCTTCATCGACAAGATCATCACCGGTGACGCCGCCCGGGGTCTCGATGCTCTCAAGTGGATGACCTCACGGGAAATCGTCGAAATCGTAAAGGACGAGCATCCGCAAATCACGGCGATCGTGCTCGCCTATCTCGACAGCGCCCAGGCAGCAGACGTCATAGAGTGCCTGCCCGAGGACCTGCGGCCGGACATTCTCATGCGGGTCGCCGGGCTGTCCGACATTCAGCAAAGTGCTCTGGCGGAAATCGAAAACCTCATAGCCAGCAAATCCACGGATTCAAAGAGCGGCTCCGTGCGCAAAGTCGGTGGCGACAAGGTCGCCGCCGAAATCGTGAATTCGCTGAGACCCGAGCGCGGCGAAGAAATGCTCGATCGCATCAAGGCGAAAAACGCCGAAATCTCGGAACGTATCCTCGAAATGATGTTTACGTTCGACACTTTGCTCAAGGCGGACGACCGCGGCATTCAGGCGCTTTTACGCGAAGTGTCGAACGATCTCCTGGTTGTCGCACTGAAAGGCTGCGATCCGCAGATATGCGACAAGATTACCGGCAACATGTCGAAGCGTGCGGCAACTTTGCTCCGGGAAGACATGGAAGCCAGGGGCCCGATGAAGCTTTCCGAAGTGGAGACGGCGCAGCGGGAAATTCTCGACGTGGCGCGGCGGCTCGCGAATTCCGGTGACATAGATCTCGGTCAGAGTGGCGATGAGTACGTCTGACAAGGCGGTCCCGGCGCCCCCGGTGCCGTGGCAGTTGCCATCCATCGACGCCGCCGACGGCGAGGAATATCCGACCGCGGGCAGGCTCGAAGCCATACAGAACGAAGCGTACGACGAGGCCTGGAAAGTGGGCTTCGAGGAAGGTCGAAAGGCAGGGGAGCAGGCCGCAAAGGAGCGTGTCGCGCGGCTCGACTCGTTGCTGCGAGCGCTCGCCGGTCCGTTCGACCGGCTCGACGGTCAAATCGAGAAGCAGCTCGTGGAGCTGGCCATGGACGTGGTCAGGCAGCTTTTCCGCCGCGAGATAAGCCGGGAGCCGACGCACGTCATCGGGGTAGTACGCGAAGCCATCCAGCTGTTACCGGTGGCCAGCCGTGCCGTCCAGGTGCATCTGCATCCCGACGACGCCGCGATCGTGCGCGACTATCTGTCGCCGGCCGAGGGCGAGCCGGCCTGGACGATCATCGAAGATCCGCTCACGAGCAAGGGCGGTTGTCGCGTCACGACCGAAAACTCGCAGATCGACGCGACAGCCGAAGCGCGGTTGAACGCGTTGATCCGAAGTATCGTGGGTGAAGAACGAGCATGAGCGCGGATTCTCCGGAAATTCTGCCGGGACCGGATCCGGATCGAAATCTCGAGCGGGCTTTGCGGCTGGGCGCATACATTGACAAGGCGCTCGACGGTGCCCCCAAGCTCGTTGTCGAGGGTATACTCCGCCGCACCGTCGGGCTCGCGATCGAGGCCGAAGGCTGCCATGCGGAACTGGGCGGCCGGTGCGACATCATTGCCGCGGATGGGCGCCGCGTCGAGACGGAGGTCGTCGGCTTTTCCGGCGAGCGGCTGTTCCTGATGCCGATCGCCGACATGCGCGGCGTCGTTCCTAACGCCCGGGTGATACCCGTATCGGGCACTCCCGAAGCCGTGGTCGGCGACGGGCTGCTCGGCAGGGTCCTCGACGGTCGGGGAAATCCGCTCGATGGCGGTGAGCCGCTCACGAGCAGCGAGCGCGTACCCCTGTTCGGCAGGCGTATCAATCCGCTCAAGCGACAGCCCATACGTTGCCAGCTCGATGTCGGTGTCCGCTCGATCAATTCCCTGCTGTCGATAGGCCGCGGCCAGCGGTTGGGGCTGCTCGCGGGCAGCGGCGTCGGTAAAAGCATGTTGCTCGGCATGATGACGCGCAACACCGATGCCGACGTCGTCGTCGTCGGCCTGGTCGGCGAGCGAGGGCGGGAGGTCAGGGAGTTCATAGAACAGTCGCTCGGTCAAGATGGCATGGCCCGGTCCGTCGTCGTTGCGACGCCGGCGGACGATACGCCGCTGATGCGCATGCACGGGGCATGGCTCACGGCCGCGATCGCCGAATACTTTTGCGACAAGGGGCAAAATGTCCTGTTGTTGATGGATTCGCTGACGCGTTTCGCGCAGGCGCAGCGCGAAATCGCGCTTGCGATCGGAGAGCCGCCGGCGACGAAGGGCTATCCGCCTTCCGTGTTTGCGCGACTGCCGCAGCTGGTGGAACGCGCCGGCAATGGCGAGGACGGCAAGGGGTCAATCTCGGCAATCTATACCGTGCTCGCCGAAAGCGACGATCAGACCGATCCGATTGTCGACGCGTCACGCGCCATTCTTGACGGGCACATCGTGTTGTCGCGCAAGATGGCCGATAGCGGCCTTTACCCGGCCATCGACGTCGAGTCGTCGGTAAGCCGCGCAATGACACAATTCCTGAGCCGCGGCCAGCAGGATCTGATTGCACGATTCCGCCAGGTCTATTCGACGTATTCCGATAATCGCGACCTGATTACCGTGGGCGCGTACCAGCCGGGTTCCAACGCGGAACTCGATGAAGCCGTTGCACTCTGGCCGTCGATCATCGAATTCCTGCGGCAAGCGCATGATCAATGCGTCAATGCTCATGACAGCCTCGCGGCGCTTCGCGAGTTGTTCGGAGTAGCCGATTCTCCGCCAGCCGATGAAGTTTGCTGACATGAAGAAGCGTGCATCGCGACTGCAACGAATTGTCGTTCTGGCCCAGGCTGAAGAACGGCAATTTGGCGCGCAGATGCGGACCAGCCGTGCGCGATTGACCGAGCAAATCGATCGCCTCGGCGAATTCAACGTGTATCGGCGCGAAGTCCACGTCGCAGCGCCGAAGGCCGCACATCTGCGGTCGGCGGATCTCAACAACAGGCAGGACTTCGTGCACCGGCTGGATCGGGCCATTCGCGCGCAGCACGGAATCGTAGAAGATTGCCAGAAGAGTCTCGAGCTACATCGACGGAAGTGGCAGGAAAAGCGGCGACGCGTCGAGTCACTCAGACGTGTGCAAAACCGGATTCTCAAAGAGGAGTTGGCAAGGGCCGAGCGAATCGAACAGCGGTCGCTCGACGATCGCCCGGCGTTGCCGGGCATCTACGAGGATCAACAGTGACGTAATTGGCATGCATCTTGCTCTGTTATCAGGGAGGTTTGCGACACACCGCGGATGAAGGACGCACTATGCTGCCAACGATCAAACTGCCGGCGAGCGAGGGGCTGCCGATACAAAACGCGTTACCCCCGGAAGTACCGGGTGCCGGGGCATCGGACCCGGCAGGCGATTTCTTTGCGCTGCTTCAGGCGGCGCCGGCGATCGATACGGACGCCACGGCCGTGGCCGGCAACGGCTTGCCGGACCTCGGCAGCTTGTTGCCCACCCTGCGCGTGCCGGACCCCGTATTGCCGGGTCCCGACACCGGCATGGACGAGGCAATGCCCGAGTCCGACCCGAGACTCCAGGGCGCGGAGGAGCCAGCGGTCGATGAGGCGCTCGAGCCCGCAATCGCGGCAATTTCGCTGCCGATTCCCGACATCGCGTCGGCCGGGCCAGCTACCCGGGAGTCCGGGGCGCTTTCCGCGGAAATGCCTGCGATACGCCCGTCTGCGGTCGTACGGCGCACGAGGGGCGACGCCACGTTCGCGCCGCCCGAATCGTTGCACCGTGATTCGGAGGGGAAGGAGCGACCATCGGTGGTTCCGGCAATCAGCTTCGAAACGGCGCCTGACGAGCGAGTGTCAACCGTGCAGAGGACGGGCGTGCAACCGGGCGCGCATCCTCCGCTCCGGACGCAGGTATCCGTCGAACCTGCTGCGCCGGAGCCGGCGGTCGATCGGGAGCGAAACCTGCCATCTCCGGACAAGAACCTGCTGGCGGGTACGACCGGAGTTGACGAAACAGGTTCGACGCGCTTGCGCGACGACGTGCAATCGAGCGTCAAGGCACCGTTGAACCACGCGCTGCAAAACGGCTCGCCGGCCAGCGAATCCCCGCCGCTGTCCGCGACGGGCATGCGTCTCGCGGCCGACGCCGGGCAGCTTACAGTGCGACAATTGGTCGGCCAGGAAATTTCGCTGCCCGTGCAGGAGCCAGGCTGGGACAAGAAAGTGGCAGAGCGGGTTCTCCTGATGGCGAACAGCCGGCTGCAAAATGCCGAAATCCGGCTCTCACCGGCAGACCTCGGGCCACTGCGCGTTCAGGTCGCGATAGAAGACGGCCTGGCGAACGTATCATTCCAGGCACAGCATGCCGTGACGCGCGAAGCGATCGAATTGGCACTGCCGCGACTGCGTGACATGCTGGCTGAAAGCGGGCTCTCGCTCGGACAGGCCAGCGTCGGCGAAGATGGAGTGCACCGCGAAGCGCATGACGGCGCCACGGAGCCGCACGCCGACGCATACGGCATCGTTGATGATTCCGAGTTCGATGGACGCTCGGAGAACGCAGGCGCGGCGAGGCAGGGCGACGGACTCGTCGACACCTACGTCTGACAGCCGGCATTGCGCGTCAAAAAAATGACGCGCCCGGCACGCTCGGCGGCGGCGACGGAATACTGACGCTCGGGCGGCTCTCGGCCACTCTCTCGACATGCCATAACATACTGAAGAAATTGCAAAAATACAGGCCTCCTCGCCGTTGGCACGCCGTTTGCATTATTCCCGACAGGACACCTCGGGGTAAGCAATGGCTACAGCAAAAAACCAGACGGACGCCGCGGACGCGCAGAAAAGCGGCACGTCCAGGACGATCGCCTTCGTCATAGCGGGGCTCGCGCTGCTCGTGATGGGCGTCATTGCCGGCCCGTTCGTAGTCAACGCGATCTCACCGCCGGACCCGGATGCAGCCAAAGCGTCGACGTCCGCTCCGGAAAGCAAATCACGGCCGATCTACCAGAGCCTGCATCCGCCCCTCGTCGTCAATTTCAATGACGAGTACGGCGATTCTCACTTCATGCAAATCACGATGGAGGTCATGTCGCGCGACCAGTCGGTCATAAACGCGGTACGCGACAACCTCGCCGTGATTCGCAACGCGCTGATTCTGCTCTACAGCGGTTCGATTTACGAAGACGTGATTACCCGGGAAGGGAAGGAAGTCATGCTCGAGGAGGGGCTTGCCGAAATCGAACGTGTCATTGTCGAGACGACCGGCGAGGGAGGCGTCGAAGCGCTCTATTTTACCGAACTCCTGATTCAGTAGGCGCATGCAAGATGAGTGATCAAATCCTGACCGACGACGAAAAAGACGCGCTGCGGAGCGGCGTAGAGAACGGCGATGTCGAGGTGCAGTCCGTCGACGGACCTCGCTACGCAAAGGTGATGGATT
>JBFJOC010000081.1:0-11223 GCA_041617855.1 Woeseiaceae bacterium | reverse complement strand
CGTCGATGTCGGATCTGGACCGCATTGCACTGGATTACCCCCAGTTCTATATGGGTGCCAACTTTTTCGAGATGTCGGGCACGTCGCAGGCGACGGCCGTGGTCAGTGGCATCGCGGCGCTGATCCTGCAGATGGAGCCGGGTCTCACGCCGGACATGGTCAAGTGCAAAATGATGCAGGGCGCGCGGCCTGCGGTCGATGCGAATGGCGATCTCGCCTACAGCGTCTTCCAGCAGGGCGCCGGCATGGTGAATGCCTATAACAGCGTGTACACCTGGAGCTACGACTGCGCGAACCAGGGGCTCGACATCACGGCCGATCGCAACGGCACAGCGCACTTCGGCGGCCGCGCGAACCAGGATGCCGACGGCAATTACTACCTGATGGGCCTGGAGGGCTATCTGTGGACCGATCGCGGCATCTCCGGCGACGGCTTCCTGTGGTCGAATGCCTACCTCTGGCGCGACGCGTATCTCTGGGCCGACGCCTACCTGTGGACCGACGGCCGCTTAGGCGTCGACGGCTACCTCTGGTCGGACGGCTTCCTCTGGTCCAATGCCTACCTGTGGCGGAACAGCAGCATCTCCGCGGAAGGCTTTCTCTGGTCCGCCGGCCTGACCGAAGCCATGGCGATCAACAGCTGGGTCGATCCGGAGTAACCAACGAAAAGGGGACATTCCGGCTTTATGCAAGCTATGCGCATAAAACCGGAATGTCCCCTTTTTCGTCCCGATTTATGAGACATAAATCACGCTCCGCACGACAGCGTTACTGTTTAATTTCATCAACTTATCGTCGGGCCGCTCAGGTATGCCGAGCCACACACCAGAGCCCGGCGCCGTCCGTGTCGATGCACGAAAGCGGGCAGGCGTCCTCCGACCGCTAAGGGCTGTGCGATTCAAGGCCGCGCAGTCCGTGGCGGCTGCGCTGCTGTTTGTCCTCGCAAGTTTGCTGTCGCTGCCGGGTTTCACAACTCCTGCCGATTCGAATAGCGCAAAACCGATGCGCTTCACGCATTACGATCGCGAGGACGGCTTGTCGCAAAGCGCGGTCAATCAGATCGTTCAGGATCCGACCGGATTCATGTGGTTCGCCACCGAGAGCGGCCTGAACCGCTTCGATGGGTACACGTTTTCGATCTACCGCCATATTCGTGGCAATCCCGAATCGCTCCCGAACGATTTCATTACCGACATGGCGGTCGACGCGGCCGGCAATCTGTGGCTCGCTACCGACGGCGGCGGCCTCGTTTTGCGGCACCACAATCAGCTTGCGCTCAGCACCTACCGACACGATCCTGACGACACGAATTCCCTGGTCGACAATCATCTGCGCCGGGTGCTGGTTGATCCGGTCGGTGCGATCTGGGCAGGTTCAATGCGGCATGGACTCAGCCGCATGGACACGAACACCGGCAAAATCGTCAACTACCGTCACGAGGCCGCAAATCCACGCTCACTGAGTGACGACCGCATTTATGCGCTGTGGCTCGACGCCGATGGAACGCTATGGGTGGGCACAGGCCGCGGCCTCGACCGTCTGGATCCCGCCGACGGCAGCGTGACGCGGTATTCGTTAGGCGATGCCGACGCGGGCGCGGATGATCGCGTGCTGGCGATCCGCCGCGATTATCACGGCACGCTGTGGGTGGGTACCGCTCGGCAGGGTCTCGTGAGGCTCGATGAAACCGCCGGCGGTACGGCTCAGTCCAATCGCTTCGTATTTACTCAGGGGATTCAGTACGGTGGCCGTGTCGAAGTCATTTATGAAGACTCGGCCAAGCGTCTGTGGGTCGGCACCAACGGCGGGCTGCACCTCATTGGCGAAGATGGTCAGTTGATCGGCCGTTATGCGAGTGACAACGCGGACCCGCACAGTCTGAGTGACAGCTACGTCATCTCCATCGTCGAGGATCGGACCGGTGTGCTCTGGATCGGCACGAAGACCGGCGGCATCAGCAAGTGGAACTCCAGATCCTGGTTGCTAGGGCACTTCAAGCCGCAGGCCGGCGGCGGCGCCGCGGCGGGCAGTCCGCGAATCACGTCGTTCACGCGCGACCGCGAGGGGCAACTTTGGGTGGGCACGTTCGGCAGCGGCATCGACGTGCTCGATGCAGACTTCCGTCCGGTCAAGCGCCTGCGGCATTCGGCAACGACGAGCAATTCGCTGAGCGAAGACGTCGTCATGGCCCTGCTCACCGACAAAGATGGGCATATCTGGGCAGGCACCATGCACGGCGGGCTGAATCGCATCGATCCGGTCAACGGCAATGTGATCGTCTACGAACACGACCCGACCGATGAAAGCAGCCTCGCGGCCGATGGCATCATGTCGTTGTATGCGGCTGCGGACGGGTCGATCTGGGTCGGCACGTTCGGCGGTGGTGTAAGCCGCTACGATGCTGCGAGCGACAGCTTCGTGAATTACCGGCACGATCCGGACAATCCCTCTTCATTGTCGAATCCGAACGCGACGGCAATCGCTGAGGACGCGGCTGGCAGGATCTGGGTGGGTACCAGCGGGGGCGGACTGAACCGGATGAACGCAGCAGGGGACGGCTGGATCCGCTATCTCCAGGACCCCGACGACCCGAACAGTCTCACCGATAACTCGGTTTATGCGCTGCACGTCGACGGCCTCGGACATCTCTGGGTCGGCACGCGCTCCGGCCTGAACCGATTCGTGCCAACCGACGCAGCCGGGCCGGGGCTTTTCACCAGCCTGACCCAGGCCGACGGGCTGGCCGACAACGTCATATACGGTATCCAGTCGGACGCGAATGACCAGCTGTGGCTAAGCACAAATTTCGGCATCAGCCGGCTGACGCCGGCCACCCGCGCGATCCGTAATTTTTACGTCAGCGACGGTCTGCAGGGTGAGGAATTCAACTTCGGCGCGCACTACGTGGGCAGCGACGGACGTCTGTACTTCGGCGGCAATAACGGGTTCAACGCCTTCGATCCTGCCGACCTGGAATTCGAGACCGAACCGCCCAGCGTTGCATTGACTGGATTCAGCAAATTCAACGAGCCGGTAGACACGGATATCCCCTACGAGATTCTCGACAATATCGAACTGGATTACACCGAGGACATGGTGAGCTTCGAATTCGCTGCCCTCGATTACACTGCGCCGTTGCGGAACGTGTACGCCTACCGCCTGGAGGGATTCGACCGCGACTGGGTCCAGGCCGGTAATGGACGTACCGCAACCTACACGGACCTGCCGGGCGGGCAGTACGTGTTTCGCGTCAAGGCCGCAAACAGCGACGGCGTCTGGAGCGAGGCCGACGTCGTGGTTGCCATCGGCGTCGACCACCCGCCGTGGCTGACGCCATGGGCATTCGCGCTGTATGCGCTCGCGTTCATCGGCGCAATCTATTTTGCCCACCGCGCCCAGGCCAGAAAGCTTGAGCGTGAGGCGGAATACAGCCGCCGGCTGGAGGTGGAGGTTCGCGATCGCACCAGCGATCTGGCGAAGAGCAATTCCGAGTTGACCGATGCAAACCAAAAGCTGCGCGACGCCAGCATGACCGATGCATTGACGGGGCTCCGTAACCGGCGCTACCTGTTCGAGGAGATTACGAAGGACGCCGAGCTCGTTCGCAGAAATCACGACCCGCGCCAGGACGACTCGGTAGACCGGCGCGACATGGTGTTTTTCGTCGTCGATCTCGATCATTTCAAGCCGATCAATGACAGCTGCGGACATCAGGCCGGAGACCAGGTATTGCTCCAGGTGCGCGACATTCTGCAGTCCGCCTGTCGCTCGTCCGATATCGTGATTCGCTGGGGCGGCGACGAGTTCCTGATCGTCGGCCGCCAGTCCACGCACGATCACGCAAGCATTCTTGCCGAACGCGTGCGCGCGAATGTCGCAAACGCCGTGTTCGATGTCGGCAATGGCCAGACGGCGCGCACGACCGTCTCGATCGGTTTTGCGAGTTATCCGTTCCTCAAACACAAGCCGGACCTTGTGTCCTGGGAGCAGGTGCTCGGCATCGCGGACTTGGCGATGTATATCGCGAAAGCCGAGCGCAACGCCTGGGCAGGCCTGCACGGGATTCACTGGAATCGCTCGGGCGACAGCCTGATTCAGGCGCTGCAGCTGGATTTGGAAGGCGTCGCCACAGATGGTTGGGTGCGCATCGAAAAGTCGCTGTCGCTCAGCGACAGCAAGACCGCCTGAACAACTTCCAATACGCATTTTCCGGGCGCCACGCGGGAATGCAGCCCGGCCGCCCTGTGCTATAGTCCGCGCGCATCCTTCGAAACTCTTTCGACAACAATAAGGAGATCGTCATGCTAAGAACAATTGCGGCGACAGCCGCCGGGCTGTTGTGCGTATCGGGCGCCGCTTTCGCGGATCTGGAGCCCTGGAAGGATTATGAGGTCAGTGACGCAGTTTGGTCGGTAACGACGGTAAAAGTGGACTCCAACATGGGCGATGCGTACCTCGAAGGTATACGGGAAACCTGGGCTGCATCGAACGACATCGCCGTCAAGCTTGGTCACATTGAAAGCTACTCTATCTTTCGCAGCGTGCTGCCCGAAAGCGGCGACTTTAATCTGATGCTCGTCGTGAAATTTGCCGATACTGCCGACCTGGCGCCGAACAAGGCGCGCTACGAAGCGTTCATGCGGGAAGTCGGTAAGGCAAAGAGTGACGAACGAACGCAGTACGCTCAGAAGAATTATCCGGGCATGCGCAAGCTGACAGGCGAGTACTGGGTCCGGGAAATCACGTTCAAATAGCTAACGGTACTTCGGCAGAAAATCCCGCTGCGGCGGGATTTTTTGTGATCGATCACGCCCGTACCGCGGTGTCAGGCAATCGAGTTTTGCAAAACGGACGCTCTGGGCGCTGCGCTAAGGGAAAGGGCTGGGTTATGCTTCCGCGGTGCTGATTCGAACTCGGAACGAGTAGCATGATACAGACGGACGTCGTCATCGTGGGCGCGGGGCCCTGCGGGCTCTTTCAGGTGTTCGAACTCGGACTGCTCGGGCTGAAGGCCGAAGTCGTGGACTCCATCCGCCAGGCTGGCGGGCAGTGCATCGAGCTGTATCCGGACAAGCCGATCTATGACATCCCGGGCATTCCGGTCTGTACGGGCGAAGAACTGGTCGAACGGCTTATGAAGCAGATCGAGCCGTTCGAATGCGGTATGCATCTGGGCGAGGAGGTCACTGAGGTCGAGCCCGAGGGCGACACGTTTATCGTGAAAACGAGTGCGGGCACTACTTTTCAATCGAAAGCGGTCGTCATTGCCGGTGGCGTTGGGTCCTTTCAGCCGCGACCGCTCAGGGCCGCGGGCGTCGATGAGTTTCCGGCTTGCGTGCACTATCGGATCAAAGACCCCGGGCGATTTGAAGACCGCAACGTCGTCATTCTGGGCGGCGGCGACTCGGCGCTCGACTGGGTGCTGGAACTGGTCGGCATAGCACGCCGTGTTGCACTGGTGCACCGGCGCGACGCATATCGCGCGGTCGACGCATCCGTTGCAACAATGCGCGAATTTGTGCGGGCAGGCCGAATGGATCTCTTCGAAAACGCCAAGGTCACGAAGCTCGAAGGTCGCAACGGTGTGCTCGAGTCCGTAATTGTCACGGACAAGGACGGCAAGTCGACGTCGGTCGTGGCCGAGCATGCGCTAGTTTTCTTCGGGCTCGCCCCGAAACTCGGTCCGATCGCGAACTGGGGTCTCGACATCAATCGCAAGACAATCAACGTCGATGCGGAGCGCTTCGAGACTTCGACTCCGGGAATCTATGCGGTCGGCGACATCAACCAGTACCCGGGCAAGAAAAAGCTCATCCTGTGCGGTTTCCACGAAGCGGCCCTCGCCGCGTTCGCGATTAAACAGCGCCTGGAGCCGGGCAAGAAAGTTCACCTCCAATACACGACGACCAGCCCGATCATGCACGAGCGTCTCGGCGTTCACCCGGAAGACGACGAGTAGGATTCCTGCTCCGATACCTGACCAATGTCGCTGAGGCGCATGCCTTGCGCCGCCAGCGAAAACGAACCGGCAGCGATGACCGCAACGAACTGTAAGACGTGCAGGGCGACGGAATAGGCAATCGCGTCGCTTTCCGGCACGCCGAGCAGCTCGACGAGCGCGATGCGGCAGCCGAGTTGGAAGCTCCCGATGAATCCCGGCGCGGACGGCGCCGCGACGGCCACCGCCGTGACGACCGTGACCAGAATCTGCCCCGAAAGAATCGGCACGGGTAGCCCGAACATCAAAAAGCCCAGTCCGAACAGACAGGACATGGCCAGCCAGAGATACAGCGACCAGGCCGCAAGCCTGAGCAGCGTCATCGGACTGTCCAAGACTGCCAAGGCCTGGATAAATCCCTCGAGAAAATCGTGTACCGGGCCGGCAATACGATCTGGCACTCGCTGGAGCGCCCAGCTGAAAAAAGCTCGGGCCCGGTCGGCGTGCAAACGTGTCACGACGAGGACGGCGACGAGCATGGCGCTAATCAATAACAGCGCGACGCCCCAGCCGCGGACCGTTTCGGAGACTGTCATCGTGATCATGACAAATCCGAACAGGACCAGCATGGCTAACAGGTCGAGGATGCGCTCCAGCGCAGCCGTCGCGATGACGCCGCCGACGGGCAGGCCAGCGGTCCGACTCAGAAGCACCGGGCGGATGATTTCGCCGGCACGCAGCGGCAGCAGGTAATTTGCCATCCAGCCGATGTTGGTGGCGTTGACGAGGTCACGCATCGGCGCATCCGGAAACGGCGCCAGCACGACGCGCCAGCGCTGCGCGCGGATATAAAGCTGCCACCAGAAAACGACGACGATCGGCACGACGTACACGTAACGGGCATCCGCCAGTGCGGCGAGTGCCTCTCCCCAGTCGATGCCGCGCAGCGCAATCAGGATGAACAGTGCCGAGGCAATGATACCGATCGCGATTCTGACGTTGCGTTTCTTCATGGTCTGTGGGCAGGGAACGGCCACCAGCGTCGCGGCGGTGGCCCAGGGGCAGCATAGCAACCGCGCACGGTGTCGGCACGCATCTCGTGGGAGCAACGAGTAGCTGCGGCGGGTCGACCTCAGTGTTGCCGCCGCCACTCCCGCGAATGATTTTTCGGTTTGCAGCGTCTAATACTAGGAATAAGGTTACGCAGCGCTCGCAACGGCCATGAGAAAAACGACGATAAATCATGATGTTCGGCAAAGCCTGACCATGCCGTGCCGGTTACCGGCCAGCGGTGCCGCGCTCCGGCCGACCAGCAATGTCGTGGATTTTTCGGTGCTGATCCCGGCGCGTCGGGCGGAGAACTGTCTCGCGAATACCTGCCGGGAGCTGCACGCGGCGCTCAGGCGTGGCTGCGACGGCGCGTCGTTTGAAATAATCATCATCTCGAACGTTGCTGCTGGAGACGGTGATCAGACGCCACAGGTCGCGGCCTCGGTCGCGGCATACTATCCCGAGATCCGTGCGGAAATCGCGCCGCATGCTCCCGGCAAAGGCGCTGCCCTCAAGTGGGGCGTCAGTCGGGCGCGCGGCCGTGTCATCGCGTTCGTCGATGCCGATCTGCCGTTCGGCTCGGAGTTTGTCGTGGGGGCGCTGCGCGAGGCAGGTGTGGATTGCAGCATGGTCGTCGCGAACCGTCGGCTGCCATCGAGCAACCTCGGTTTGCGCCGCTCGGTCCTGTCCGTGGGCTATAGACGGCACATGTTTGGCAAGGCGTTCAACCGTCTGGTGCGGGCTCTGTTGCCTGTCACCTGCAGCGATACGCAGGCCGGCGCGAAGGTAATGAGCCGGGAGTTTGCGCTGGACGCTTTCGATCGCGTCACGTGCCCCGGATTTCTGTTCGACATCGAGCTGTTTCTTGCCGCTGCCAGGGCCGCAAAAGGCGTAAAGGAGCTGCCGGTGACGCTGTGCGCGCGGGGCGAGGAAAGCACTGTTCGAATTGCCCGGCAGCTTGTACATTCGCTGTACTGGCTCGCGCGTATCGCGTTTCGCAACTACCGTGGCTGCTACTCGCCGGTGGTGCCACCTGTACGAACGACAATCAAGTCCGAGGTCCCGACATGACGGAAATTCTCAGGCAGATGGAGCCTGGACGATTGCCGCCGCGAGCGGCGCGGGTCACGGCGGACGATTGGGGTCTGTCGCGCGGCGTAAACGACGGCATCTTCCGACTCGTTGCAAACGGCGTCGTTAATCGCGTTTCGATCATCGCGAATGCCGAGCACGTCGATTATCGGCTTGCGGACCTCGCCGCGATCCCCGGCGTCGAGCTCGGCATGCACCTCAATCTGACGCACGGCAGGTTCGACCACGGGCACGCGCTTCTGCGGCATGGCGGTCCCGCCGGATTCTTGTGGCGCTGGCTGCGATCGGGCAACGTCGGGCCAAGAATCCTCCGCACCGAGACTCGGCGTCAGCTGCTCCTGCTGCGCGAAAAGCGAATACAGGTCAGCTACTTCGACAGCCATCATCACGTTCATCTCGTGCCCGGCGTCATCGATGCGCTGAGCGAACTGCTTCACGAGAACGACCTCAGGCAAGTGCGCTTGCCAATCGACATGCGGCTGTGGCGCACGAGGAAGCTGCCGTTACTGTTGCTTGCGGCGGCGGCCCGTCGCCGGCTCGAGCGTAACGATCTCGAATTCCTGCCGTGCTTTTATCCGACAGCAGCTCACTTCCGGGACCAGCGGCGTCTGCTCGCGACGATCGAACAGCTGTGCGCGATGCACGGCGACGTCGAGGTGATCGCGCATCCGGCGGCTTACAATGACCTCGATGATCTCGCCTGGCCGGATCCGTATCGCGAGGAACGTATCCTCGAATTCGAAGCGCTGCTCGCGCTGGCACCGGTCCCACAGGCGTCCCCAGAGTCGACCGCGCGTCGCGTCTGATGCCCGGTGCTGAGCTGGCGGCCGGACCGGCGCCCGGCCTAAGCCGCCTGCGGTGGTCCTGTTTCATCGCAGGACTGCTCGTTTCCCTCCTCATGGCCTGGCGCGCGCAGGTCGGGCTCGACCAGTACACGCTGCTCGTCCGCGGCTGGATGCTCGTTGACGCGGGCTGGCTCGTACCGTTCGGCGCATTCACGGCCGCGGGAGGGTTTCAGCCAGGCTCGCTGACCAGCCTGCTGATGGGGCTGCCGCTTCTTGTCTGGGGCGACTACCGGGCAATCGGCCTGCTGACCGTGGTCACACACGTCGTTGCCTATCTACTCCTCGACCGTGCGCTCGGCCCCGTGCTCGGTTCGCGGGGCCGATTGCTGCTCTGCATCTTCTACTGGCTGAATCCCTGGCGCGTGTTTTACTCGGCGCATATCTGGAACCCGACGTTTCTGTTTCTCCCGGCGGCCCTGCATCTGGTGACGGCGTACCGGTCGAGAGATCACGCCGGCTTCGCGCAGACATTCTGGCACGTCGTCGCGATCGGCGCGGCGCTGCACCTGCACGCATCCTTCCTGATACTCGCCGTCGCGTCGCTGCTGCTGTTGGCACGCGGCTTCGTGCGTGTGCACTGGGGCGGCTTCCTTGCGGGTTCGGCGCTCGTCACGCTGTCGCTGGCCGATTGGATGCTCGCCGTCGCGCAAAACCCGGGCCTGCTGCCGATCGGCAGTAACGCAATGTCTGCGGGCGTCGTCCGGTTGGAGCCGATACTCGAGGGCGTCGGCTACTGGCTGCGTTACGGCGCGGCGGCATTCTCGACGACGATGACCCGCTTCGATTTCACGGTGGCGCTGGGGACTGCGACCAACGCCATCGCCGCGCCAACCGCTTACATCGTGGTGCGCTACCTGGCGCCGGTTACGATCGCGATCGTGATCGCCGCCTACGTCTGGTTCGTCCGGCGCCGGTTACGAGTCGTATTTGCCCGGCGCTCCGCCAATGCAAGCAGCCTGACGTGGCTCCTCGGCTACTGCGGTTTCGTCTTCTTCGGGCTTCTGCTGGCGTTCGCGCTCAATCCGGCCGCGCATCCATACGGCGCATCCGGAACGACGAGCTGGCGGGGATTCATAGCCCTCCATGCGGCCGTACTGCCCGTCGTCATCTGGCTTACGCTGCTCTCGCGAACCCGGGCGCGAATCGCGGTCCGTGTCGGGGCCAAGGCACACGCGGCGCTGCTCCTCGTCTGTTCCCTGCTCCTGGCGATTGCGTCGCCCATGTATCGGCAGGGCGGTGAGCATGCCGAAGTCACCGTCGTCGACGCGTCGAGTCGCATGATCGACGAGCTCGGGCTGGCGGAGCATGCCACGATCGTCATCGATCCCACGAACGGGTTTCGATCGGAGCTCTTTCGCGGCCCGGAGGTGCTGACGCTACCGCCGCCGCTGCCCCGCATGTAATCGGCTTACACGGGTTCCAGCAGCACCGTCGATCGGGCACGGTTGAAGGAACGACTGTTGAGCCGGCGCAAGCGAAAATGGCTGCCGGCCGCCAGCGCCTTGAGATCGTCGATACTATGCCGCTCGATGCGATCCGATGCGTAGCGGCTTCGCGCCAGCCTTGCTACCTGGCCGAGCGTCTGCGCGATGGTGGTCGGGTTTGCGAACACGGCGCCGAGCATGTCGATGAGACGATTGGCGTGGGGGAGGTCCGCGACGACGACGCCGAGAGCCTGATTGCAGAGTTTCATTCTGAACTGCCGAAGCGCCGTGCCGAGTTCGTCCCGCGTCATGTAGTGCGCGACGCCGTGTATGATGACGAGATCGAGCGATGTGTCGGCAATATCGGCCACGTCGCTGACGATGCTTGTCGCGTGGTTCGCCTGGTCTTTGGCCGCGAGCGCCGTGAGCGCCTGCGTATAAACCGGCGACGGCTCGTAGAGTAAGCGTTCCCGGCAATGGAGCGGGGCAAGCAGGAGCCCGTCTCCGCAGCCGAAATCGAGCACGCGCTTGTCGGTCAACGGGCCGAGATGCCGATGCAGCCCGCGCAGAAAATTTCGCTGTGTGATCGCGAAGATGCGCCCATGCTGCAGGATGACCTGCGCAAGGTTCGGATCGGCCCAGACGTCGGCCCAATACGATTCGGAATGGTTGCGGGGTGGCATGCGCGTTCCGGATTCCCGATGCCGCAATCGCTACTGTTGCAGTTTAAGACGGTCGCCGCCAGACTTTCGGTCGCCACCGCGGCACCGCAATGGTTCATCGATGGATTTCACGCTGTACTGGTTCATGTTCCCGGTTGCGATTCTCGTCGCGACGTCTGCGATGCTGAGCGGCATCGGCGGTGCGGCCCTGT
>JBFJOC010000080.1:0-11252 GCA_041617855.1 Woeseiaceae bacterium | reverse complement strand
TGACCCGACACCACGCTCGCCGACGGATCGTCATTCGCCACCGGCGCCTCATTCGCCGCCGTCACCGTCACCGTCACCGTCGCCGCGTTACTGACCGTGACGCCGTCATAAACATTGTAGGTAAAGCTGTCGACACCGCTGAACCCGGTATTCGGACTATAAGTGAAGGCGCCATTACTGCTAAAGGTGGGGAGCGCGCCATTGCTGACGTCCGTCAGGAGTTGGGCAGACAAATTCGAGCGGTCACGCCCTTCCGGACCTTTCACCTTCAGATCGTTTTCCAGAACACCGGGAGGGATGACGTCCAGAACGGAACCCTTATCCATGGTGTAGGTGTCGTCATTTGCAACCGGCGCAGCAATTACGCCTTCGGACACCGTTAAGGTCACTGCAACCTCATCACTGGTTGCTTCACCGTCGTAGGCGACATATGTGAACGCATCGGTTCCAACGAAATCAACGCTTGGCGTATACGCAAAAGACCCGTCTGCGTTAAACAAGAGGTAGCCGTTGGCAACGTTACCGACGAGCTGAGCGGTCAGGGGAGACCGGCCGCGTCCGGCGCGGCCTGTAACTTTCTTGTCGTTGCCCAACACACCTGGTGCCTCGACGATTCGCGTGACGTTTTTTTCTACCTCGTAAGCGTCAGGAAAGGCCTCCGGAGCGGGGACGCTTTGGGCGTTCGATGAGGTCTCGGCGGATAGCAGGGCAAGGCAAGCAAATGCTAGCCGTAGGAATTGTGCGCCTGATCCCCTCAAACGCACACGATTAAAGTGCGCCCTATACACACCGGTCCTTTTTCTTGTCGTTAAAAGGCGGCGCTAAGCTAGATTATGGCAAATATATGCGCACTTATGTGAAAAAGCGGCTTTACATAATGACAATACGGTGGGCATCCAAAAAAGCACATCGGGCGCCGATAGCTGCCCTTCTGAACACGGGGACCTCGCAGAATGGCGGTTTTCTGAGCTGCTATTTGCGATAGGTTTTTTTGTAGCGCACCTACTGTCGTATAAAGATATCGAAGGGCTACAAGTCCAGGTCCTAGTAATGCGGCGGGCCGTTGCTCGGCGGCCTGTCTAGGTATCGCTGATAAACATGAAGCAAGAATTACTGTGATCGGCGCTCAGTTTGCCTGGCCCCGGCCGTCAAGATAGGCAGCGAGATGCTCGACGAGTTCACGTGCGTCGTCCTCGGTGCCGTGAATAAAACTCGACTTCCGGCGTCTCAATACGGGCAGGCCAATGACATACAGCCCCGGGGTGTTGGCGATTCCGCCGTCGTGTTTGATACGGCCCTTGTGGTCGAATACGTCGACATCGAGCCATCGGTAATCGGGGCGGTAGCCGGTGCACCATAGGATCGTTTTGATGTTGTTATTTTCGAAATCTATCTGCAGGTGCGGCGCCTCCTCGACCCGCGTCGCTGCAAAGCGTTCAGGCACTTCGATACCTTGCGATGCCTGAAAGTCGCGTGCCGGCTGCGCACCGCGCTCCTCCTCGACCAAACCGGGATTCTGCTCGACCCATTCGTCGATCGTGTTGAGCATCCGGTTCATCTTGAGATCTGCCAGCGCGCAAACGTTCTTTAAGGATCCCGACAATATCGCCGTATTGCCTCTGAACGACATGAGTCGGCCAACGAGCTGTGCGCCTCTGTCGGTCAGGTAGTTTAGATCGAGAATTTTCGGATCGTGCGCACCGATCAGCTGCGGCGACGGGAGATTCCTGGCTCGATTGATATCGTCGATCTCGTCGTAGCGCTCGTCGAGGATTCCCGTTTTATCAAGCCAGAACTGAATGTCCCTGCCGCGATAGGTTCGCGGCATGCGGACGTGTTCGCCGGTCGCGATAGTCACTGCGAATCCGTTTTGCTGGATCTCCTGAGCGAGCTGTAATCCGGTCGCCGACGCGCCGACGATCAGGGCTCCGCCGGGCTCGAGCTGATTCGGATTGCGGTAATCATGCGGCGTGAGGCTGGTAATTCCTTTCGGCAAGGTGGTCGCAGCCTTCGGTACGCTAGGCAAGTTGCAGGCGCCGCTCGCGATGACGACCGCTCTGCACTCCCAGTCACCGGTCGTCGACGTGACGCGGTAGCCCGATCCGTTTTGACGGACGCCAGTAACGTCCGTATGTGCTTTGAGCGGTGCGCTCGTGAGAGCGGCGTAGTCCTCGATGAACCCGATGATTTCGGGCATCGTCATGAACCCGTCCGGGTCGGTCCCGGCATAGCGAAACCCGGGCAGCCGACTCTGCCAGTTCGGCGTTAGTAACTTCAGGGAGTCCCAGCGCTCTTTCTTCCAGGAGTTCGCAACCTCGCCGCGCTCCAAGACCAGGTGATCTATCGACGCTCTTTGCAGGTAATAGCTGATCGCCAGCCCGGCGTGACCGGCGCCGATGACGACGACGTCGATCGTGCCGGTCTTCCGGTGAAGGCTTTCGTTTTGGTCACTAGTTGACGTTGACCGTGACATTCGTCGGATTGGTTACAATATCGAACACGGCCGAGCGTTTCTGTGACTGGGCGACTAGCGCCTCGATGTCCTCCTGACTCGCATCGGCTTCGATGTCGTAGTGGACCTTGATCTCGTCGAAGCCATTCCGAATGTCGGCGTCGATCCCGAGAATGCCCTGGATATCCATCGGCGCTTCGAGCGTGGCCTTGACCTTCTTCAGCTGAATGTTGCGATTCTGCGCAACCGAGGCGATGCCGGCCGTCAGGCAGCCGGCAAGACCGACGAGCACGTACTCGACCGGCGTGGCGCCCAGGTCTTCGGACGCAAAAATCTCCGGGTGGTCAGAATCGAATTCGTATTTCTTCACGTGCTTTTGCTCCGCGCCCAGCCCGTAGAAGCCCTCGATGTACGAATGGGCATGCGTGCCGTCGACCCAGTCACTAGTCGCGCGCCAGGTGAATTTGGCGCCGGCAGGTGCTTCCGTCAGGGCTTCGCGAGCCTCCAGAAGAGCCTGGACGTTGACGCCGTTGTCGACTGTTTTCTCCTCGCTCATCGCTTTCCTCCGATTATTGTTCGGCCTAGCGTTTCCGAATAATGAATTTTAGGCGATTTCCGGCCGCCTGGCGGTAATCTGCCCGGTGTTGAGTCCGAGCCAGTGCATCCGGCCCAGATAGCGCGCGTGTTCGACCTTCAGGCAGCGGTCCATGACCACGTCCAGTCCGCCCCGCTGCGCAAGCTCGGCGCTGTCCTCACTGATGACGCCGAACTGCAGCCACAGGCACTTCGCGCCGATCGCAACGGCCTCCTCCGCGATGCCCGGCGCGGCGCTGGGGTGACGGAAGACGTCAACGACATCGATCTCGACATCGGGCGGTATGGCCGTCAGCGAAGGATACGATCTTCTGCCGAGGATCGAGTACTCTTTCGGGTTCACGGGAATCACGTCGTAGCCGTGGAACAGCAGGTAGCGCCCGACGAAATTACTGGCTCGCAGCGGGTCAGCCGAGAGGCCCACAATCGCGATGCGCCGGCTCTGCAAGGCCCGGCGGATCACGTCCGGATCCTGGTAGCGCGCGCGAAGCTCTGCCGGGAGCTGGTGCGGATACTCGCTACGCGTCTTAGCTGTTGTCATCCGAGATTCTCCAGCGCCCTGAAGCCCTGCTCCAGGTCCCAGATCAGGTCGTCCGCATCCTCTATTCCGATCGAAAGGCGCACCGTGCCCGGACGGATGCCGGCGGCCTCGAGCTCCTCGTCGTTGAGCTGCCGGTGGGTCGTCGATGCCGGATGAATGACCAGGCTCTTCGCGTCGCCGACGTTGGCCAGGTGCGAGAACAGAGAAAGCGCCTCGATGAAGCGCAGCCCGTGCTCTCTGCCACCCGGAAGATCGAAGCAGAACACGGCGCCCGCGCCATCGGGGAGGTATTTGCGTGCGAGCTCGAAGTACGGGCTGTCATCGAGCCCAGGATAACTCACCTTGCCGACATCGGGGCGTTCGTTCAGGTACCTGGCGATCTTCACGGAGTTTGCGACGTGCTGGCGCATCCTTAGTGGCAGCGTCTCGACGCCCTGGGCCAACAGAAACGCGTTAAACGGACTCATTGCGGCGCCAAGATCGCGCAAGGTCTCGGCACGTAGCTTCGTGAGGTAGCCGTAAATGCCGAACGTCTCGTGGAAAGCCAGGCCATGGTAAGCGGGCGACGGGTCGGCGACCACCGGAAAGCGTCCGTTCGACCAGTTGAACTCGCCGCTGTCCACGACGACACCACCCAGGCTGGTACCGTGACCGCCCAAAAACTTCGTCGCCGAATACACGACGATATCCGCACCCCACTCGATTGGCCGACACAGGTAAGCCGTCGCGAAGGTGTTGTCGATCATGAGCGGGCAGTCGTGGTCGTGTGCGAGTGCGGCGACGGTCTCGATGTCCAGGACGTTGCCGCCGGGATTGCCGATCGTTTCGGCAAACAGCAGCTTCGTGTTATCGCGCATCGCGGACCGCCAGGCATCGATGTCGTCGGGGTCAACGAACGTGAGGCCGACCGAGAGCTTGCCGAGAAAGTGCTTGAGCTGCGTGATTGTGCCGCCATACAGCGCCGCAGACGCGACCACATGATCGCCGGGACGCAGCAGGGTAAAAAGTGCCGCGGACTGCGCGGCCAGTCCGCTCGCGAAGGCCACCGCGCCGACGCCACCGTCGAGATTCGCGATGCGTTCCTCGAACGCGGCAACCGTCGGGTTCATGATGCGGACGTAGGTGTTGCCGTACTCCTGCAGGTTGAAATAGGCCGCCGCGTGCTCCGTGCTCTCGAACACATAGCTCGTCGTTTGATGGATCGGCAGTGCACGCGATCCCGTGATCGGGTCCGGGCGCGCGCCGGCATGCACCGTTCGCGTCATGAAGCCGAATTCATGGTCAGTCATAGTTTCTGGTCCTTACGGATCGGGAGCAAATTTCATCGCGCAGCTAGCACTGTCGTTTTATAAACCGCGCGAAATGAGGAATGTCCCATTTTTGACGAGGCGCACCAGCAGGCGGCGGGATTCCGACTGGTGGTCACGCATGCGCAGTCCCTATCGTCAATTATTCGCGGGAAACGACCAAGAAGTATAGATGGAGACAGATACCGCGCGTCGCCGAATCGAAACACCGGCGTCGTCAATTCATCCCGCGCCCCCCGCCGCCTGGTCATTTGACCCCCGCGTTCCGCAAACTTGCGCGTATTCCGTGACGGAGCACACCATCCCGACCAGCTAAAAGACGATAAAATTCCGCATCTTGGGGGCCAATTCCGATCAACGGATCGGGTAACTGATGAACTGCTTCAAACGCCGACAAGAAGGCCTCAGCACCGTGGAGTATGCGACCGCCGCGGCACTCGTTGGCGCGGTCGTCATCCTCGCCTACACGCAGCTCGGTGGTCGAGTTGACGTCGTTATTTCCCAGCTTGCGTGTGGCCTGGGCAGCGCCGGGGCTGCTTGCGCGGGTGGTTCCGGCGGCTCGGGCGCTGCCGGCGGTGCTGGTGGCGCGGGCGCCGGCACGGGCGGCCCTGGCGGTAACAATGGCGGATCCGGCGGTTCAGGTTCCGATCCTGGAGGCGCCGGCGGCGCCGGTGGCTCCGGCGGTTCGGGCGGCCCGGGTTCGGGCGTTTCAGGTGGCGATCCCGGCGGCTCAGACGGCACCGGTACTCCCGGCAGTGGCTCTGGCGGAACGGGCGGCTCGGGAGGCGGCTCCGGCGGCCCGGGCGGGTCTGGCGGCAGCTCCGGTGACTCGGGCGGTGGTTCAGGCGGTTCCGGCGGCCCGGGCGGTGACTCGGGCGGTTCCGGTGGCTCCGGCGGCTCGGGTGGTTCCGGTGGGCCTAGCGGCTCGGGCGGTTCCGGCGGCTCCGGCGGCTCGGGTGGTTCCGGTGGGCCTAGCGGCTCGGGCGGTTCCGGCGGCTCGGGTGGTTCCGGTGGGCCCGGCGGCTCGGGCGGTTCCGGTGGCTCCGGCGGCGGTTCCGGTGGCTCGGGCGGTTCCGGCGGCTCGGGTGGGTCTGGCGGATCGGGCGGTTCCGGCGGCTCGGGCGGATCGGGTGGATCCGGCGGCAGCGGTGCCGGTGGCTTCGCGAGCGGCGCAGGCAGCGGCACTCGCAATCAGACCGTCGCTGCGCTCGATTCCGGCCGCGCGGCCGGCACAGGTTCCGACGCAGGATCGAGCTCCGGTTCACTGTCACCAAGTGCCGATCGCGAATCCGGCGCTGTGAGTGCCGCGTCTGATCTTGCCGGACGAGCATCGCAAGCTGTCGCAGACAAGGTCGGCAATCCGTGGCTGTTAGTAGTGCTAATGCTGATCCTGCTCTACACGGTGATCCGCCTGCGGCTGCGCGACGCCAAACGATCAGAAGCGGAGCAAGACCGACAATCCCGCCCTGAATCCTGATCGATGTAAGCACCGCACTCGTTCGTAAAAAAATCCGACGCCTCGGCGCATGCTGACGGCCCGGACGAGCCAAGAACTGCCGAACAATTCCCGTTGCGAGTGAGAGCGGTCTCACAATTCTCCAAGTATCGACACGCTGCGGCGTTTTATCGCACGCAATGTCAAATGGCGTGGATCTTGCTTCCCAAAAAACAGGAACAATCAGCACAGGCAGGACGCCATGCTGTTTCGCGGGATCGCATTCATTCTGCTGTCACTCCTGGTTTTGCAACATGCGGACGCTCAGCCGCAGGCAGCGCTGCGTCCGCAGCTTGCGGATGCCGTCAGCTCCTTGTACGAGCTTAATCGGGGCCGTACCCTGTGGACGCGTGCAAGCAAGCCGAAACAAATCGCACGCACGGCGCTGCACATTCTCTCCGAGTCCCGTTCGCACGGTCTCGACGACCGACTCTACGGCGTCGATTCCCTGCAGACGATTCACGACAGACTCCTGCAGGGCCACGCGGAATATGCACAGGAATTCGAGCTCGGTTTGAGCATGAGCGTGTTCCGTTTGATCGGCGAACTCCGGCCTGCGCATTTCCAAGCACACATCGATAAAGATCGGGCGGAGGCGCTGTCCGTTGCAGTGCTCGAAGCCGTACGCGCCAATCGACTCGAACAGCTGATCGAGGACATAGTGCCTAGCGATCCCCAGTACCGCGCACTGCGCAGCGCGTTAATGTCCTACGAGCGTCGCGCAGAGGAAGCACCCCAGATAATTATCGGCACTGGCCCGACCCTCAGGCCCGGCGACGTCGGGCCGCGCGTCGCGCGTCTCCGAGCGCGACTGCTGGGAATCGAGGAATCCACGCCCGGTAACGTGGACTCCGGTACCTATGATGAAGTCCTGGCGCACGCCGTCCGTAACTACCAGCGAGCGCACGGGCTTGCAGCGGACGGCATCGCCGGCGCCAGCACCGTGCGGCATCTGGATATGACAGATGCCGAGCGAATTGCGCGGATCAAGCTAAATCTCGATCGCTGGCGGCGCCTGCCCGTCGATCTCGGTCGCAACCACGTGCTCGTCAACATCCCCGAATTCCGGCTTCGCTATGTGCGGGGCCACGAAGAGAGCTTGTCGATGCGTGTCGTCGTCGGCTCCGAGGACAACCCCACACCGGAATTCAGCGACGAAATCGAGTACCTCGTTTTCAATCCGTACTGGTATGTTCCGAACAGCATTCTGCGCGACGAGATACTGCCGACTGTTCGGAAGAACGCGGAATACCTGAGCAAAAACCGTTTCGAGCTGCTGGCAGACGGTCGGGCGATATCGCCGGAAGAGGTCGACCTCGAGAGCATCGATTTCGGCCGGTTTCCGTACCGCGTGCGGCAGAGGCCCGGCGCGCGTAATTCGCTCGGAGCCGTCAAATTCCTGTTTCCAAATACCCGCAATATCTACCTCCACGACAGCCCCGCAAAAAGTCTGTTCGCCAAGTCGAAACGAGCATTCAGCCACGGCTGCATTCGCCTGGAGCACCCGGACCTGCTGGCTCGGGCGCTGTTGGAAAAGAATTCGGAATGGACCGAAACACGAATCGAGTCGACGCTTACGCGGGGCGCGAGGCAGCAGGTCAATCTGGATGAGACCGTGCCGATTTACCTGGCGTACTTCACGGTGCGTGTGCTGGACGACGGCAACGTCGCGTTCTTCGAGGACATCTACGGGCGCGATTCCCGCGATCTCGCAAGATATCTGTAGTCGAGGCCGGCATCGCGCGCCGGGCGCAGAGTCTCCGGCGCACTCGGCGCCGTCGTGACGACGTGGCAATTACCTATTGGACCGTCACAGCGTTTCCGATGAACTGACGAGAACTAGCGCGCTTCGCATTTTGCCATGCATCCCGATTCGTCAGGCAGACAATGTGTGAATCGGCTGTACCGGATACGCAGTCGGTTCGATGCAAACGTCAAATCCGAAAAACTGGAGCTCCTCGAGCGGCTTGGCGAGACGCGCATTTCGAATCCTCAAGCGCTCGAGCGTCTGCACTCGACGCTATCCTACCTCCGCGCGTTTCCGGACTCGCGCAAGAATTACCGACTGGCGGGCGAGCTACTCGAACGTTTCGGGGAACGCATCGACTCGCTGCCGGCCTCGACACGCGCTGCGCTCGACGATACCGGCATCGAAGGCACCACGACTCGCTACGCGTTTTCCTACGACGTGGCCCGGTGGCTCGCGCGACGGACGTCGGGAATCGTGCGTCTCGACTGGCAGGAGCTGGACGATTCATCGAACCTGGATGAGCTACTCGCGCATGTCCTGGAATCGTCCGAGGACGAGTATTTCGACAGCGAGTACGTTAGCACCCAGGAGTGGATCGACGTCGCGCGCGGCGTCGAGCCCGGCACCGACTTCGACTGGCTCGCTGGTCAGTTGGACGCGCTGCGGCCCGTGCCGATCGCGAGGCAGCTCTACGATTCGGCCGAGCTGCCGCTCGCGTGGAAGCTCCGTGGCGGGCGCTTCTCGAAAACGTTGAATTCGGCAGCACCGCGCCGCATAGGAACTCGTGAATGCGGCATGCGCCGGCGGCCACGTCAGGTCAAAGCGGAAATCATGCGGCCCCTGAAATCCCTGCGCCTCGTGTCACCGCGCCGCGGCGCGCGTCTCGTCGATGTTGCCATGGCTGCGCTGGCCGTCCGGCACCGGGAAACGCATCACTTCAATTACGCCAATCCTCGCGAAGTCTACGTTGCCGACGTTCGGAGCGGTGTGTCGATTGCCGTCTTCGGCCTCCGCCCCGCCTATCGGTATCCTCTGGAATGCACGATGGGCTACCTGATTCTCGCGAACGGCATGCCGGTCGGCTACGGCGGCGGGAGCGCGCTCTTTCGCCAAGTAAACACCGGGATCAACATCTTCGACGAATTCCGCGACAGCGAGGCATCGTTTCTCTGGACGCAGGTCATGCGGATCTATCATCAGCTGACCGGTTGCACACGCTTCATTGCCAATGCCTATCAGTTCGGCGGCGACAACGATGAAGCGCTTCAAAGCGGCGCATTCTGGTTCTATTACCGGCAGGGCTTCAGACCCGTATTGCGGCCCGTGCGCGAGCTGGCGCGTCGCGAAGCCCTAAAAATCCGTAGCGATCGAGGCTATCGCAGCTCCGTCGCAACGCTGCGTCGGCTCGGTGCCTGCGACATGCACCTCATGCTGCCCAGCGCCCGTGCGAGCGAGCTGTTCGAAGAAAGCTGGTTTGAAACCTGCTCGATGCTCGCAACCCGGGAGCTGGCGAGCGCCGGCGGCGCAACGCGCGCAGCGTCAGCGCAGCGAATTGCACGCAAGCTTGCGAAGGATCTCGGCCTGCGCTCGCTCCGGCAATGGTCGCAAACGGAGCAGCAGGCCTTGCGGCGGCTCGCGCCGATTGTTGCGGCAGCCGAGCCCGCCACCTGGCCCAATGAGGCAAAACGTACCATGGGCAAACTCCTGCGGGCGAAGGGCGGCGCGGCGGAAGCCGCATACGCACGGCTGCTGGGCGAGCACGGCCCGCTTCGCACCGCGCTGCAGAACGCCTGCAGGCGTACTAGGGGAAATGCGTAATATCGCGCCGCTGTCGACGCTATCGGAACTTCACGATGAAATAAACGGTGTTCGTCTTCCCCCAACCCGGGTTGCGATGAATGATCGTCACCGGATAGCTCCCTACATTCTGGACCAGGCGCGCGGGGACGGTGGCACGGACTTCATCGCCACTGACCAGTTCCGTCCTGAGTAAATTGTCTCCGAACTGAATCGTCGAGGTCGAGAGGAACTCGCCGCCCTTGACGCTCAGCACGACGTCGCCGCCGCCTTCGCTGACCGCGCGGGGCGAGATCGAGGAAATGATCGCGGGAATTTCACTGACCGGCCCGAAACCGGGATACGCGATTTGACCGCCCGGTGGCCAGGGAATCGGATTCTTGTGGTCGTAGTGATACCCGACGTCGAGGAAGCGACCGTGCTGCATGACCATCTCGATCTCCTGGTACGCCGTGATGTCGTCGAGCGGGTTGCGCGGCAGGACGAGGAGATCCGCCAGCTTGCCTTTCTCGACGGTGCCCAGGTCCTTGTCCTTGCCGAGCGTCCGAGCCGGCCAGATCGTGCCGGCCTGAATCGCCTGCATCGGCGTCAGTCCGGTGTCGACGAGGAGCTGCATCTCCCGCAACGTGGTGATGCCCGGCAGCATCGTGGCGTGATTGAGTGACGTCACGTCGGGGCCGAGCAGCAGTTTGCCGCCGGCATCCACGAACGTCTTGATGAACCACTGGAAGTTTCGGTAGCCCTTTTTCATGAGCGCCAGCTCTTCGTCGTTCACCTTGTCAAGCAACGTGTAGTCGAGAACATTGACGCGGATACGTTCGGGTATGTACGCGAGCTCCGGATCGTTCAACAACAGATGATCCTTGATGCGGTACTCATCGACGCGGTCGTGAACGTGGCGGAATATGTACGTCAGGCACGACTCGATAAACACCTCCTCGCGAATCATCAGATCGATGAGGTCCTGCGCAAGCCCGCGGTCCATCATCCCGAACATCATCAGGCGCCGCGGGTCTTCGAGAAACAGCCAGTACTCCGTCAGGTCCGGGTTCGGGCTGCCCACCTTCGACTCGTCCCAGGTGGAGATCTTCGGGAAGATGACCCGCCGCCGGCCGGTGTCGAGGACCCGCATCTGCGGCACTTTTTCGAGATCCTCCTTGCGCAGCACGGAAAGCGCGATACCCGTTGCGTGAGTCAGGCCGTCGATGCCGGCATTGATCGCGTCCGTGGCGCTGATCCCGAGGTGACCCTCGATGTGCAAACCGGCCCGATGCGCCTCCTCGGCGACGGCTTTGAGCTGCTCCGCGGTGAGGCCG
>JBFJOC010000079.1:0-11307 GCA_041617855.1 Woeseiaceae bacterium | reverse complement strand
TCGATCAGCGATCCCAGCTCCGCCGCCTTCGGTTTGACCAGCCAGAACTTCGGCAAGTAGGTTCTGTAGTCGCCAAGGATGATATCGCCCCATTCGCTCCCCGTCGCCTGGACGTGGTCCAGGATAAGCGACCGCAGGTGATGCAGATGAGCTTCCATGCTCTCGGGCGTTATGCGGTGTATATCAATAAGTTCATGGTTGTACCGATCGACGAAATCACGATCGATGTCGAGTACGTACGCGAACCCGCCGGTCATTCCCGCACCGAAATTCACGCCGGTTCGGCCCAGTACGACGACGACCCCATCCGTCATGTATTCGCAGCAGTGATCACCGGCGCCTTCGATCACGGCGGTCGCGCCCGAATTGCGCACGGCGAAGCGTTCTCCGGCCCGGCCGGCCGCAAAGAGGTGGCCGCCCGTCGCACCGTACAGGCAGGTATTGCCGATGATCGACGTTTCTCTGGCGGTGTAGCTAACCTCGCCGGGCGGCCGAATCATGATGCGTCCGCCAGCCATGCCCTTGCCGACGTAGTCGTTCGCGTCGCCAATCAGGTCGAGGTTCAATCCGGACACGTTCCATGCGCCGAAACTCTGGCCCGCCGTGCCGACGAGCCGGATATTGAGTGGCGCACCCTGCATGCCTTCATTGCCGTGCCGGCGCGCGATCGCGCCGGCGATGCGCGCTCCGATCGTTCGATTGTAATTTCGAATCTCGAACTCGAAATTGCCGCCCGTATTGTTTTCGATAGCCGGCAAGACTTGCGCCAGCATCTCCTTCGCGAGCTCGGACTTGTCGAAGGGCTCGTTACGCGGCTCGGTGCAGTACTGCGGCACTCCCGAAGCAAGCCCGTTATCGGACACTATGGGGCGCAGATCGAGGCGACGCTGCCGATCGGTAACACCCTGTTGCGGTTCCAGGAGATCGACGCGGCCGATCAGCTCGTCCAGCCTGCGGGCGCCGTTCTCGGCCAAGAGCAGCCGTACTTCCTCCGCAACGAAACGGAAGAAGTTGATCACCATCTCCGGGAGCCCGATGAAGTATTGACTGCGCAACACGTTGTTTTGCGTCGCTACGCCGGTCGCGCAGTTGTTCAGATGGCAGACGCGAAGGTATTTGCAACCCAGCGCCACCATAGGCGCCGTGCCGAATCCGAAGCTTTCCGCCCCGAGCATGGCCGCTTTGATGACGTCCAGGCCCGTCTTGAGCCCGCCGTCCGTCTGCAGGCGCACTTTATGCCGCAGGTCGTTTGCACGCAGCACCTGGTGCGTTTCCGACAGTCCGAGCTCCCACGGACTGCCCGCGTATTTCACCGAGCTCAGGGGACTCGCACCCGTGCCACCATCATAACCGGATATCGTGATGAGGTCGGCATAGGCCTTGACGACGCCGGCCGCGATCGTACCGACGCCGGGTTCCGCGACGAGTTTCACCGAAACCAGCGCATCGGGATTGACCTCTTTTAAATCGAAAATGAGCTGCGCCAGATCCTCGATGGAGTAAATATCGTGATGCGGCGGCGGCGATATCAAGCCGACGCCCGGTTTAGCATAGCGCAGGCGCGCAATCATTTCGTTGACCTTGTGTCCCGGTAGCTGCCCGCCTTCGCCCGGTTTTGCGCCCTGCGCAATCTTGATCTGAATGACCTCGGCGTTGACGAGGTATTCCGCCGTCACGCCGAATCGTCCCGATGCAACCTGCTTGATCTTCGACACCCGCTCGGTGCGATAACGTGCAGGGTCTTCACCCCCTTCGCCCGAGTTCGAGCGCGCCCCGATGCGGTTCATCGCGATGGCCAGCGCTTCGTGCGCCTCCGGCGACAGCGCGCCCAGCGACATGCCTGCGCTGTCAAAACGGGGCAGGATGTTTTCCGCCGGCTCGACCTCGTCCAGGGGCACGGCCGGTCCGAGCGGGCGGATACGCAAGAGGTCCCGCAGCGTCGCGATCGGCCGCTGGTTAACGAGCTGCGCGTATTCCTGGTAGCGGCCGAAATCGCCGCTCCGTACCGCGGCCTGCAGCGTCGCCACGACGTCCGGGTTGTAGCAGTGATACTCGCCGCCGTGCACGTATTTGAGCAGGCCGCCCTGCGTGACCGGAATCCGCGGCTCCCACGCCGCTGCCGCTAGCTCTTGCTGATCGGCATAGAGGTCTGCGAAATTCGTGCCCTGTATACGAGATGACGTGCCCGTGAAACAGCGCTCGACAACCTCGGCATGCAGCCCGACGATCTCGAACAGCTGTGCTCCACGGTAGCTCGAAATGGACGAGATGCCCATCTTCGACATGATCTTGAACAAGCCCTTCCTGATGCCGCGCCGGTAGCTCCGACCCAGCTGCGGCTGCGTATCGACGCTGCCGCGCTGGCCGATGCTGTGGAGGGACTGGTAAACCAGGTACGGATACACGGCGGTCGCGCCATAGCCGATCAGGCAGGCGAAATGGTGCGGATCTCTCGCAACGCCGGTCTCTACGATGATATTCGCATCGCAGCGCAACCCCCGTTTCACGAGCTGGTGATGCACGGCGCCGGTCGCCAGCAGCGCGTGCACCGGCAGCTTCCCACGCTCCAGGTAACGATCGCTCAGCATCAGTATCAGGTTGCCGTCACGAACGGCTTGCTCCGCGGCCTGGCAGATCTGATCAAGTGCCGCTTCGAGCGAGACGGTCTCGTCGACATTCAGATCGATGAACGCGTAAGTCTTGCCGTACATGTCATTACTCAGCAGCTGGCGGAGCTTGCGCTGCGACAGCACCGGCGAGTTCATGATCACCTGCTCGGCATGCTCGGGTCCGATATCGAACAGGCTCGACTCGCGGCCGATGTTCGTTTGCAGCGACATGACGATTCGTTCACGCAGCGAATCGATCGGCGGATTCGTGACCTGCGCGAACTGCTGCCGGAAGTAATCGAATGGTGAGCGCACCTGTCGGGAAAGCACGGCCATGGGCGTGTCGTCGCCCATGGAACCGACGGCCTCCTGCTCAGCCTGAGCGAGAACCGCGACGACGTCGTTCAGTTCCTCCCGCGTCAGGTTGAACATTTTTTGATAGCTCGAGAGCGTCGCCTCGTCCATGGGCTCAGCGGCCGTATGCGTGTCGATTAGCTCGGAGTCCAGATAGCGCACGCCATTTTTGAGCCACTTCTTGAACGGTGCGCGAGTTTTCAGGACATCGTGAATGTCGTCGTTTTCGAGTAGTACACCGTTGACGAGATCGACTGCCAGCATTTCGCCGGGGCCGAGTCTCCCCTTCGTCACAACATCCTTCTCGTCGTAATCGTAGACGCCGACTTCCGATGCGATCGTGATGTGACGATCAGAGGTAATCACGTAGCGCGCGGGGCGAAGCCCGTTGCGGTCCAGGCAGCAGGCGGCGTAGCGACCGTCGGTCAGCACGATGCCGGCGGGTCCATCCCAGGGCTCCATCTGGCAATCATAGAACTCGTAGAACGCTCGGACGTCGGGATCAATGTCGTCGACTGTCTGCCATGCTGGCGGTATTAAGATGCGCATGGCCTGGATCACATCCATGCCGCCTGCCCGCATGACCTCGAGCATGTTGTCGAGACTCGAGGAGTCGGATCCGGTGAGGGAAATAATGGGATCCAGATCCGAGATGTCATGCAGCTTATCGGAGCGGAAATTTTTCGCGCGAGCCAGGGCCCAGTTGCGATTGCCTTGGATGGTATTGATTTCGCCGTTGTGGGCAAGAAACCGGAACGGCTGCGCAAGGCGCCACTCTGGAAGCGTATTCGTGGAGAAGCGCTGATGAAAGACGCACACCGAAGATTCGAGCCGCTCATCGCGGAGGTCCGGATAAAATTCAGGAAGCGCTCCGGGCATGACCATGCCCTTGTAACTGATAGTCACCGACGACAGGCTCGCCACATACGTTTCGTCGTCGGGTATGCGCTTCTCCGCGCGTCGGCGGGCCAGGAACAGTCGTCGGTTGAAGCGCCCGCGCTGCATCCCGGCCGGCGCGTTGACGAATATCTGTTCGATTCGGGGCAGCGTTTCGAGCGCGTGACTCCCGCAGACTTCCGGATGGATCGGCACCTCGCGCCAGCCCGCGACGCTGAGACCGGTCTCCGCGATAGCCTTATCGATTGCGTCGCGCGCCGCCGCAGCGTTGCGTTCATCATTGCTCAGGAACACGGTGCCTGCCGCGAAGCGTTCACCGAGACTGAAGCCGAGTTCTTCGCCTATCGAGCGCAGGAACTTCGTCGGAAATTTGAGCAACAGGCCGCAGCCGTCTCCGGTCTTACCGTCCGCGGCGACGGCCCCGCGATGCGTCAGGCGGGCAAGCGCCAAGATAGCCGTCCTGACGACCCAGTGACTCGGCAGGTCGTCCAGATTCGCAATCAGACCGAAACCGCAGCTATCGCGCTCAAAGGAGGGGTCACGGAGGCCTTGTATGATTCGCTCGGTCATCGATACCCTGAGGATCGCGCCTGCCGGGCGCGCCCCGAATAATCGTTATCTTGAATTGGCGCCGTGCGCCGGCGCGGGTTGCTCTCGAGACCCGGCCCGGATTGACCGTCGTCGTCAGACGGATACGGTTCGGATTCCCGTTGCGCTACCCGAACAAGTCAGTATATGCCACGATTTGCTGGAGTCGCTACTGCGCGGGCGCGACGCTCCTGTCACGGCGCTTATTCGGCTGCCCGCGGCCGAGCTTCCGGTTATTTTTCGCTAGCAAAGCAATTGGTTGCGCGCGAAACCTTGCACACTCGGGAACGACGCAACGGACGCCTGCGGTCGCGCTCACAGTCGCCCGATGGCTTCCTTTGTTCGCCGCTCGCGCGTGGCGGATTCCGATATAGCGCTTATCGACCAGCGTGAATACGGATGCTGCCTGCTGAGCTGAATGGCACAGGTTTCGCGAAGGGCAGGTCGACGCCGAGCTGCCCATCCAGTTGATAAGGAATGTCGCGTTGTGCCGCGTCGCGGACCAGCCAGAACAGCGTTGGCGCTGTATGCATTAGATCCAGACTGACGCTGATCGAAAAGTCGCTGTCGCCATCTGCGGGCACAGTAAATGACCTGTCGGTTTCGCCACTTGCAAATCGGTGTCCATCCAGCGACACGCCGTATTTGATCGACGCTATCGGCAGCGGAAAGGGATTCGGATTGACGATGTCGAATCCGAGAAGAAACGTCTGGTCCTTTAGGTCTATATTCGTCAGCTCTACGCTATTGAGTTGAACGCTTGGCGGCTCGACAACGTTCTCGAGCGTGGCGCAGCCGCCCGCGATTACAGCCACGACCAGTGTCGCTTTCCTTGCCAAAATCGATTGCAGTCGCATTTCACAGCTCCTTCAGCGCAGCTCATCGCCGAAAGTGCCCCAGCGCGCCGAAATCAGCTGCCAGTCTGCGCCCTTGCGCTCAAGCTCCATCTCGAATCGGTAGAGATCCGCGCTTAGCCCCAGCCCGTCATCGTGCGTGCCGGCCATGCCAACGGAGAGGGATATCTCTCCGATCGTCTCGCCAATGACTTCGAGGTCGTCAATCTTAGTGATGAGGGCGACTTTTTGGGCACGCAGGAAATACAAGCGAAACAGGTTCTCTATGTCCTGGCGAGTGTTGCCGCGGGCATCCCCGTAGCTCGGCGAAATCATCCGTACCAGCGCCTTGCGATCCTTATTCTCAGCGGCCGCGTGGCCCTGTCGGACCCATTGGCGGAGCGACTCTTCGGGCCCGGTCGCAGGCCCGCAGCCCTCGGCCACGATAATCAGGGCCGCCGCGAACAATGGCGCCGCGATTCTCTTACGGATTTGCGCTATGCCGCAAATCCGTGCCCGGTTTCCAGACCCTGTCGCAATCATCTGCTAAAGTCTACCCGCTATCTGCCTGTATAACCGTCGGCGCGCGCCAATTTCGTGATCTGGGTCGCAGATGTCATCGATGTCCGGGCCGGTCTCCAGGGTTGAGAGTAGAGTAATGACATGTCGGTAAAACTGCTGCGCGACTCCGTGGATGCCACGATTACGGATGAAGATCAGGTCCGCATTGAAGCGATTCTGGCTTTTTGGTTCAAAGAGCAGGAATTGACCGCGCCCCAGATCGATCGACGCATGGATATCTGGTTCGGCGAGGACCCGCTTTTCGATCTCGAAATCAAAAAGGAATTCTTGAACGATGTCGTTGCTGCATCGGCGGGGCGTTCGGACTATTGGGGGCACACGCCGCGCGGACGTCTCGCCCTGATCCTTTTACTTGATCAGTTTCGACGCAATATCTACCGCGGCACGCCCGATGCATTCGCGATGGATCGAGCAGCCCTCAAAATCTGCGTCGAAGGCGCGATGGCGAAAAAAGATAAAGGCCTCACCCTGATCGAGAAGGCGTTCTTTTTTATGCCGCTGCAGCACGCGGAATCGCCCAAAGTTCAGGCCAAGTCCGTCGAGATCTTCAACAAGCTCGCAGAAAGTGCGTCGCCTACGCATCACGAAACGTTTCAGACGATCGCCCAGTTCGCCGAACTGCATCGCGACATTATCGATCGTTTCGGCCGCTTCCCACACCGCAACAAGCTTCTCCGCCGCAAAAACACGCCCGAGGAAGACGAATTTCTTTCCGGCGACAGTCCGGACTTCGGACAGGGCGGCTGACGCGATCACAGTCGGTCCCTTATCGCCGGCACGCTCGGCGCACCGACCAAACCCGGCATGCTCTGGCCGGCGGATATGCGAAGTTCGTTTCAGCCGACGATATCCTCCGTCAGCATCCGTCGCGACAGACGATCGTAACGCCACGTCAGCATCAGCGCGGCCAGCGTCAAGCCGACGACGAAGCCCCCCCAAACGTAGTTCGGCGGCATCCGATAGGTCACCGCGGCCAGGTACGCAAGTGGAAACGCGACCACCCAGTAAGCGAACATGTTGACGATCATCGGTACACGCGTGTCTTTGTATCCGCGTAGCGCGCCCGCGGCACCTATCTGCACGCCGTCACCCACCTGGAAAATCGCCGCTATGAGCAGCAGACTGATTGCAATGCCCTGCACGGAAACGTCATTCGTGTAGAGCTCGACGACAATGTCACGAAACAGCAGCAGAAACGTTGCCGAGAACAGCGTGAAGGCCGCGCACATTGATATGCCCACGATGCCAACCAAGCGTGATGCCTCCGCATTTCCGGACCCCAGTGCATGACCGACCCGCACCGTCGTAGCGGAACTCAGCGCGAGTGGAATCATGAACATGCTGCCTGCGAAATTAATCGCAATTTGATGCGCTGCGGAAATCGCGGCGCCGCGCGTCCCCATAAGCACCGAGACTGCATTGAACAGTCCGGCTTCCGCTGTGATCGTCAGGGCAATGGGCACGCCCAAAATCACGATTTCGCGGAGAATCGGGGGCCGTAAGTTCGCGACGCGGGAAAAAATACGGAGTGGTCGATAGATCCGCGACCGATACATATAGACGGCGAGTGCGATGACGAGCAGCCACATGGTCAGCGCGCTCGCGACGCCACAACCGACTGCGCCGAGCGCTGGTGCGCCGAAGTGCCCGAACATGAATACGTAGTTCAAAATCGCATTGCAAACCAGGGAAAAGATCGACGTGTACATGATCGGTTTCGTGTGGCCGATGCCTTCCGTCGTAAACCTGAGCGCCAGGAACATGCAAATTGCCGGCGCGCCTACCGTAATCGCCTTGACGTAACCGATCGTCATTGCCAAAAACTCGGCGCTGATGCCGATCGCGGTCAACAGCGGTTCGACGACGTACTGACCATTCAGGAACAGCGCGAGACCCATGAACGTGCCCAGATACAGGCCCTGACGTGTGTACCGGCCGATCTCCTCGGGACGCCCGGCGCCGGAATGACGCGCTGCCAGCGGTGAGATCGCCATGAGCACGCCGAGGCACAGGCTAAAACCCAGGAACCAGACGCTACCGCCGACAGCCACGGCTGCAAGGGCCGCCGCGCCGAGACGCCCAGCCATGACAGCATCGGTGAATTGCATGCCGGCAATCGCGAGATTGTTGACCATCAAAGGGCCGGCAAGCCGCGCCAGTGCGACGACCTCCTCGCGCCAGTTGTTGGTCGATCTCCACATACCGGGGCACCGTCAACTTTCGGTCCCGCCGGCCTATTGGTGTACCCTTGGGCCGCGCAAACGAGACCGTAATCGGAGGCACGCATGTTACATGATGGGCAGGCCAGGCGAGTTGGTGTGATCGGCGGCGCGCGCATTCCGTTCTGTCGATCCCATTCGATTTACCGACACTGTTCCAATCAGGACCTGATGACGGCGGCGCTGTCCGCACTTGTCATGAAATACGATCTGCGGGGGCAGACGCTGGGTGACGTGGTGCTCGGGGCGGTCATCAAGCATTCGAGCGACTGGAATCTCGCGCGCGAGTGCATAATAGGCTCCGGCCTGTCGCTGCGCACGCCGGGCGTCGATTTGCAGCGAGCCTGCGGCACCAGTCTCGAGGCCTGCGCAATGATCGCGAACAAGATCGCGCTGGGTCAGATCGACGCTGGTATAGGTGGCGGCACGGACACAACCAGCGATGCCCCGATCGTGTTCTCCGACGCCTTTCGAGCCATCATGCTGGATGCGTACCGGGGCCGGTCAGTGCTCAAGCGAATCTCGCCGTGGTTCAGGCTGCGCCCCTCGTACCTCAAACCAAAGCTACCCGGCGTCACGGAGCCGCGCACTAAGCTATCGATGGGCGAAAGCACCGAGATCACGGCGAAGGCATGGGACATTTCCCGCGAACACCAGGATCAGCTCGCATACACCAGTCACATGAATGCGGCAGCCGCCTACGATGCAGGATGGTACGAAGATCTCGTCTTTCCGTTCATGGACGCCGAGGAGGACAACAATATCCGTCGCGACACGAGCCTCGAAAAGCTGGCGGCGCTTAAGCCCGTTTTCGACAGGACCGACACGGGCACGATGACGGCAGGTAACAGCACGCCGCTGACCGACGGCGCGGCGGCCGTTCTGCTTGCATCGGAGGACTGGGCGGCGATGAAGAATCTGCCAATCGCGGCATTCCTTACGCACACGAAAGTAGCCGCCGTCAATTTCATCGATGAAGAGGGCCTGCTGATGGCGCCCGCTTATGCGGTCTCCAACATGCTGCGCGATGCGAACCTCAGCCTGCAGGATTTCGACTTTTATGAGATTCACGAGGCGTTCGCCGCGCAAGCGATTGCCACGCTAAAGGCCTGGGAGTCGGAGAAGTTCTGCAAGGAACGGCTCGGCCGTAATCAGCCGCTCGGTCCGATCGACCTGGCGAAGCTCAACGTCAAGGGTGGGAGCATTGCCATGGGGCATCCGTTCGCGGCGACCGGGGCTCGCATCGTAGCCACGATGGCAAAGCTGCTTAGCGAGAAAGGCTCCGGTCGCGGCCTAATCTCGGTATGCACGGCCGGCGGCATGGGCGTGACCGCCATCATGGAAGCAGCCTGATCCTAGCGCAGCGATTTCGTGGCTGAGTTCCGCGACTTCCTGGCCGCGTTGAACGGGATTCTTTGGCACGACTACGTCCTGTACGCGATCGTCGCCACGGGCCTCGTATTTACGATCTGGAGCGGGTTTTCCCAGTACTGGGCGCTCAAGCACGGACCAGCCGTGATCCGCGGCGTTTACGACGATCCTGACGATCCGGGCGCAATCAACCATTTTCAGGCGCTGTCGGCCGCCCTGTCGGCGACGGTCGGCCTCGGCAACATCGGCGGGGTTGCGCTCGCAATTGCCCTCGGCGGACCGGGCGCGATTTTCTGGATGTGGGTCGTGGGTTTCTTCGGCATGGCAATCAAGCTCACCGAAGTCACGCTGTCGATGCTGTATCGCAACACCGACGATCCGGCCAACCCGCACGGTGGCCCCATGTGGGTCGCTTTCAAGGCGCTCGAGCGCCGGGGCCGTCCCGGGCTCGGCCGCGCGATCGGTGTCATTTTTTGCGCCTGCCTGCTCCTGTCCACCACAACGGGCGGCAACATGTTTCAGGCGTGGAATGTCGGTGAGATCACCGAAACCTACTTCGCCATCCCGAGCTGGATCACCGGCATCGTGCTCGCGATACTCGTCGGGGCGGTGATCATTGGCGGTATCCGCCGCATCGGCCGCGTTGCGGCAACGCTCGTACCTTTCATGTGTGTGCTGTACCTGCTGGCAGGCAGCTACATCATCATCGTGAACTTCGGCGACATTCCGATGATGTTCACGCTGATATTGACGCATGCTTTCGTTCCTACGGAAGCTGCGGGCGCATTTCTTGGCGGCACGGCCGGAGCTGCTTTCATGTTCGGCCTGAAACGCGCGATTTTTTCCAACGAGGCCGGTCAGGGTTCGTCACCGATCGCACACTCCGCTGCGAAGACCGACGAGCCGGTGCGCGAGGGCATCGTTGCGGGCCTCGAGCCGTTCATCGACACGCTCGTCGTCTGTACGCTGACGGCGCTGATCATACTGTCCACCGGCGTCTGGAATCGTCCGGTCGACGTTGTCCTGGACGAGCCGCCCGCTGCGACCGAGACGACCGGCGGCTGGCAGTTCCCCGCGACGATCTTGCCGGACCGTGATTGGACGGACGGTGAGCGCGTGTCGCTGATAGTTACCGCACACGCCAACGCCGACGGCTTCGATCGGCACCGTGTCGAGGGTACGGTGACCCCGGCGGCGCGAGGTTTTCGGGTCGCATGGGATCCTTTCCCCAGTCCCGTAGCACCGGTGGTCGTCGAAAGCGGCGTGTATCGAAGCTATGTCGGTGCGACGCTGACCGCAAAGGCGTTCGATACGGTCACGCCCGGGTTGGGTAAATGGCTGGTGTCAATAGCGGCATGGCTGTTTGCGATCTCGACGATCATATCCTGGGCCTACTACGGCGAACAGGCCTTCGTTTTCCTGACGCGCGATCGGGCCGTGCTCGCGTACAAGCTGGTCTATTGCGCGCTGATCGTCATCGCGACGCTGGGATTCATCAAGACAGATGTCGATCTCGATCTCGTTACCGGCGTCGGCACCGGCGTCATGATGTTCTCGAACCTGCCGATCCTGTGGTTTTTCGGCTACCAGGCAATGCGCGCGTACAGGGAATACGTTGGCCGGCTCAAGTCAGGGCGCATGGGCCCGGATCATCCGCCGCCATCGCTCGACGACCTGCTGTCGGGACGGGACGTACGAAAAGGCTGATCAAAAAAACGGGGGCGTCGTGCCCCCGTCGTATTTCGATGCGCTGCGGACTCATTCCGGTGGCGGCGGCGGTGGCAGTTCGATCGTCGTCGTTTCACCGTCGAAGATCGTCGCATTCGTTTGCGCCGCAAATTCGATTGCCTGCGC
>JBFJOC010000078.1:0-11346 GCA_041617855.1 Woeseiaceae bacterium | reverse complement strand
GGAAGCCGCTCCCACGATGTTTCGTTGAGGCGCCGGTGCATCTGTGGGAGCGGCTTCCAGCCGCGATTGTGGGAGCGGCTTCCAGCCGCGATGGTCCAAAGGAGGAATTGGCGAGATTTTGCATTTTCTTCGGGGACATTCTTCATTTTCCCTTGCTACCTCGCAAAGAATCTCATCCCGCACAGAAAATGAGCAATGTCCCCAAACTATCCTCGCAAGATCGCATGCGCGGCGTTGTAGCCGGGCGCGCCGGTGACGCCGCCGCCCGGATGCGTGCCGGCGCCGCACAAATACAGTCCCTCGATCGGCGTGCGGTATTGCGACCAGGCCGGCAGGGGCCGCATGAAAAACATCTGCTCCAGCGATATGTCACCGTGAAAAATGTTGCCCTCGGTGATGCCGAACGTCTCCTCGAGATCGACCGGCGTGTAGACCCTCCGTGCGATGACCTGTGAGCGAAAATTCGGCACGAATTGGCCAATCAAATCGGTTACGCGGTCGCCCAGCGGCTCGCGCTGGTCGCGCCACTCGCCGCTCTGCAACCGATACGGCAGATACTGCACAAAGCAGGTGAGCATGTGGCGGTCGGGTGGCGCGAGCGTGTCGTCGACGTTCGATGCCACGACGCAGTCGACCCAGAGCCGCTCCGGCAGTTCTCCGCGCCTTGCCGCGTTGTAATTGTCCTCGGCCTCGTCCAGCGTCGGAATCAGCGTGAACAGCGAGCGCTCCGCTTTATTGCGGTCGTCCGGCATGCCGTTGACCCGGGGTTCCTCGGCGAGCACGAAGTTGACTTTGCCGCACGGGCCGTCCATCCGGATGTTGCGAACGTCGCGCACGAACTCGTGAGGCAGCGCTCCGGGATCGACGAGCGTAAGGAACGTGCGCTTCGGATCGGCATTCGAGACCACGACGGCCGCTTCTATGGACGCGCCATCCGCCAGCGTCACGCCCGCAGCGCGCCCGTTCGCGACGTTGATCGAGGCCACGGGCCGGCCGGTAGTGATCTCGACCCCGAGATCCTCGCAGGCTCCCCGGAGCGCGGCGGTGATTGCCCCCATGCCGCCGATCACGTGACCGTGCCAGGCTTGCTCGTCGCGGTCGCCGCCGCCAAGGAGGTGAAACAACAGCCCCATCGCGGTGCCGGGCTGGTACGGACCACCGTGTTTGCCGTACAGGCTGTTCGCGAGCACGAGTCGCTTCAGCTTGTCGGATTCGAAGCGGCGGTCGAGAAAATCGCCGATCGAGCCGGACAGGAAGCGCAAGAGACCCGCGATATCGTCCCCGGAAAGCCCGCGGAAGCGCCGGTAGACGCGCCACGACTCCGTAACCTTTCGCAGCCCGCGGGCATGGATATCGGGAGGTGCCTCGAGGAAAAACGGCTGTAGATGGGCAGCGAGCCGCTTCAGCTCGGTTTCCGTGGCGAAGAAGGCTTCGGCGTCCGCTGCGGTGATGCGGGTGAGCTCGGATCGCATGCGCGCCTCGTCCGACCACCACGCGACGACGTCCCCGTCGTCGAATGCCGCCTGCACGCCGGGCTCGCAGGCGACCATGCGTAAACCGTACGAACCGAGCTTCAGTTCGCGAATGATCGTCGGTCGTAGCATGCTTGCGATGTAAGAAGCGGTCGAGACGTGGCAGCCCGGCGCACGGACCGGATCGACTTCCTCGGTAACCGCGCAGCCGCCCACGATGTCACGACGCTCGAACATCGCGACGCGCCGGCCGGCTTTGGCAAGATAGGCCGCGGCGGTCAGGCCGTTATGGCCGGCGCCGACGATGATGACGTCATACGGCATAGTGGTGCATTATGCGGCCACGCGGGCCAACGCAACACCTGCCACGCTTGATCGTGACCGCTGTGCAGCAAATCGGATGAGTGAACAACACGACACGCTGGAACCGACCCTGCCCGGCGAGCACTATCTCAGCGACAGCCGGTACGCGGCCGAACGCCGGTCGATCTTTCATCGCGAGTGGTTCTGCGTCGGGCGGCGGGACGGGCTCGAGAAGCGCGGCGCCTGGCGGCTCGTCAACGTTGCGGGCGAGAGCATTCTCATGACCTGCGACGATGCCGGCGAGCTGCGCGCATTCTTCAACGTCTGTCGGCACCGCGGCTCGCAGCTCGTCGCCGCTCCGGAGGCGGCCGAACAGGCGGGCTGTTTCGACGCTGGCATTCGCTGTCCGTACCACTCATGGACGTATCGGCTGGACGGCTCGCTCTACAGCACGCCGCATCTGAACGTCGACGTGTCGAATCTTAGCCTGCACAGGGTGGATATCGATGTCTGGCAGGGCTTCGTATTCGTGCGTCTCGATTCGGGATCGGAGACGCTCCGGGAGATGCTCGGCGAGATTCCGGACCGCATCGCGCGCTATCCGCTCGGGGACCTGCGGACCGGGCATCGCATCGATTACGACGTTAGCGCAAACTGGAAGGTCATCCTCGAGAACTACAACGAGTGTTACCACTGCGCCGGCGTTCATCCGGAGCTTTGCAGAATCGTGCCGGCCTTTCGGCAGGGCGGCGGCGCCAATCTCGATTGGGACAACGGCATTCCGCAGAAACCGGGGACGAACACGTTCACGTTCACCGGCACGACGAAGCGCGCGCCGTTTCCGGGCCTCGACGACAACGAGAAGGTCCGTCACAAGGGCGAGCTGATCTATCCGAACCTGATGCTCAGCCTGTCGATGGACCACGCGGCAGCGTTTGTGCTCTGGCCGCGATCGGCGGGGCGCACCGAGATCAGCTGCGAGTTCCTGTTTCATCCCGACGAGCTGGCGAAGCCGACGTTCGATCCGATGGACGCCGTCGAGTTCTGGGATCTGGTCAACAAACAGGACTGGGCAATCTGCGAAAACGTGCAGCGCGGCATGAGCTCCCGCGTATTCGAATCCGGCTACTATGCGCCGATGGAGGACCTGAGCCTCGATATCCGCAGCTATGTCAGGGAACGACTCGACCGGGACTGAGTCAATCATCCCCGGATCATGAGCATGCGCCTGCCGACATTCATCGCCACGTCCGTCGTGCGCGGCAGCCAGCAGGGCGAGAGCCACGGCGGCGTATATACGGTCGACTTCGAACGCCAGGAGTGTCGCCAGCACGTCGACTGGAACACCGGTGAAATCGACTTCGAGGGGCGCGGCGCGGACCGCGGCCTGCGCGGCATCACCTTCGACGGTGACGATATCTACATCGCCGCGAGCGACGAGCTGTTTTGCTATGACCGAAGCTTTCGCATGCGGAAATCGTTTCGCAACCGCTACCTGAAGCACTGCCACGAGATCTGCCGGATGGATCGCGTGATCTTCCTGACCTCGACCGGCTTCGACAGCCTTCTCGCGTTCGACATCGACAAGCAGGATTTCGTCTGGGGGTTCCAGCTGCAGCGGCTTCTCGGCGGCTGGGGTGGAAACACGTTTGACCCACGCACGCAGGTCGGCCCGGCGCCCGCGAACAACTTCCACGTCAACATGGTGCACGTGACTCGGCAGGGCATTTTTCTAAGCGGTCTGCATACGCAGGCCCTGCTGCACGTGAACAGCAAGTTCGATGTGGCCGAGGTCTGCAGCCTTCCGGGCGGTGTGCACAACGCGCAGCCGTACGGAAACGGCGTGCTGCTGAACGATACAGCGAGCGACAGCGTGCGCTACGCGACTCGGGACGGTCGCAGTCGGGCGTTCCGCATCGTGACCTATCCCGAAGCCGACATCGAGTTGGCGGGCATCGACGACTCCAAGATCGCGCGCCAGGCCTTCGGACGGGGCCTGTGTCCGGTGAACGAACGCTTCGTTGCCGGCGGATCGTCGCCGTCGACGATTACGCTCTACGATCTACAGACGACCCGGGTCGTTGCGTCCGTCAATCTGACGATGGACATTCGCAATGCAATCCACGGCCTCGAGGTCTGGCCGTACGAGCGCTAGATAAAAAAACGCACCCCGGAGGGTGCGTTTTTGCGCAGCCGGTTGCGCTTATTCCCAGCGCCTGAACAAGCGCACGCCGAACTCGCGTGGCCGGATGACGGACGTCCGCTGCCGGCCGAAATAAGGCTCGAAGTCGGTCACGTCGTGATACAGCTGCCCGCGTTCGTCGCCGATATTGTTGACGAACACGTTCACCTCCCACAGGTCGCCGACGAGCCCAAACTTGAGACTCGAGACGTCGTATTCCTGCATCGTGATCTGCGGCGCGGGCCCGTCGTCGAGCGTCAGGGCCTGCACCTGGTTCAGCGATTCGGACACGTAGCTGTACTGGAACTGCAGGAACGCCTCCCGGCTGCCGAACACGGCGGCCGGCCAGTTGTATTGCGCGTAGAACGAGCCCTTGAAGTCGGGCGCGAACGGCAGCGGCGATCCGATGCCGACGCCGTCGAGTCCGGGAACCTCGCTCTCGAGCTCCGCATCGAGGAACGTCGCATTCGCACGCAGCGCGAGCTGGTCGTCCGGCAGCGCGTCGATCTGGATCTCGAAGCCGTCGGAGCTAGCGGTGCCCGCGTTCAGCACGCCTTTCTGCCACGGCTGGCCGCACGGCGGCGTCGGGTCCGTCGAGCAGGGGACATTCGACGGATCCACGACCTCGACCTGATAGTCCTCCCAGTCCTGGAAGAACGCGACGGCATTGACCTGGAGCCGGCCGTCGGCCCACTGGCTCTTGAGACCGACCTCGTAGTTCTTGAGGAAGTCCGCGCCATAGGTCGGATCGAGCTTGGGCGCGCCGCGGTTGCGGTTCGTGCCGCCGGCGCGGAAGCCCTCCGAGTACAGCGCGTACACCATCCTGTCATCGTCGATGTTGTACTGCGCCGAAACCTTGATGGCGACGTCGTCGTCCTTGGCGTTCGGGCGATTGAAACCGTCGTCATTGGGATTGTCGGTGTCGGCCGAACTGCACGGCGCATCGACCAGCAGGCAGCCGTGTTCGTCGGCCGCATCGCCGTTCAGCAGCTGTCCCGACGGCGTGCGCCGGCCTTTCGGCAGCTCGACCCAGTAGGTCTTCTCCTGATCGACCTCGAACCAGCGGGCGCCGGCGGTCACCGAGAACTTGTCGTTGAAGGCCCAGGTCGCCTCGCCGAAGACGGCCAGCGTCTCCCAGTTCGTGCGGTCGGCCGAGAACCACCAGGCATCGGTCGGCGCCGCCGGCACGCCCCAGTAGTTCACCCAGTTGTCGAAGCCGCGCGAGGCCCTGTAGCCGCCGTCGTTGACGGTGTAGGTGTTGAAGTCCCACTCCTCGTCGCGGTCTTCCCAGAACACGCCGGCGACCCAGTTGAAGCGCTCGCCGGCATACGACAGCCGGAACTCCTGGCTCAGCGACGTGTTCTTCTGATCGTTGGTCAGAAAACCGACCGGGTCGTTGTAGGTATAGTTCACGCCGGCCGGCTGGAAGCAGTAGATGTTGTAATACTGCGTGTTGTAGTTGCCGTACGGGCCGCAGAACGAGCCGAAATACGCTGCGTAGGCGGTCGTATCCTGCGTGTAGTTGCTGTCGCGCTCGAAATACGCGGTCGCCGACGTGAACTGCACGTCACCGAACGCACCCTCGAACGTCAGCGCATACTGCGTCCAGTCGTCCTCGAAACTGTCGGGATAAAACGCAATGAGCTGCAGATCACCGACCGTCGGGTCGTAGGTATTCTCGGCGTCCGCCTCGACGCTTTGATGCGCGATCGCGAACGTCGCGCTCCAGTCCTCGTTGATGAACCACTTGGCCCCAACCCGGCCGCCCAGAATCGTGGTTTCGTTCCAGTCTTCCTCGACAGCATTGGAATTTGTCTGCTCGCCGTTGATGCTGCAGCGTCCCCAGTCCGGCGATTCGCAGATGGGTGTCGTGCCGAGCACGTTGTCGATGAAGCCGCCCTCTGTCGCCGAGAAGCCGACGAGCCGTACGGCGAACTGGTCTTCGGCCAGCGGGATGTTGACCATGCCCGAGATGTCGTAACTGTTATCGCCTTCACTCATTCCCTTGAGACTGGCGTCGACGAACGCCTCGAACTTCGTCGGATCGGGCTTGTTCGTGACGATGCGCAGCGTGCCTGACTGTGAGCTCGACCCGTACAGTGTGCCCTGCGGGCCGCTCAGCGCCTCGACGCGCTCGATGTCCACGAGACGAACGTCGACCGCGGCGCTCTGCGTGACCGGCTGCTCGTCGATGTAAACGGCAGCGGATTGCGAAACGATGAACGTATCCGGTGCATCCGCGATGCCGCGGAAGAAGATTTTGCCCTGGCCGATCTGATTGCCGAAATAGGAGAGACTCGGCGTGAACTTCGCGTAGTCCTCCATGTTGAACAGATTCTGGTTGCGAATCGCCTCGGTATCGAAGGCCTGCACGCTGCCCGCAATATCCTGGATGCTGATGTCTCCGCGCTTGGTCGCGGTAACGGTGATTTCCTCGATCGCTTTGGATTCCTGAGCGAGGGCGGGTCCCGCACCGACGGCCGCCGCAACGGCGGCGCTCAGCGTCGTGCTGTAGGACAGGATCGGTGTCGTTACTGGCTCGCGGGACGGCTTCGGCGTGGACATTGGATCTCCCGGTGAACTGAGTCTAAATCGCTTCGCGAATCTTAGAGTAACGTATGGTCGGATTCAAACAACAAAAAGGTATGGCAGCCGACCAGCTACAGCGATATTTCATGGCCTTTCCCTGCAAATGTTGGTTGCAGGCAACAAAGATGATTCAACTGGAATCGTCGCGCAGACAGTCCGGCTGCGATTCCGCGGGCAGCCTCACGAGGAGCGGTTCCAGCACCTCGATCAGCGGACCCAGGTGTGCCTCGAAGCGGCGCCAGGCGTTGATTGATCCGGCGTAGATCGGCTGGCGCACCTGTTCGGAGCTCGCCGTATTGACCGCGCGGTCCGTTTTGTAGAATTCCAGGCAATGGTCCTCCCAGGGCAGGCCGCAGTGCGCGAGCAGCCGCCGTGTCTCGCGTTCCTGGTGCCGGACCATATCCTCGTATTGCACGTCGAGCACCTTGCCGGGCAGCACCGTGTGCCAGTGGTCCATCAGCCGCTGATACTGCAGGTAATACTCGCCGAGTTCGACGAGATCGTAGGTGAATGCCTGGCCCTTGTAGAACAGCTGCTTGAAGCTGCCCACGCAGCTGTCCAGGGGATGCCGGCGCGCGTTGATGATCTTCGCATTCGGCAGAATCAGGTGAATCAGACCGATGCACGCAAAATTATTCGGCATCTTGTCGGTGAAGTAGAGCGCACCGCCCCGGTGCCGCTGGGTCGAGTCGAGGTATTCCCGTCCGAGGGCCACGAAACCATCGGCGCTGTAACCGAGCAGCGCCTCAGGATAGGCACCGTCGCGGCGGCGATTCCGATTGATCGAGCGGATAATGCGCACCAGGTCGGGAAGCTCGTGAGTGCCGTCGACCTGACTGTGGCTCGCGAGTATTTGTTCAAGCAGAGTCGAGCCCGAGCGCGGGAGACCAACGATGAAAATCGGCGCCGGATCGGGATCCCCCTCACCCGCATGTGCCTCGAGAAATTCGGCGGTCAGCGAGGCGATGATGCGGTCGTGAATCGTCTCGGTCTCCACCGGATCGTAACTTTCGTTGACGCGGCGTAGCGAGGCGCCCTTGGAATAGCGAAAGAACGCGTCGTCGAAGTCGCCGCGATCCTCATAGGCCTTGCCGAGCGCGTAGTTGAGATTGACGCGGGTTTCCTCGAGAAGCTTGTCGCTGTCGACGTGCTGCTCCATCGTAGCGACCTCGTCATCCGTGAATCGAAATGTCTTCAGATTCGCGAGGCTCCAGTAGGCCTCGCCGAACGCCGGGTACTCACGAATGCACTTTCGATACGTGTCGACAGCCTCGTCCTGACGGCCGACCGTTTTGAGCGCATGGCCAAGGCCGGCCAGACTGCCGCCATGCGTTGGCTGCTTCGCGAGCGCCGTCCTGTATTCCGAAATGGCGTGTTCATAGTTGCCCGCCCGGCTCAGCATGTTGCCGAGCAGCGCTCGCGGATAGGCGGATTCGGGCTCGAGGTCGATCGCCCGTCGCAGGGCGTCTCCCGCCTCTTCGAATCTCTCCTGTTCGATAAGCGCGCGCGCAAGATCCGTCCAGGCCGCGAAATAGTCCGGATCCATGGCGACGGCGGCGCGCAAACGTCGTTCGGCCTTGCGATAACGCCCGAGTGCGATTTCCACGGCGCCCAACAGGCGCGTGGCATGGACGTTATTGGGCTCGCGCCGGAGCACCTTCTGATACAGCCCCTGGGCCTCCTCGAAACTGCCTGCCTGCTGCGACTGGAAAGCGTCCAGCATGTCCTTGCGCCGCGGATCGAGGCGAAACGATTCCTCGAGGGCATCCCGCGCCTCGTCTTCGCGGCCGAGTTTCGCGAGGGCAACGCTCAGATCGAAGTGCGCAGCGCTGCGTTTCGGTGTCAGCTCGACGACCCGTCTGTAACAGGCCACCCCCTCCTCGAGTCGACCCTGGCCGAACAGCGCCAGGCCGAGTTCCCGATGCGCTTTCGGGATGTCCGGCCATCGATTGATGACCCGGCGCAGCTCACATTCCGCTGCGTCGAAATGCCGTTGGCGCACCAGAGCCGTACCGAGCAGGACCCGCATTTTGCCGTCGTCGGGCTGCTCGTCGAGGCGGCTGCGGCATAAATCGACGGTCGTCTGCGCGTCTCCGCCGCGGAGAAAGCTCAACGCTCTGTCAAATCGGGCCTGGGCCGCGGCTGCGCTGTCGTTCGCCATGCTCTGCGGACTATCTGGGTATGACACTGGCAAAGCAGTTTAGCGTCAGTCGGCCCTTGCGGAAATCGGTCGTCAACAGTTCCGGCCGGGCTATTGCCGCGCTGTGCGGTACGTGGCCCGGGTAAAAGATCAGGCGGTTGAAGCGCGGCGGCACCATTGTCAGGAGCTCTGCGATCTCATTCGAGGCGGTCATGTACGCAGCCGGCTCGCGAAACGTCGCGTAGTGCGCCTTGAGAAAAGCGAGGCCCTGCGCGGGGTCTTCCATTTCGATGGCCGTGGCCTGCTCCATCAGTTGTCGATCCCTCCAGCGGTAGAACCCGGTCCCGCCCAGCCGTTCGTCGGCAAACAGGTAGACGAGTGCCGCGTAGTTTTCGCGGCCCGGGCTCGTTTTCGGGTCGACGTGGCAGACGCGCTGCAGGTTCGACAGATTTTCCGGCTTAAGCGTGACCATCGACAGGTACGTGGACAGCCTCATGCCCCCTCTCAGAAACGGAAAATACCCGGTCATGCTGGCGCGAAAAAAACGATATATCTCCGCCATTGCCGTGTCGTCGACATCGAAGAGCAGGCCCGGATAACTCTTTTCAGGTACCGAGAAGGCGGCGGCATGCTCGTGGGCGAACGTGACGATGTCATCCGGATATTTGAGAAAATCATCGACGACAACGATGGAATGTTCTTCGGAAATGCGCTGCGACCGGATCTCGGGCGCAGCGTTTAATTCAATAATCGGCAGCTCGACCATGAGGTCTCTCAGCCAAGATCGGGGCGCACGCGGGACTCGGCGATCGCCGACCGGATCAGACCGGGATCTCCGGGGGTCATCAGCGACGCGCCGGCGATGCCGGGTATGTCCATTAGTTCCCGGAGCTGCTCGGCGCAGATCCTGATGCCTTCCTTTTCCGGACTCTTGTTCTTTTCGATGCGCTTGACAACGCTCGCGGGGATGATCGCATCGGGAAAGTTTTTGCGTAGCAGCCTGGCCTCGTGCGCCGAAGATAGTACTGTGAGTCCTGCAAGCACCTGGACGCGCCACGTCAGTTTGGCCGCTACCAGCCTGGCCATATACTCGCGCAGAGTTTTCAGATCGAGGCAGACCTGCAGCTGGACGAACTGCGCGCCGGCATCTGCTTTTTCGGTCAGTCTCTCGGGCTGCCAGCCAGCGCCTGGCGGAAAAACGGTGGCGATGGTCCCGATATAGAAATCCCGCGCATCGGGCGACCTATCGCCAGTGAATACCTGGCCATCACGTATTGCGGCTGCCGTTTTTATGAGATCGAGCGCGCCATGATCGAAGACGTTCGTCGTTCGGGGGTTGTGGTCAGCGGGCAGCTCCCTGCCGCGCATCAGCAGCAGATTACACACGCCGAGCGATTGTGCAGCGAGCAGGTCGCTCTGCATCGCAATGCGGTTTCGATCGCGGCAGTTCATGTGCACGATGGGATCGATGCCTGCACGCAGCAGATGCGCGGCCGCCGCGATGTTGGATATGTGCGGCACGGCATGGCGGTGATCCGGCACCTGCACGGCGTCGGTCGCGGCACCGAGGAGGCGTGCCTGTGCGACGATTTCCGCTGCGTTTTGCCGCGGGTTCATCGATAGTTCGGCGGTGAGCGTCAGTTCCTGCGACTGCAGCGCCTCCCGGAGCGTCTTCAACGTGTCGTTACCTGGTCAAAACGTGCTCAAAACGCTGCCCGAGCCGCGCGGAATTTTGCAGCGGGTTCCATTAAGATGCGCCGATGCGCGACGATTCCGATGGCAATAGTACCGTAAAGGCCGATTTCGAGCGTGCCGCTGCGTTGATGCGCACCGGCGACGTGCCGGCCGTGGAAACGGCCTGCCGCGATGCGCTGGAGCGGTTTCCCGGCGACGGCAATCTGCTGTGCCTGCTCGGCGCAGCGCTGATCCGTCAGCGTCGACCGGGCGAGGCCGAAGAGCCGCTGCGCGAGGCGACCGAGCGCTTTCCTGAGTTCGGCAAGGCGCACGAAGAGCTAGGCAATGCGTTGCTTGCGCAAAACCGACTCGCAGACGCGGCAGCTTGCCTAGAGCGGTCGGTCGAACTGGATCCCGGCAATGACCACGCGCGCTTCAAGCTCGAAAAAATCCACGCTGCGCTGCGCGAGCCCGCGTCGGTTCATGAACACGGCGTGTTCGATCTCGAGGTACTCGAGCGCAACCCGAGCGATCCGCATGCGCTGAGGCTCATGGCGCAAGAGGCCCAGCGACAGGGTGATAGCGGAGAAGCGATCGTGTTGCTGAAGAAAGCGGTCGCCGCCGACGCGGAGTTCGTCATCGGCTGGCTCGATCTCGGCGAACTTCACGCGGACCGAGGCGACTATAATGATGCCTTGGAGGCGGCGCGCCGCGCCGCCGATCTCGAGCCTCGCGCGCCGCTGCCACAGCTTCGGGTTGCGGAATACCTGAGTCAGCTCGGACGCCACGACGAGGCGATCGCCGCGTATCGCGCGGGGCTGTCTGCAAACTCGGGCAATCGTGACTGCCTCATCGGCCTCGGCCACATGCTGCGCACGGTAGGCCGGCACGACGAGGCGGTTCGTGCCTACCGCGAAACGATCGAACGGCATCCGTCCGATGCGGAGGCGTACTGGAGCCTCGCGAACATGAAAAGCGTGCGCTTC
>JBFJOC010000077.1:0-11480 GCA_041617855.1 Woeseiaceae bacterium | reverse complement strand
GCGACTGGTACGAGCTTTCGACCTGGAACCTCGCGGTCGACGAGCATCGGGGCAGATGCGCGCATTGCGACACGCCCGTCGCGGGCGTCTTCGACGGCGTGCCGGGAACGTGGGGCGCGCGCCGCCTGCCGGTACACATCGCCGCGTAGCGCCGCTGGCGGGCGCCTATTGCAGTACGAGGATAACGACCGAAGTGCGCCGGCGGTTCGTCGATGTTCCTCGTGAAACACTTTAAGAATTTGACATAAGCTTTTAATATAAAAGCTTATTCAATATCCCTATATATAAGAGACGCAATTCCCGCCCTGCGATCACTGGCAATCCGGGTCGTCGCCGTCGATCAGGCCGTCGCCATCATTGTCGATGCCGTCCGAGCATTTCTTGCGACCTTTCTCCGCCTCGGTCGTGCCGCCGCCGTCACCGCCGCCGTCACCGCCCGTGGAACCGGAGGTGTTACCGCGGTTCTTCACCCGGAATGACGTGCTGACCGCATCGCTTTCACCTTCAGCATCCATGACGATCAGGTTGACCGTGTAGTTGCCCTGCGACGCATAGCTGTGCACCGGATTCTCATCGTTCGAGCCGCTGCCGTCGCCGAAGTCCCAGCTATAAACCGTGATGGCCACGTCATCGGTCGATGCCGAGGAATCGAAATTACATACTCGCCCGTTGCAGTTGTATGAGAAGTTTGCGACCGGCGCCGCGTTGCCGGCGTCGCCGCCGGAGCTGACTGTCACCATCTGACTGGTGGCATCCGACATACTGCCGTCGTCGGTCACGGTCAGCTGCACCAGGTAGCTGCCGTCGGCCGTATACGAGTGCGACGGGTGCTGGGCGTTCGAGGCATTACCGTCGCCGAAGTCCCAGCTCCACGACACGATGTTGGCATCGGGATCGCTGCTCGTGTCGGTGAAATCGACATCGAGTACGTTCGCAACGAATGTAAACGCCGCCGTCGGCGGGCTGTTGCCGCCGCCGCCCGCCAGTGCGGCGATGGCCGCGTCCGCCTGTATCAGCCCGTACCCCGATTCGTAATCGAAGCCCGGCATCAAAATGGGGTTCATGTCGAGCGCGCTCGTTTTGAGCGCCGCATTGACCGCCGCCGGGGTCGAGCCCGGCGCGCTTTGCAGCAACAGCGCCGCCACCCCGGCGGCATGCGGCGCGGCCGCTGATGTACCGAAGAAGTTGTCGATGCCGTCGCCGTCGGGGTCGCTGAAGAAAAACGTCGTGTCGACACCGTCTACCGCCGTGAATTCCGGCTTGGCACGTATTTCGGGCGCGCCTTTCGGCGTTCCGTCAGCTTCGAAAAGGATCGGCGTGCCGCCCTTGGAGGAATAGGGCTCGAGCTGGGCCGGGTCGACGCCGTACGCCGGCGTCTCCTGCCACCAGGCGGCGCCGACGGCTGCCGCGCCGGCGGCATTCGCATGGCCGTAGATCGTCGAGCTGAATGTCTGCCACTCGTCGAGCGTGTTGCCACTGCCGAAGATGACCATCTTGACCAGCGTCGCCGGCGGACCGACGGAATCCACGTCGTCGTAGGTAACGGCGATGCCGTACTGGGTTTCGTTGTACAGGAATTCGTTGTTCTCGAACTGCAGCACCTCCCAGCCTTCACCCATCGGGATGTTGTCGTTGGCGCTGATGGCGTAATAGATGCCGCCGTCCGCGCTCAGCAGCACGACGTCATGATCGGCTTGCGGTCCCGCACCGCCGAACGGCTGGTCCCATTGCACGGCTACCGTCAGCACGCGGTTCAAGGGCACGGTGACCGTCAGCACCAGGTCCTCGCCGGGCCCCGGATCGAAGTCGTGCATCCTGCCGACCCTTTCATATATGGGGTCACAGTCACCAATCGGCAGGAAAAATTCGATACAAAGGACATTGCCGCTGTCCACGAACGCGCCCTCGTAGCTTTCGGAACCGGCATTGCCCGCCGCCGAGTAGTACAGGGAGCCGCCCGCGACCACGCTGTCGACCGCCTGTGCCACGATTCCGTCCTGGAACATCGGCTCATGCAGGTACAGCAGGTCGTCGACGATGACGTCGGCACCAGCCGCCGCGAGCGCCAGGATGCCGTTGGCGTAGTCGACTTTGCTCTGCAGGCCGGTGTGAAACATCAGGCCCGCGGCCGGCGCCATGTCGTAGACGATCTGCAACATCGCGCGGCCTTCATCGATACAGAAAATCAGCACCCCGCAGGCCGTGGACTCGGCCAGAACCTGCACCGCCGGCAAATCGCCGCTCGCCATATCGGCCGCGGCGCCGCCGAGGTCGTCAAAGCTGTCCGATAACACACCGACGATGATGCCGGCGCCATTGACGCCGTGCGTCGTTCGCGCGACCGCCGCGCGCAAGGACGTATCGCCCTGGCTCGTGATCGAACCGGCATTACGGACCGGCGCGATCGCCGCGGATATAGAGCGCAGGCTCGCGAGAGCCACCGCGTCCTCGATCGCCGCGACCGGGATGTAGCCGGCAACCATGTCACCGAACCGCGAGCCGCCGCTCAAGCCCAGCCGGCGCAGATCGTCCAGCAGTTCCGTGCCATTCGATGCCGCCCGCGCCTCAACGAGCACCCGCCCGCCGGAAAACGGCAGGAAGGGGTCGCTCGGCTGAAACGCGGTTCTCAGACCCCGATTGACATGGCTCCGGTACTCGGTATGTGCGCGCACCAGCGCCGTGCTGGCTTTGGACAGGCGCGCGGCTTTGTAGAGGCCTTGCGGAGCCGGCTGCTGCTGGGCCGGCACCGCGATCGTCTGCGCGGCGGCAAGCGATCCGGCGCAGGCCGAGCACAAGATGATGAGCGCATAGGCGCGGGCAACGCGAAATCCTTTCATACTCCAAGCTCCCTGCATCGCGACGGATCCAGTATAAACATGACTGCAAACGAACTTTAAGGAATTGACATAAAGGCTTAAATTTATTCTTTTTTTATTGAGTATAGACGCTGGTCGGCGCTTTGCAGGGCAGGGCGCTACCCCTGATCCTGTATCGGCCCGGGCGGTGTTACCGGAAAAGCCCTTAAATCGAAAAATCGATGGCGCAGCAAAAAAGTTCTCCGGCCGAAGCGTCCATCCGATCGTCGCCGGATCCGGAGAACACGGAATTTCGCTTTCAAAGTCAGCGGGCAGCCGATCGTTCGTTCTGCTACATTTTTCAGATACCAGCCTGCTGCGTGAGCGCGTGAGGCACCATGTCGATGGCCAGTTCCTGCAACGCCAATATCCTGCCGCACGTCAATCGGCGCGATTTCCTTCAGATCATGGCAGCAGCGTCGGCGGTACCCGCGCAGGCGCTGGCGCAAAACGGACCTGACCTGGCCATCGTCAACGGCCGCGTCATGACGATGCATGCAGCGCGGCCGGCTGCAGAGGCCGTCCTGGTCAAGAACGGGCGCATCGTCGCCGTTGGGACGAACGACGAGGTACAACGCGCGGCACAAGGCATCGGGCGTTTTGACGCCGGCAATCGTGTCGTCATACCGGGCTTCGTCGACACCCACGTGCATTTCGAAATGACCTGCCTGGCACGCGAATACCAGGTTCCCTGCCATGCGCCGCCGCACCGTAGTTTGCAGGACATATTCAACGCTTTGGCAACGAAAGCCGCTCACACGCCAATAGGCCAGTGGATCATCGGGCGCAGCTCCTTCAGCCTGGCCGGCAAAATCGCAGAGCAGCGCCTGGCCAACCGGCACGAGCTCGATGCGATCACCACGGATCATCCGCTGGCGCTCTTTTCCGGGCTGCACGTCGGCATGCTGAATACCAGGGCGCTGCACGAGCTCGGCTTGTGGGATCGCGCCAGCAATCCGCCGCGCGGCGTGTTCATCGACGTCGAGCCGTCGGGGACGCCGAGTGGCATTGCGACCGAGGTCTGGGACCTTCTCCCGGACTACACGGTCGACGAAATCGAGCTTGCGTTACGCAAACACGCACATGACGTGTTCGTCTCGAAAGGCACGACGACGATCGGCACGATTCCGTATTCCGCCAATGACCTGCGCGCCGATCAGAGGCTGCAGGCGCGCGGCGAGCTGCCGATACGCCTGCGTGCCTACCACCACGTGCCGCGCACGGTATCGCTGTCGTCGCTGATCGATGCCGGACTCGTCTCCGGCATGGGTAACTCCATGTTCCGCTTCGGTGGCGTGAAGATTTTCATCGACGGCATCGGCTATGACGCGTTCGGCAACGAACTCGACGACGCCAAGTGGCGCCAGGATGAGCTCGACGAGTTCGTGTCGAGCGCTCACACCGCCGGCATCCAGCTCATCATGCACGCGCTGACGACTAAAGGAATGCTGATGGCGGCAAACGCCGTCGAGGAAGCGATGCGGCGCGACCCGCGCCCGCACCGTCACCGCATCGAGCACGCCGGCGGTTTGCTCGAGCGCCCGCAGGAAATGCAACGGCTCGGGTCACTCGGCATCCTGCCGGTCGTGACGCCGCATTTCTGGCTCGACGACGAATCCGCCGTGCCGAAATTCAGGTCGATGATCGATCACGGGCTGCGTCCGGTCATGGTGACCGACACCACCGGCACGGTGCCGGGATCGTCGGCGCCGCTGAAGAACATCGTGCAGTCGATGCTGGAGCGCAAAGACGGCGGCGCCGCGCCGGGCGCGGCCGAGACCCTGACCTTCGAACAGGCGCTGCGCATGAATACGGAATGGGCGGCATACGGGATTTTCGAAGATCACGAGAAGGGCACGATCGCGCCGGGCAAGGTCGGTGACTTTGCCGTGCTGTCGCAGGACCCGGAGCGTCTCCGTGGCCCCGACCTTTTCGATATCGGCGTCGACGCAACGATCCTCGGCGGTCAGGTCGTGTTCGGCGCCTGACTGAAAAAAACAACGCGACATTGCATTCGATGATGTACCTGTAAATAAGGGGTCAAAATAATGAAAACGACTCGACGAGTATTCCTGGGCACCTGCGTCGGCACAGCCGTATCGGCGGGATTGACGCTCGAGGCCCGCGCACAGAAAGGTAATCCGTTTGCAAATGTCCGCGATATTCCGGCGGCACAGCGCCGCATTCCCGCTGATGCCTATCCGCTGCCGTTCAGCGATCAGGAATACAAGCAACGCCTGGATAAAACCCGCAAACGGATGTCCGAGCTCGACATCGACCTGTTGTACGTCACCTTGCCCGAGGGGCATTGCTATCTGCATGGCTACGAGGTGACCTGGTATGCGGCCCAGTCGCCGAAGCACTGGATCGCAGGGACGGCGACCGCAGTCCACGTGGATCACGACCGGCTTATCTTTTTGAACAGCGAAAGCGAGGTGCCGTCGTGGGTGACGGACCGGCGCAGGGCAGGCGGCTTTGCACCGCTTGAAGAAGCTGCCGACGCGGCGGCAAAAATGCTCGCGGATGAAGGCTGGCTGAAACCCGGTACCCGTCTTGGCCAGGAGTTCTGGAGTTATTTGCCGAATCGAGCCGTCAGCGAAGCGTTCTCGCGGGCGTTTGCAAGAAAAGGTGCGGTTATCGTGGACGGCAGCGACGTGATGCGCCAGGTGCGCATCATCAAGTCGCCGGCGGAAATCGAAGCCATCGAGATGGCAACGCGAATCGCAGATCTCGGCCATCGGGCAATCGCGGAAGGATTCAGGCCGGGTATGAGCCACGCGGAAGTCTACGGCCTTGCGATCGGTGCCATGCATGCGGCGGGCGGCGAAGTGCCGGGGATTCCGCAGGGCGTCATCCCGACGCGCCCGAAATCACTGCATCTGCTGCCGACGCGGCGCACGATCGAGGCGGGTGAACCGTTCGTATTCGACCTGGCGGGCGTCTACAAGCGCTACCACAGCAATATCGCCAGGACTTATTACTGGGGGGATCCGACACCCGAGCTGCGCCGTCTGAGCGAGGCGGCGAAAGGCGGCATCGAGACCCTGGTGGCGACCGCGAAGGCGGGCACGCCGGTGAGCACGGTCACCAGGGCGATGCGCGATTTCTACCGCGAGGCCGGGGTGTACGACATTCGCGGCTACTCGGGCGGATATGACATCGGTATCGCGTTTCCACCCGACTGGGTCGGCGAATTCGAATTCAACGTGAATGACGAGGAGCCGGTCGGCACATTCCAGGCGAACATGACGACACAGTACGAGTGCGCACTGCAGAAGCAGGATCCACAGGGCAAGTACGAGGCGCTTGCCAACAACATCGAGACCTTCGTTTACGGTGACACCGTGCGGCGACTGTCGGACATCGATCTCGGCACTGTGTGGCTCGGATGAGTTGTCGTCCGCGGTGCCTCGCGGGCGTGTCGCCGCCGGTGTGAAAGAGCGTCCCGCGTATTTGCCCTGCATTGTGCTGGCTGCGGCTGGCCTGTCCGCCACCGTGTGCGCACAGGACGCGCGCTTCCTGGAACCGATTCCGTGGCAGAAAGAGCACATCCGCAAGGTCATCGGCCTCGGCTATACCGAGCTCGGCCTGGAAACGGACGTCGCCCATGCGCAGATGCGAACGATCGACGGCAAGTCATGCGTCGTTGCGAGTGCGGTGTCGTTCGATGTCGACGATGACTATGCATTCAACATCGACGAGCCGGTCGAGCTGACGTTCAGCTACGCCCCGGCACACACGAGCGTTTCCGAGATCCTGATTGTCTGGGACCAGAATGGTGCCGAGGGCCAGGGCGCCATGCGGATCAAACGCGAGCCGGGCGCCGCGTTGCGCGAGATCAGTGTCACCCTGGAGCGCGCCCGGTTCGCCGGGCTCGGGACGCAGCAGACAGACCTTGCGATCGGGATCGGCGCGTGGACCGGACAGGTTGCACTGTGTGACATCGCGCTGGCGCGAAGCAAGCGGACCAGGCCGTTCGATGCTTTCGGTCAGCTCGAACTGAACGTTGTCGACACCGACACGGGCCGGCCGATACCCGCGCGCGTGGGCATTTACGATTCGACGGGGCGGGCGCCACTGCCGTCCGACGATGCCGTTGCCGTGAAGCGCTTCACGGACGTCGTCAGGCGCCACTGGCTCAACCGCCGCAGCATGTGGCCGTCGAAAAATCGCCAGGCGTTTTACGTCGATGGAGAATACGCGGCGCGCCTGCCGGTCGGCGACTATGAGCTGGCGGTGACTCGCGGACCCGAGTACCGGGCCTACCTCGGGCGGTTCGCCGTCAATGAGGGCCTGACGACCACCCTGACGGTCAGACCGGAACGCTATGTGAATCTTCCCGCTCGCGGCTGGTGGTCGGGGGACTCGCATGTGCACCTTGAAAGGGATCAGGTCGACGACCTGGCCGCGTGGGCGCAGATGGCCGCCGAGGACGTCAACGTCGCCAACCTGCTCGAGATGGGCAACATGGCGCGCAGCTATTTCCGCCAACCGGCCTGGGGAAAGGGCGGGCGATTCGAGCGCGACGGATACGTGCTCGTGCCCGGCCAGGAAGACCCGCGCACGGGCCATCGCGGCCACACCATACACTGGAACGTCGCCGAACACCGGCATGCCGAGGCGAGCGAGTTCTACCAGTATGACCGGGTCTTCAACGAGACCCGGAAACACGGCGCGATCACCGGCTACGCCCACCTGGGAGAATTGTTCAACGCTGAGCGCGGGCTGGCACTCGACGTGCCCTTCGGCCTGGTCGACTTCATCGAGGTATTGCAGGGCGGGCGGCTGACCACCGATATCTGGTACCGGCATCTGAACCTCGGCTATCGCATCCTGCCGGTGGCCGGTGCGGACTATCCGTACTTCGGTCCGACGCTGCCCGGCGTCGAGCGGACCTATGTCAGGATCGACGGCGACTTCAGCGCCGAAGCCTGGTTCGATGCGTTTCGCCGCGGCCGCACCTACGTGACGAACGGCCCGTTCCTCGAATTCTCGGTCAATGATCATGAGATGGGTTCGGAATTGCGCGTGGCGCGCGGCGATCGAATAATGATTCGCGCATCGACGATGCTCAATCCCGATATCGAAAAACTGACGCGCCTGGAGCTCGTTGTGCTGGGTGAGGTCGTCGCGCGGGAAGCGGCGGGCGCGAATGATCGCATCGAACTGGTTCACGAACTCGTCGCGGATCGCAGCATGTGGATTGCGGTACGCGCCTACGGTGAACACGAGGAACCCTGGTACACGACCGTCGCCCACAGTGCGCCGACTTACGTGATCGTCGACGACAATCCAACCTGGAGACTCGATGCGGTCGACGCACTCGTCAAAACACAGCTCGCATTCCTCGATCAGTTGTTGTCGGAGCCGGTCAATCCTGTCGAGGACCTGGAGTCGTTCGAGACCGGAGACGCCCTGGTACGGCAATGGGAAGCCCAGCGGGCAATGACGGAGCGACGGGTCGCGGCGGCACGCGTGAAATACGAAGAATTACTGCACCTGGCGCGAGAATTCGCGGCCGTCAGCAGGCAGGACGCCGCTAACAGCGCCCGCACTGACCGCATGCCCGCGCATGACCCATGAGCCAATACCAGTAGCCGGGCCGGCAAGCCCGCAGCCGTATGGCCGGGAACGCCCCGATTCAGCAAACGGGCCACGGAATCCCCGTTAATTCCTGTCCGTGCGGCGAAATTCCGCCAGGATCGCCTGCCGGCCCTCGCGCCGGGTCCTGCGCAGGATCCGCCTCTATCCGCCAAGTTATTGAAATTAAAATAATTTTTATTTCCTGATGCATGGGCTCGCCTGCCAGGCCGCCGACAACGCCAATCTTTGAACCAGTCCCTCTAATTAGTGTGTTGCCTGTGCAATATTGCGCCGGTGCGGGCATCGCTGAATTTCCGGCGACTCCGCAAGTGGCTTGGGCGTCCACCTCCGACATGAACAGTGTCTCCGACTGGCAGGACGGCAACGAAGTCCGCGCCGGTGCGTTATTGCGCTGGCACGGTACGCAGCGGTCGATGTGCGGCGCCGAAACCAAGCGGCTTTTGGCTGAATACGCTGACGGTGACGGAAAAAGTTTTTTTCAGGCAAGTGACGGAACACTGATTCATGATAGTTGATCAATCTAACGAGAAAGAATCCCAGGCCATGGAAGCACTGGTTCCCATGGTGGATCTGTTCGCCGTGCTGGCAATCGTGTTCATGATCCATGCGACGGACGAAATCTTTTTTACGGAACAGGCGACCGCAAACAGAATCCAGGAAATCCAGAGCGAAAGTCAGGAACGAATTCAGGATATTGTCGAGCGATACGAAAACGATCCGCAGGTCGTTGCACAGAAAGAGTCTGTCAAAGCATTAGACGAAGCGAAAGAACGGCGCAGGAAAAAAGCAGAAGAGCTCGTACTCGCTTTTTCTGCAATGCTGGAAGCGCAACAGGACCAGGCGGCCGACGAATACGAACAAATGGTCGCGGCGATCGAACAGAAACACCAGGAAGCACTTTCACAAAAGGTCACGACCATCGATCAGCAAAAGCAGGCCGAGCTGGAGGCCGAGAAAGAACGGCTCGAGAAGCAGCAGCAACAGGCCGTGGAGGAGGTTCGCCGGGAAGCGCAGCAGGAAATTTTCGCCAGGGAAGTCGAAATGCGCACGAAGACGATGGCAGCGCTGGCACAGCAGGAGGAAACGCTGGAACAGCAGTTGCAGAGAGAACTGACCGAAGCAGAAAAGCGTGCCGCCCGGCAGGTGGAACTGGAAGCGGCGGCGATGGAAGTGAGAAAACGTCGCGAGCTCGAACAGCTGGAGCAGGCGAAAGAAGCCGAGAAACAACTGGAGCTCCAACAAGCGGCGCAGGCGGAGCAAGAGCGGCTGGCCGAACAGGAAGCAAAGCTCGCGGCGCAGAAGGCGGAGGAAGTAAGACAGGCGAAAGAAGAAGCCGCCAGGCAAATGGCGCAGAAAGAAGCCGAATTCGAACAGCAGAAACAGCAAGAGATCGAGAGAGCGGCGGCCGCGGAACGCAAACGGCTGGCCTCGCAGGTCGATGCTTACGCAGCGCAGATTGCGCAGGAATTGCAAATCAAGGAAGTCGAACACGCGCAGCTGATGGCGAAGGCGGAAGCCGAGCTCGAATCAGAGCGGCTGCGTTCGCTGGAGGAATCCGCGGCGCTTGAGGCGCAGAAACAAAGAGAGCTGGAGCGCGAAGCGGCGGCCCAGCAGGCGGCGCTCGACGCGAAGGCCGCCGAGGAGCTGAAGCGGGCACAGGCTGAACTGGAAGCACAAAAACGGGCTGAGCTGGAAAGGGAGGCGCAGCAGCAGGCCGCCGAGCTCGAAGCGGCCAGGGCCGCCATCGAAGCGGAAAAGCAGGCCGAACTGGAACGCGCCGCGGAGCAACACGCCCGTGAACTGGAACAGAAGGATGCCGAAGCGGAGGCCGAGCGGCAGCGGGCGCTCGCCGAGAAGGAAAGGCAGGAGCAGGAGAAACTGGATCAGCTGCAAGCCAGGCTGGCCGAGGAGAAGGAACAAGCGCTGGCCGAGTCGGAGCGCGAGTTTCAACGCGAACTGGAACGGCAAAAAGAGGAAGCGGCCAGGGCGAAGCAGGACCTCGCGCCTTACCTGAGGGCCGCCGAGGCCAAGGAGGAGATCGTCGAGCTGCTGCACGAGAACTTCAGGGATTACGACGCGTCGGCCGTCGAGATCGACGACAAGACGGGTAAAGTCAGGCTCAACTTCCAGGAATCCTATTTCGAGCGTGGCTCGCACGAGCTGTCCCAGGAAATGAAAGATTTCCTGAGGATCATGATTCCCAAGTACGCAAAAAGTATTTACGAAAGTCCGAAGGCCCAGGAGCTGATCGAGTCGCTCAAGATCTCCGGCATGACGTCACCGATTTACAACGGCAGGTACGTCGACAAGGACGATACGGGTCCGGCAACGGAAAGGGCCCGCATGTACAACATGGATCTGGCCAACAGGCGCGCGGTGGCCATGTACAACTTCATTTTCGATCCGCAAGAGATGGGCGTCTACCCCTACCGCACGCTGTTGAAAAGGGATATGGGCATCGCAGCGCTGGGCTACCAGGAAGCCGAGCCCGTCAGAGCGGATCTGGTGGGCAAGGAAGCGCTTTGCATTCATTACAACTGCAAGCAGGAACAGGCGACGATTCTGGAATTCCGCCTATATACGGAAGAGTTAGCCACTGCTGACGATTTTTGATTTGAATTTTTGGCTTAGAGGTCGACATGTTTAAGTACGCACTGATGACAATCGTGGCAGCAACGGCATATTTCGCCTTTGCCTTTGATGCCGACATTACAAACGAGCAGATCGGCCAGATGTTTGTGTGGGGCATCGTGGGCGCCCTGGGTATCTTCCTGCTGTTCAAGTTCGGCCTGCACTACAAGATCAACGCGCTCAACCGCTTCGCCCTGTCGTTCTATTACTGCGTGTTCGAGTACAAGAAGGCGCAGAAGGTGCCGTCCGGGTTGAGCTATGGCGAAAGCGTGAGAGAACAGGGCGATGTCGCCCTGTCCGTCAATTTCGATCCGGCCTTGCCGACCGCGGCCCTGAAAATTCCCTCGTCGCTGTATTCAGGAAAGGATCCTTACCTGGAAAAGCTGCGTG
>JBFJOC010000076.1:0-11890 GCA_041617855.1 Woeseiaceae bacterium | reverse complement strand
GGCTTCGGTCCGGACACGCCAGACCCGCCGGATGGCGTCATCGAGCGACGCGAAGGAAGCCGCGAGCCGAACGGCACCATCAGGGAAACCGCAAGGCACGCAGTGGATATTTTGCGGCCGAAGCGCGACCTCGAAACGAGCGTCCGGGCCATGTATGGCGCGCTGCAGAAGATGAACGGTTTCGGTATTACCGGTGTCTATGACGTCTGGGTCGGAGAACACGAAATGCAGGTTTACCAAACGCTCGAAGAGGCGGGTGATCTCAGTGTCCACGTGCTCGGTGCGATCATCGACGAGGGCGTTTTCGAAAAGCATGCCGGCGGCGAACTCGAGCGGGTCATCCTCGAGCGAGATCGTTATGCATCCGCTTTGGTCAGCTACGACAGCATCAAGATCATGGTCGACGGCGTTTTCGAAGGGGAAACCGGCGCCGTACTAGAGCCCTATATTACGACCGGCGATCTCGGGGTGCTCAACCACACACCGGACGAACTCCGCCGGCGCGTTACGCATTACTACGATATGGGCATGCAGCTGCATTTCCATACCATGGGCGACCGCGCGGCTCGTGCCGCACTCGATGCGCTCGAATACGCGCGCGGGCGTGGCGACCCCGCTCTACTTCGTAAGCGGCACGCGTTATCTCACCTCGGCCTGATCCATCCGGCTGACTACGGCCGCTTTGCGGAACAAAACGCCGCAGCAGCATTTACCGCGATCTGGGCCTATCCAAGCGCATGGACAATCAAGCTCGAAATGCCGACGCTCGGCAAGGCTCGGGTCGACAAGCTCTATCCGATACGATCAGTGCACGAGGAGAATGGCGTCATCGTGGGCAGCAGTGACTGGAACTACGGCGAACTCGACCCACTTCTGTCGATCGAGACGGCCGTCACCCGCCAGAATCCGTTTGGCGCGTCCGAGTTCGAGGCCAAGACGCACGAGGCGGTCGATCTCGCGACGATGATCGCGGCCTACACGATCAACGGTGCCTGGCTAATGCACCGGGAGCACGAGACCGGTTCCATTGAGCCCGGCAAGCGCGCGGATATCGTAATCTTAGACACCAACCTCTTCGAAGTAGAGCCCGAGGCGATCAGCAAAGCTAGCGTGGATCTCACGATCTTCAACGGGCGTGTCGTGTATCGACGGCGTACCGCAAACGACTGATTTTCAGTCGATAATCGAGGCAATGCGCCATAACGGGATCTTCCGGAAAAATTACTGAAAATCCCGCGGGATCGTCTCCTCCCAGGTTTTCGTCCGCACCGGTTCGCCGTTGACGCTGAGCTCGCGCGTATACGTGTAGTAGAAGTTGTCGCGATCGCTGACGAAGTCCAGCTTGCCGGTCCAGGCCAGCAGGCGGCCTTCGAGCTGCACGTCTATTCGATGCGTGCCGCGCATCGACGTCTTCGCGGGATCCGTGTCGGACGTCCGGTGCTCGATGCTCTCGGCGAATGTCTCGGTACCCCAGGGGTATCGGGTTGCGCCGGAGTTCGTCGCAGTCACGAGCACTTCACCGGTTTGCGGATTGCGATTGACGGAGGCAATTTCGCCGTAGCCGGAGCTCGTTCCCGTATCGATGGCCTCGTAGCCCGAGTATCGGGGACTCGGTGCGGGCGGCAGGAAGCCGGGCGCACCGTGACCTCCTGACAAAACGACGGGCAGTTCCAGGTACGACGCATCGGTCCCGCCGAGCCGTAGCGTCGTCGTCATCGGATACGGTGTGGGCCAGAGCATCGGCCACTGGGCGTTGTTGACGGCGAGGCGGATGCGATGCCCCTCGGGGAACACCCAGGACGTGAAGTGCATCTCGATGTCGAGCGTGAATTCTTTCCCGGGTTCGATGTCCTCCGGACTGCGGGCGCTGTGCCGATGCGTGCCGTTGAACGCGGCGCCGGTCACCTGCGTGACCGTGCCGTCGGGCGCGACGTCCGACAGTCGCGCCACCCAGTTCGCGCGCGGCGCGTCGGCCGATACCCTGAGTCGCGCGAGCGGCAGGCCGAGGATCCCGATGTCCGCCGGAAGCGGCTTCGAATCGTAGACGAGGCTGTACGCGTCGGTTGGCCGCTGATCGTGCGCGACGTCGCCCCACCACATGACGGGCCCGCCGCCCTCGATCCCGATCGACGGCACATAGCGCAGCGCGTGGATCGCCGGCGCGCCTCGCGTCTCGGAGAGCGTGCGGTTGTCCTGTGGATAAAGCCGGGTCGGCTCCACGCTCGCGCTCGGCCAGCCGTCCTCCCAGCGCCAGGCGCCCGGCGCATGCTCGAGGTACGGTCCCGGCGGATGCCGGCTGCGCAGATATGCCGCAAGCCGTGGCTCGTCCAGGATGCCGGTGTCCACCGCCTGCAGAAACTGATCGAACCAGCGCACCGCCTCGTGGCGCCACTCGATGCCCGGCGCCGGATACGGTTCGTGCGGCCAGGCGTGTGACCAGGGCCCGATGATGGCCTTTACCGGCGCGCGGACGTTGGCCAGCATGCGCGGCAGACTGTCGCGATAGCCGTCGTACCAGCCGCCAATATGCATCGTCGGTATGCGGATTCTGTCGTACTTGTCGCGTGCCGACGCGCGATCCCAGAACGGACCGTCGCGCTGCTGCTTCTTGTACGTCAGCATCCACGGCTCGGTGTCGAATCGGTTCCGGAAATAGGCTTCGTCGATCACATAGTCCGGCGCGCCGGGCCGTGCGTTGTCGAGGTCCTGACTCATCTCCCACGAGTCGACGTGCATGATGCCGTCCATGAAATGCACGTCATCCTGAAACAGGTCCTCGGTGGCATCGACGGCGATGATGGCTTTCAGGGCCGGCGGCTGGCGCACGGCCATCTGTATCGCATTGAAGCCGCCCCACGAAATGCCGAACATCCCGATGTTTCCGTTCGAGAAAGGCCGCTTCGACAGCCAGTCGATGACGACCTCGCCGTCGGCGTGCTCGATGTCCGAATACTCGTGCGGAACGAGTCGCCCCTCGCTGTTGCCGGTGCCGCGTATGTCGACCCGCGCAACGACGTAGCCGCGCTCGATAAAATAGGAATACAGCGCGTAGTTTCGGGCGCGCGCTTCCGTTTTCCGATACGGCAGGTACTCGAGGAGTACCGGCCGACGCTGGCCCTCCTCCAGATCGGCGGGCCGATACAGGTCGGCCGCAAGGCGCACGCCGTCGGGCATCGGTATCCAGACTTCGTCGATTACGATGTCGGCATCGGCGCGCAAACCGGCGTAGGCAAGCAGCAGCAACGCGAGCAGGCTGCGAAATTTCCTCGACTGCACGGGACGTATCCCGACGAATCGATACATGGTCCGCGTCCTTTCGGTGCGTGGGTTAGAATCTTATAAGTCTATCCGGACAGCAGGCTATGCGTCATTCGTTACTCGGCGTCGGCGGCGGTATTCTGATCGCGATACTGCTTGCTGCCTGTCACGGCGGCGATGCGCTTACGGTGCCAGCTGCGACGAGCAACGTTACGCCCGCGACCGTCAGCATTCGCGTGATGACGTTCAATATCGAATGGGGCGGCACGCACGTGTCGTTCGACAACGTCATCGCTGCGATTCGGAAAGCAGATCCCGACATCGTCGGCATCCAGGAAGCCGAAGGCAACCTGGAGCGCCTGGCGGCGGCGCTCGGCTGGCATTTCGACCTGCGCAATTACGTCGTGTCCCGGTTTCCGCTGCTGGATCTGCCCATTGCCGGCGGCAAATACGCTCTCGCAGAGGTTCGCCCCGGTTACGTCGTCGCCATCGCCAATGTGCACCTGCCTTCCGATCCGTACGGGCCGGACCTGGTACGCGACGGCGCCACGCTAGACGACGTCCTCGAGAACGAAAATGTCGTTCGCCTGCCGGCACTCAGGCCCTTTCTCGATGTCCTGGCAACCCCGGTCTCGCGCGGATTTCCGGTATTCGTCACGGGCGATTTCAATTCACCGACGCACGCCGACTGGACGAACGAGATGGTCGGCAGGCGACCGTTCCTCGACTTCGCAGTCCCATGGCCGGTGTCGCAGGCGCTTGCGCGGGCGGGGTTTACGGACGCCTGGCGAGCCATTCACCCGGACGTCGAGGCGCATCCGGGTCTCACCTGGTGGGCCGGTCGACCGCCGCTTGCCGCATACGCGCCGGATGACGGCGACCCCATGGACCGCATCGACCAGATCTGGTTCGCGGGCCCGGTCGAGCCCGTGGCAGCGCTGATTGTTGGTGAACCGGGCGGTCCAGAGGTCACGATCAGCGTCTCTCCGTGGCCAAGCGATCACAGGGGCGTTGTCGCCGACTTTCGCGTCGCGCCGGTGCGCCGACCCCCATTTCTGACCACGAATCGGCACGTATACCGGGAGGGGGCCAACGTGCTCGTAAGCTACGCCCTCAACGGTCGCCCGGCGGCTGGCATCGCGGTCATCGACCTGCGCACGGAGCGCGTCGTGCTGCGTCGGCGCCTGCCGGCTTCCGACGGCCGGATAGAACTGGCGCCGCTGCCCCCGGGTCGCTACCGCGTCGTGCCCACCACGGACGGTCCGGCCTTGCAGCGCGATTTCTGGGTACTGGGGCGCGCAGCGGAGCCGGCCGTCGAACCGGAGCGCGCGGCGTTTCACGCTGGCGAGGCCATTCGCATTCGCTGGCGGGACGCTCCCGGGAATCGGAACGACTACGTTGCAATCTACGCCGCGGACGCCGCGTCCGACCCGGAGGTCATGCTGGCTTATGCCTACGTCGACGCGCGCCCCGAGGGCGCCATGCTGCTCGACGACTTTGTCACCTACGACAGCTGGTCCCCGGCGCCCGGCAGGTATCTGCTGCGGCTCATGAAAGACGACGGTTACGAAGTCCTCGCGGAATCCGAGCTGTTCGTGATCCGCTGAAGGTCGTATGATTTCAATAAACAACGAGGGCTTGAATGGATGCAACGGCGGGCGCGCGTAATAGACAATCAGGAAAAGCTCGGCGATCCCTTGCCGGCGTGGACGTATGCGAATGCGGAGCTGTTCGAGCTCGAATATGACGCCCTGTTCCTGGGTCGCTGGCAGCTCGTCGGGCACGAAACTGACGTGCCGGATGCCGGCGACTTCGTGACTGCCGACATCGGTCGCAACAGCGTCGTCGTGATCCGCGACAAGGACATGCAGCTGCGCGCGTTCCTGAACGTGTGCCGGCATCGCGCCTCCCGCATTTTCGAGCGCAAGGGAAGCTGCCGCGGCGTGATCCGCTGCCCGTACCACGGCTGGACCTATCGGCTTGACGGATCATTGATGGCGATCCCGCGCGAGGAGAATTTTCCCGATCTCGATCGAAGTAAATACGGTCTTCACGAAATCCAGCTCGAATCCTTCTTCGGCCTGCTGTTCGTTCGCGTGAAAGGCGATGGCCCAACCGTCGCCGAGCAGTTTGCACACACCAAGACGTTTTTCGAGGGCTATGAGGTCGCAAGCTACGAGGAATGCGCCGAACCAATCACCGATATCTGGGACGTCAACTGGAAAGTTGCCTGGGACAACTACCTCGAGAATTACCACATCGCGATTGGCCACCCCGGTCTCAACAGGCTGGTGAAGGAAAGCGGCGAATGGGCAGAGCTGACGAGCGGCGTCAGCTACGGCGTTTTCCTGCTGCGCGATCGGCAGTCCCAGGTGCGCGAGGAGCGTGCGTACCAGCAGATGATTCATCATGGCAATCGGCGCGTGCCGGAGGAGCTCACGAACAAATGGGTGCAGTTCGCGCTGACGCCGAATCTCGGTATCGATTTGTACCCCGAGATGCTGGATTTCTTCCACCTGATTCCTTTGGGTCCGGACAGGACGCTGGTGCGCGCCGCGTATTACGGCCATCCGAACCCGTCGGCCGAGGAGCTCGAGCTGCGGCGGCTGAACATGCGCATCAACAATGCGATCAACGCGGAGGACAGGGACCTGTGCCGGCGCGTGCAGCTGGGCCTCTCGACACACGGCTACGAGCCCGGCCCGCTGTCGCTCCTGGAAAGCGCCGTCTACAACTTCCATCGCATGCTGCGCGACCTCGTACCCGTAACCGCGCTGCGGAGCGAACCGTCCCGGGGCTCCGTTGCGGTCGAGAACGACCGGCTACGTCGCGAGCGTAGCTAACCGATCATCGACACTCCTGTAACGTGCGCAAAGGCGCTCAACGCTGGCAAGACTTCATAGAACGACTTTGCTCCCTGAGAAACACCGCTGTGTCACCGGCCAATGTCCACGCGTAAGCGCACCGTTTTGATCGCGATCGCAGCGGTCGCGTTCGCCGCAACTGCGCTTTTTATATTCAACGCGACGCGCGAAGCCATCAGCGGCGAGTCTCGAGCCGAAATGGTCCGGCGCACGCTCGTTCACGACGGCATCGAGCGCGAGTTCTTTGTCCACGTGCCGTACGGGAAAGATGAGTCCCTGCCGGTCGTCCTCGCGCTGCACGGCTACACCAGCACGGCAACCGGCTTCCAGGCCGCGCACGACCTCAACGCGCATGCCGATAAGAGCGGCTACATCATCGTGTATCCACAGGGCAGTCACTTCGTCGCGGAGGATCCGGACGGAGGTCCGTACCGCGTCACGTCCTGGAACGATCTCGCCGCCAATCTCGGTCCCAAAGCCGAGGGACCGCACTGCACCGCCGACGCGTTCGAGTATCCGTGCCCGCCCGAATGCGGTGCCTGCAATCGATGTAGCTGGACGTCCTGCTATGACGACGTCGGTTTTATCGACAGGCTGCTGGACGTCGTGCACGCGGAGTTTGGAACCGACGAGACGCGCACCTATGTCCTGGGCGTCAGCAACGGCGCCATGCTGGCGCTGCGCTTAGGCTGCAGTCGCGCGGAGCGCTTCGCGGCCGTGGCGCCGATCATCGGCCAGCTTGCGCCCGGCTATGCCTGCAGCCCAGCCGTCGATCTCCCGATGCTGCATCTTTACGGCGGCAAGGACGATACGGTCAGATTCGATGGACAGCCTGCCGGCGACGGCTTCTTGTACACAACGGCAGAAAGCACTGCTCGAGTCTGGGCCGGGAGCCTTGCCTGCGAGGCCGGTCCCGAGGCATGGGCCAACGCAACCTCCGTCGAGGCCGGACTGACCTGCACCGCGTACTCCGATTGTCGGGTGCCCGGACATGAGGTCGTAAGCTGCATGGATCCGGACGCGGGGCACGAGTGGCCGAAGCAGGGAATCCCGGGTATATCAGCAACCTGCGTCACCGCCGAGCAGTATGAAGCGATGCCCGACCAGCCGCGCTGCCCACCCGCAGCCTCCGCCGGGCTCACGCTGGGCATGGACCTGGTCTGGAGTTTCTTCGAGCGTTACTGAGCGTGAAATCGCAGCCGCTCAAACCATCACAGCCAGCGCCGCACCTGCGACTTGTAGACGAGGTACTCGTCGCCAAACAGATCTTCGAGAAATGCCTCTTCCGGCAGAACGAAGCGTGTTCGAATCACCCAAACGAACGCCGGGATCGGCAGCAGCGGCGTCAGGGTGCCATAGAGCAGCGCCACGCCGAGAAGCACGCTGAACATCCCGAGGTACATCGGATTGCGGGTAACGCGGTACATTCCGGTTTTCACGATCGTTGTCGACGTCTCGAACGGCACGACCGGCGTGCCGGCCTTTGCAAATGACGCGGCGGCCGTGCCGGCGATCGCCAGCCCGGCGATTATTAGAACGACGCCGAAATAGCTGAGCGGCGGGCCGACGAATCGGGCCAGCGGCAACCAGAAATGCAGTGCCGTCATCGCCAGCAACGCAGCAAGGAAGTACACCGGCGGGACGATCCTGCGTTTACTCACGGTAGCTGCCTCCGAAAAAACGGTCGGACTCTTTAATCCGCTTCGAGGTTGCGCGCCTCCAGCGCAAAGCCGTCCTGCCGGAACGGGTTGTCGATGAGCCTGGCGCGAGCCGCAGCGTCACCGCGGACGAACAGGTCAAAAAACTGCAGGACCTTTGCCCGCTGGATGCGGTGCGCAAGCTCAGGATCGACGAGCGCAAAAGTAGTCTCGGGCTCGAAAAAGCGTTGCTGCAAGTCCGGCTTCAGCGCCGGCCACCAGTAGGTGCCGGACACGCCGAAGCTCGCGTGGTTCGCGTCCGCCAACATCCCCCAAACAGCCGGGACGTTCGACGACGCGTACAGGGTGCGCAGCGTCGGGTAGGGATTCTCCGCCGTCGGCGGCGAAGTGCCTGCCAGCGCTGCATAGGCCGCGGCTGCCCCGATGATGAGAGCGTCCTCGGCACCCATCAGCAGCAGCGTGGGTTTTTGAAGCGCCCCGAAGGCCGTCGGCCCTTCCCTGTTCAGAAACACGGACTCCTGGCCGGCCGGTCGCAGGCGTTCCGGCGGCAGCAGCGACCGCACGTCCGGCAGGACGAACGGTACCACCACAACACCGGCCGCGAATCGCGGCTCGAGCGCAAGGGCAGCGAGCGTCGTCGACCCGCCGAAGGAACGCCCCATCAGCCCGATGCGTTCGAGATCAAGACGGCCGGCGAAATCGCCGTCCCGATTCATTCGCTCAAGGTCGGCCAGCACCGCGCGCAGATCAGCGACGCGCTGCACCAGGGCATCGTCGAGATGCGTCAGGTAGTCGGGATCATCCGGCACCGCGTCCGTCGGCGAATAACTTTGCCCGTAGTTTTCCGCGCTGCCGTAGACGCCCCGATCGTCGAGGTATGCCATCACGTCGGCCATCCGCGCCCGGACCTCGGGATCGCCGTCCTCGGCAGCCAGCGCCGGGTCGCGGCCCGTCATCGAATACGGCGAATTCCCGGCGTGCTCGGCGGCGATCACGACATAGCCGTGTGCCGCGAGGTATTCGCAGGCCGTCTCCATGTTGTAACGGCTGCCCGCATCGCCGTGCGACATGACGACGACGGGCCGCGGGGCCTCGGCCGGCGCGAGCGGCGCGTCGACGAGACTCGCCCGCTCGCGATCAAACAGCTCCACGATCGCCGCATCGATTTCCGATGCCGACACCCCGTTGCGTACGGACTCCGGCGTCAGGTGGAAGAACGTCGTCGCGGTCATCATCAGGCGATGCACGTCGCGGTCGCCGAAGACGTAATCGCCATACGTCGCCCGACGGTATTTACCGGAGGCGGCCGTTCCGTGATCGACCGGATACCAGACCTCTGCGATAAGTATGCGCAGGCCAGCGTTGTTACCAGCGACGCTATCGAAGCCGCGCGAGTGATCGTGAATGAAACGGGTGGTCGAGCCGACCGCATAGGCCGTCTCGGGCCGCGGCGCGGGCGCGGGCTGCTGCCGGCAGCCGGCGAGCACCAGGGCCAGCGCAATCCCGAAGCTCGGCAACAGCCATCGCGCGCCACCCAGGTTGGCTGGCTTCGGATTCGCCCTTGGGCAGATGATTTTGACTGGCATGACGACCGGGTTCGCTGCGGTCCGCGGATTATGCCGCGAAACCAACCGCGCAACATGGACTTGCCGCAAGCACGCAACAATAATGCGGAATCCTTATGGTCGGAATCTGCAATCGTTGCGTCATCTGCTGAAACCGCGTTACCACATAATGAGCGTGTTGCGAGACATGCGTCAGCGCCGATGAAAAAACTGGGTGCCGATTTCTATCGTGGCGATGACGTCGTTGCGATCGCCCGTACTCTGCTGGGCAAGGTGCTGTGCACGTCGATCGCTGGCCGAGAAACCAAGGCACTGATCACCGAAACGGAAGCCTATGCAGGGGTGGACGATCGCGCGAGCCACGCCTACGGCGGCCGGCGTACCGCGCGAACAGAGCCGATGTACGCGGCGGGCGGCGTCGCCTACGTCTACCTCTGCTACGGCATCCACCACCTGTTCAACGTCGTCACCGGCAGCAGGGACGTGCCGCACGCCGTGCTGGTTCGCGCAGGACAGCCGGTCGCCGGCATGGACGCGATGCTCGCGCGGCATGGCAAGCAGTCACTCGATCAAACTCTTTTGGCTGGTCCCGGTTCCCTGGCGCGTGCGCTCGGTATCAGCACCGACCTGACCGGCGAGAGCCTCGCGGGCGAGACGATATGGATCGAGGATCACGGGATCGTGTTTGACAGTGACGTGGTCAACTCCGGACCCAGAATCGGCGTCGACTACGCTGGCGAGGATGCGATGCTGCCCTATCGCTTCGTCGCCAACGGTGCATTCTGCCAACCATTCGAGACAGCATCTCAAGGAAGCTGATTCGAATCACCGGTCGCAATCTTGCCGGGCCCGCGACATCTCACAATCCGGCTGTCCCGGTCCTTCGACGCTCCGGTTTTTCGCCCGATTACCCAGTTATTTCTCGCATTATCATAGTGTTATCGTGTATGCTGTATATCCATACAGATAGTCGTCCAGGGAGGGTACCGTGTCCGCCGCCGCCCGTTCTGCCCCGCTTGATGCGCCGTCCCCCGCCGAGTCCCTCGGCGCCGAAATCACCCGCCTATGCAGTTACCTTTACGCCGCCGAGTACCGGCTCCTGAAACTGATCCGCGAGTTCGACGAGCGCGAGTACTGGGCGTCGCACGGGTTCTCCTCCTGCGCCCATTGGCTGAACGTCAAGTGCGGCCTCGGCATGAACGCGGCCCGGGAGCGAATCCGAATTGCCCGGGCGTTACCGGATCTGCCGAAGATCAGCGCTGCAACTGAGTGCGGCAGGCTCAGTTACTCCAAGGTCCGCGCCATGACCCGAGTTGCGGATGCATCGAATGAAGATTTTCTGATGCGGGTTGCAGAACACGGCAGCGCGTATCATGTCGAGACGCTCGTGGCGAAATACCGACGAGCCAGGCGCCTCATGGACGCACAGCACGCGAATACGGTGCACGCACAGCGGGAGCTGAAGTATTACTACAATGACGATAGCTGTCTGATCATTCGCGCCCGGCTCCCTGCCGAGCGCGGCGCGCTCGTGCTGAAGGCGCTGCAGCGGGCCATGGAGTTAGGCGTTTCCGCGGAAACATCCACGCCGGCAACGGCGCGGGAGCCAGCGTCGCCACCGGAACTGGCGGCCGCCAGGCGGGCCGATGCGCTGGCCGACGTGGCGGAAACGTATCTAGTCAGTGAGACAAACTCAGGTACCACGGCCGATCGCTACCAGGTCGTGGTGCATGTTTCCGAGGAAACGCGCGAGGTTCAAACCGGGTCTCAATTCTCCGCGGAAACGCCGGAGATCGAAAACGGCCCGCCGATTGCTATGGAAACATCGCGGCGCATCAGCTGTGACAGCGCGATCGTCTTTCTTGAGGAAAGCGCCGACGGCGAGCCGCACTCGATCGGCCGTAAGGCACGCTCGGTGCCGGTTCCGATACGGCGCGCGCTCAAGAGCCGGGACCACGGCTGCCGCTTCCCGGGCTGCACGCGCAGTCGCTTCGTCGACGCACACCACATTCGCCATTGGGCAAACGGCGGCGAGACCAGTCTGGACAACCTCGTGCTGTTATGCCGGCGCCATCACCGGCTCGTGCACGAAGGCGGGTTCCGCTGTGACAGGACGAATACCGGTGAATTCATTTTCCGGAGCCCGCAAGACGTCATGCTCGACGACCGCCACGCTCTGCCGGGTGTGCCCGACAGCGACGCGATTGAGCGCTGGCTCGATCAGGAGTTCTTTGAAGCCGGGATCAACAGCGAATCCTGCGTCGCAAGGTGGTATGCCGGCGATACGATGGATTGGAACTATGCCGTATCGCTCATGTTTCCGCGGAAACATTGATGGGCAGGAATCGGCGGAAGCGGTCGTTCGGAGTGGCCGAAATCGATAGATTTGAGGGGCAGCTAACGGCCACAAGCGGACATTGGAATGTCAATTTTCAATGGGGGCTAGGCGCAGATTGGCCAGAAGAGCACTTGGTCAGTCGAGTTTTTCCTTCGATTCAACTGGATGAACGGGCGCCATCTATGAATTGTCTCCAAGAAGCCGGTT
>JBFJOC010000075.1:0-11950 GCA_041617855.1 Woeseiaceae bacterium | reverse complement strand
GGCGCTCGAGGGAGTGCGTCCTGCGACGATTCCGGTCGTCTTATCCCTCGGCGCGCAGCCCTACAGTCCCGAAGTGCTGATCGTAGGCCTGTCGTTCCGTTACCGGTTTGGGGGCGCAAAAGGCGCGGAGTGAGCTTGGACGTGCTGCCGGCAGCAGGTGTACGCGCATCTCACCGATCCCGCGGAGCACGATAGTTTGATGTACTCTGATCTCGCGAATTAATTCTCTGCGCTAAAAGTTTGGCTGCCAACCCGAAGCTGTATTGAGGAATGGCTCGCAGCGCTGCGCTTTATTTCCTCAAAACAGCTTCGGATTCGCAGCTGACCACGAACGGGCGCGACACTCACGTCAGACCGACGTAGCTTTCCGATCTATGCTGGTGACAAGATCGGTCTGTAGAATATTGCCTTAATGACGGCAACCGATATTTTCGACGCCTGGACGACCTATGAAAAAGTCGTCCGCGGCGATTACATGCATCACCGCATGTTTTTCGATGCTTTGGCAAACGAGGCCGGTAGGTGTCTCGAAGAACCGTTGACGATCCTGGATCTCGGCTGTGGTGACGCGCGACCAATCCTGCCGCTGTTCGAGCGCTTTGACATCGAGCGCTACGTCGGCATCGACGAATCTGATACGGCGCTACGCACTGCAAGCCATGCATTGGGAGCCGCGAACGTGGCGTATGAACTCCGCAATGGATCGATACCGGACGTGCTCGAGGACGTACACGACGAGTTCGATCTCGTGGTCTGTAGCTACGCACTGCATCACCTGGCGACCGGGGCGAAAGGGACGGTAATTCTCGAATGTCGCCGCTTGCTGCGTCGTGGCGGCATGCTGGCGATCATCGACATATTTCTCGAGCCGGGCGAAACGCGTGACGCCTACAGAACGCGCTGGGAGGCAAACGCGCGCACGACTTTCTCCGGACTCTCCGCGGGCGAGCTCGACGAGTTGATCGACCACGTGCGCGGTTCCGACATCCCGGAATCGGTCGTGGATTATGCCGTCATGGCGAACCTTGCGGGCTTCGACGAGTGCAGGGTCCGGCTCGAAGATGCGGAGCGCCTGAACAAGCTCGTGATCTTTCAGGGCACTTCCGCGCGCAGCGCCCGTACAATGACGCGGTCCCGGCCGTAGATGTCACGGCGAAAGACGACGTCGCCCCCTTCCGACACGAATGCCGTGAAGTAGACGATGTACGCCGGCAGCGGGTCCTTCAAATAGACCGACCTGGTTTCGCGGGAGCTGATCAAAGCCGCGACTTTGCCCGCGTCGGGATGCCGCTCGCGCGACAGCAGCCACTCGGCGAGCTCGAGGGGCTGCTCCAGCCGGATGCAGCCGGAGCTGAACGTTCGCTCCTGGCGCGCGAACAGCTCCCGCCCCGGCGTGTCGTGCAGATAGACGGCATAAGGGTTCGGCAGCATGAACTTGATCTTGCCGAGGGCGTTCTGGTCACCGGGCCGCTGCCGCAGCAGGTGGTTGAAGTTACGCGCCGTAACGCCGTGCCAGTCGATCTGGTCGACCGGCACGAACCGGTCGCTGCCGTGGGTTCTTACCTCGAATCCCTTGCGCGCCTCTGCGGCGGAATTTGTTTTCAAGAGCGGCAGCTTGTCCTTGGTCGCAATACTGAACGGCACGTTCCAGTACGGGTTGACGACCATGTATTTGATCGTTTCAGTAAAAACCGGGGTTCGGCGGTACGGCTGGCCGACGATCACGTTCATCGCGAGCGCGCTGCGCCCTCTTTCGAACGCGCGCAGCGTGAATGCCGCGATGTTGATGCGCAGGTAATCGTCCGGCGTGTCGCGGGGCAGCCAGCGCCAGCGCTCGAGATTCGCATCGATGCGATCGATCCACGCTACCCGTGTGGCATTCAGAATTTCGAGCGTCTTCTCGCCGACGATGCCGTCGGGCTCCAGTCCCGCCGTGCGCTGCAAGGACGTGACCTCGTGCAGCAGGACGTCGTCGTAGAGCGGCGTATGCTCACCGGGGCCCAGCAGGCGTTCTTTCAGCAGGCGGACCCGGTCGTTCGACTGCCCTGGCTTGAGCAATGGTCCGGCGGGCACCTGTACCGCAACGGTTTCCCCTGAAGACTCGATCTCGGCGCGGCGCTGCACCAGTCGGGTGTACTCATCGGCCATAGGCCAAAGCGCGTCAAGCGCGGCGGCAACGGAGCGACGCCGCCTCATCGTCGTCTGCAATAGCGCCACGGCATCGACTTCGGCGGGCGGCATACGCCACTCGGCGTCGAGGTTCGGCGGGGCGACCGCTCCCTGGCCGCGATGCAGCGCCTGGGTCAGGAACGCGTCGGTCAGCAGGACGTCGATCGCGACCAATGATGCAGGATCGTCCGCCTGCGACAGTCGCTCGATCGCACCTATGTGATAACGCTCGGGCGCAAAACCGTGCCCGGCCGACTCCTTGATTGCGGCCAGCAGGTTGGGGACCTGTTTCGCGAGCGGCGCTCCCGGCAACCAGATCGCCTTGTGATCACGCGAAACGTACGCGGAGACTACGAGGTCCGGATAGTTGAGAGCCCGCCCCGCGACGACCGGCACGTCGCCCGCGTGCAGTCCTTCGACAAACGCGCGGATGGAATCGGCCGCATCGAAGCGCGCGGCCGACGCTGTCGTGGATAGCAGCAACAGAGCGGAATTGAGCAGCCAGCGGCTCGGGGAGGCGTACACGTTTCGTCGTCCAAACAATACGTCGGGGCTGCGGCCCGCAATGTGGGGTTTGCCCGCGCCCGGTTGCGTTACCGCAGGTCGATGCCGTGCTCGAGGTAGGCCTTGAGACACGCGGCCATGTGCGTCCAGCCCTCGCAGTTCTCATGGGATGCCTTGTAGCCATCGGCGTCGGTCTTCCAGCCCGACTCGCTGATGCTCAGACGGGTGGCATTCTCCCCCAGCGCCTCGAATTCGAACAGCACGGACACATCGTAGGAATCGTCCTTGGTTTTGACCCACTCGACCGAGTTGATCGTGAGCTCGATGAGCTCGTTTTTGACGACGCGCTTTACCGTGACCGGATTGTCACCCCAGTGGTCCCAGTGCCAGGTAATTGTCTGACCCTCCTCGAGATCCCCGCTCGTGCCGTTGGTGAAATACCTGTCGAGCTTCTTCGAGGAAACGATCGCGTCGAATACCTCGGCGACCGGCCGCTCGATGCGCGTACTGACGGTGTAGTTCCTGCTCATGGTCTTTCCTCCGTCGGCTTGAAAAATACGTTATAAAATTATAACCTTTTTGTCAATGAGCAGAGGCGAGAGTAAGGGCCGGCACCAGTCGGAAGATGATCGAGTGTTCAAAGCCCTTGCGGGCCGCGACCGGCGCAGGATCCTGGACGTCCTGCGCGATGGCCCCCTGAGGACGAGCGACGTTGCGCGGGAGCTACCGCGGCTGGACCGGACGACCGTCATGCAACACCTGCGGGTTCTGGAGACGGCCGGACTGGTGATCTCGAAAAAGGAGGGGCGCTGCCGCTGGTACTACCTCGACGTAAGCCCGATTCAGGGCATTCACGAGCGCTGGATACGGGACTACGCTACGCCGTCGGCGCGGCTGCTTGCGAGGCTAAAACGAGAGCTGGGGGCGGCCGTCGATCAGCATCGGCCATAAGTCGACAAGCCAAGGCGCAGCCTGCCTCGACTGGTTCGTGTCATAGTTGCCGGCGTGCGCCAAGGCCCGCGAGCGGCGTCTCGAAGACCCGACCGCCGCCGCGGACCGTGAGGCGAGGGCGAGAAATGCCGGCTGAATACGACCGGATCGCAACTCGTTCACTCGAGGACGACGACCTCGTTGGTGCGCCCCGAGTCTTCCCGAACGACGGTGCAGGTCAAAAAGCCGGCATTCCCCTACCAGGCCCGAGCCTGTCCAACCTCGTGCCGTGGGGTTTAAGCAGCGGGCTGTGGCCAGACGAAATCGGGACGCAGGGCGTCGTGCACGGGGCGACCGTCGTCGGGAGCCGGTGCACCGGTAGACGCGTCATAAAACGCGTGATACGTCGCGGGCAAAGCCCCCGAGTCATATCCCATCAGATTCGGCACGATTACGCGAATTCTCTTTTGCTTGTCGTCAAGCATTATCGGTGAACCGCATTCTTTGCAGGTGCATAGCTCCAGCGGCCCGTCTGGATTCTGAGCGTTGAACGGCTGACGATTCAGGCCGCCGAGATTGTCTACTTTTAAATCGCCGTGCTTAAAGAAGACCACATGGGTGGTATCTTGCCCGGTAACGCCCTTACAGACGGAGCAGTGGCAAACGTGGTTGTCGATCGGATCATTATTCGAATGGGTGTGAATATGGTCGCACCCTCCAGCATACTTATTGGACATGGCTCGTTACCTGTTGTTGTTAGGGTGAAAATCCATTTATCGGTGCAGCCAACGATCAAAAGCGCCACAGTAAAAAATGACGATTCTCACTGGCTACAGAATTATAGCTCAGTTTCGAGGCCGGATTAACTGCAGGGGAACGATCTCGAATCACTGGATACGCGTAGTCTTGGCTCTGCTGCTTGGGGCTGTGGCAATGCTTGCCCGTGCCGAGCTGCAGGAAGAACAGGTTGCTCCGCAAGGTGCCGTGTACGACATTGCCATCAATAACGGTCGGGTCATCGATCCCGAGACCTCTCTCGATGCTGTCCGTCACGTCGGCATTGCTGCGGGGAGAATAGCGTCGATTTCGACAACTCCTTTGCGAGCGCAACGCACGATCGACGCAACCGGTCTTGTAGTTTCGCCGGGATTCATCGATCTGCATGCGCACGGTCAAAGCTACGCGGCCAATACTTTTCAGGCGCACGACGGCGTTACGACAGCGCTCGAATTGGAGACGGGCGCCGACAATATGGCTCGCTGGCTCGCTTCCAGGGCCGGCAATGCTCTGATCAATTACGGGGCAAGCGCTAGTCATGTTTACGCCAGGCTGCAGGCGCTCGGCGATTGCCCGGAGGCGGATATCCCTGTCGCCGAGGCGTCGAACTATGCGCCGTTATCCAGTGCTCAATTGCCGCTGTTGAAAGACGCGCTTCGCAGGCAGCTCGAGGCGGGCGGTCTGGGAATCGGCGTACTCGCCGGCTACACGCCCGGCGCATCCCGCGACGAGTTGCGGCACGTCTTTGAAATTGCCGCCGAGTTCGAGGTGCCGGTGTTCGTCCATGTTCGCAATCCCGATCTGCAGAGCATCGAGGAAGTCACCGAGCATGCCGAAGCGACTTTGGCGTCGCTGCATATCGTGCATATCAACAGCATGGTACTCCGGCACATCGGCAGCGCCATAGATAAAGTGGAGGCAATGCAAAGCAGGGGCTTCGATATAATGGCGGAGCTGTATCCCTACACCGCCGCGTCGACGTCAATCGAGTCCGCGCTGTTCGACGAGGGCTGGCGGCAAAAATTCGGTGCCAGCTACGAGGATATACAGTGGCAGGAAACCGGCGAGAGACTGACAGAGACTACCTTTCGCGAATATCGCGAGAAAGGTGGGACGGTGATACTGCACATGATGGATGAAGAATGGATCCGGACCGGGCTGTCACGGGATAGTACGATAGTAGCCAGCGACGGTATGCCGTTCTCGCCGCACGCGCATCCCCGCTCCGCCGGCACGTTTGCACGAGTGCTTGGCAAGTACGTGCGTGAGGACGGCATTCTGACCCTGAGTGAGGCCATAGAGAAGATGACGCTGATGCCGGCCAGGCGTCTTGAGATCGTTGCTCCCGACGCGGTTCGCAAGGGGCGCATACAGGCGGGCGCAGACGCGGATATCACGATTTTCGAGCCGGACTCGATCGTCGACCAGGCAACGTTTCAGGGTGGGCTGAAGTTTTCGGCCGGCATCCCCTACGTCATCGTGAACGGAGTCCTGGTGGTCGATGAAGGCTCGACCGTACCGGACGTGTTTCCGGGTCGGGCAATCATCGGCAAACACGCGCAAATGCCGGGCGAATGACGGGTGCCAGCGTAAGCGAAAGTCTATGCCCGGAGCGGATCGCGAACAGCCGGAGGCGAGACATTCCCGCAGCCCGAGCCGATTCTTCTGACCCGTCAGGTAACCGCGGCAAGTGCCTCGAGCAGCTTGCTCTCGGCAGCCATCTGCTCGGCCAACGGCATCGGTGCAGAGCTGAATGCGGCGCGATCGGTCCCGCCGACCCTCAGGCCCGAGCGCATCGCCGCACGTCGTTCCGCCGATAGCGAATCCCACCACCTGAGCGTGTCCCGAACCGTGGCCGTGAGCGGCGTGTAGGTCATGCCGGCGGCCCGGGCCCGGGCGTTGCTGACCCGATGGATGCCGGCGTACTCGCCGACGGGCGAAGCCCAGATCGGGAAAGTCGCGCTGTGCTTCTCGAGCGCCTCGGCGCTGGCCCACCGAAACGTCGTGTCCGCGCCTGTAACGGTCTTTATCGTTGCGAGCATGGCGCCCATCGTCCCGGGCTCGGCCGGGCCGACCGCGTTGAACGTGCCGGTGATCGAATTCTCGAGGACGTGGATCACGAATTTGGCCAGGTCGCGCGCATCGATGTATTGCACCGGGTCACCAGGTGTGCCCGGCACGAGCATCTCGCCGCCGGCGCGAACGCGGAGCGGCCAGTATGTCCAGCGGTCCGTGCGGTCGCCGGGTCCGACGATATAGCCCGGGCGGATGATCGTCGTGCCGCGCGGAAACGCGGCGGTAACCGCTTTCTCCGCAAGCACTTTCATAGGCCCGTAGGTCTCTCCGGTCACTTCCTCGACCGACTTGTCCTCCATCGTGGCAAGCGGGAAATCCTCGTCGATTCCGGCGTGCTCGAAACTGGCATAGGCCGAGACGGACGAGATGAACAGGTACCGCTTGACGGCACCGCTCAGGAGTTCGGCGGAGTCGCGTACGTGCCTCGGCACGTAGCCCGAGTTGTCGACGACGGCGTCCCAGGTCCGCCCTTCAAGCGCGTCGAGCTTGCCGTCGCGGTCGCCGATCAGCGTCTCGACGTCGGGGAACAGGTCGGCGTTCGTTCTGCCGCGATTGAACAGCGTCACGGTGTGCCCGCGCTCGCGGACGCGGCGCACCATGTGCGGACCGATGAAGCCGGTGCCGCCGAGGATCAGGATGTCGAGACGGGTTCCCTGATCTTTCCCCGGTGCCGCGGCGCCAATGCCCCGTCGCGTTCCGGTGCCGCAGCCCGCCAGACCGAGCCCGAGCGCGCCGGTAGTTGCCGCCGAGGTGATGATGAATTCGCGGCGGGTCGTCATTCGAATGTTCCCGTCCTGGCCGCCGATCTACTTCTGTTTCCAGACGCCGCCCTCGCGGTAGTACCAGCCTTTGTCCGCCTTCGTGACCCAGCGCGCCGCAAACGTGCGGCGAATGTCGTCCTGCCACTCCGGGCGTCCGTTCAGGCGCGCGATTTCGGCGTACAGCGCATTCCAGTCGTTGTTTTGCGCCGTCACGAGCTGGAGCACCGTGTTGCGATCCTTGAGCGGAATCAGGCCGCGATCGCGGATGTCGATTAATCCGGAATCCGTCAAGCCGATGGCGCCCGAATCGAAATAGGGCTTCAGCAATGGGAAGCGCTGCGCCAGCGAGTTTTCGAGCGCCTGCTTCTCCGGCGACGGTTTGTCGAAATCGACGGTAGCCTGGGCGTTCGCATCGGCGATGAAGAAACTGCCCAGCCCTTCTGCAACCGCCAGAAGCGGCGACGCTGACTCGGCGGGCCGGGTCATCGAGGTATTCTGATCCTGGTCACCGCGGACCTTATCGATGATTCGATCGGCAGCTTCGACGGCGGCGGCCTCGGGAAAATAGACGTTGATCGTCACGCAGGCCGCTACGGCTGCCAGGACGACGGTGACAAGTGCAAGATACGTTTTGGTCATGATTGCCTATCTCCTGTCGGACCGCTCGAAAGGCCCGGTCATTGATTCGAGTCTGCTTCGGTCGCCCGGTTCCTGTCGACTTCGAGCTTATCTTACCGTGGGCGCCTGGCGGCCAGTAATCGTTCTGAGCTGGCGCACGAGTCGCGGCCAGCTCACCTGCTCGTGATAACCGACGACGTCTATACGCGGCACGCCTTTGCCTTTGACGATGTAATACCCTTTGCCGGCAGGCCCTTCGCGTGCGGGGCCTGCGCCGCTCATCGCGCAGGTGCCGTCTTTAAGAACGCAGCGCAGACCGATTCGGTCGTAGGCGAAAACCTCGAAAAATCCGAGCAGCCCCGACGATAGCGCCGCGCTTGCACTGCCGCCGCCGACGCTCGCCAGATTCTCCACGGCGCGCTGGCTGATGCGGTGTCGGCTCCTGTCGTCCGGCGGCGTGTACAAATGCATATCCATAGCAACGGGTTGCCACGCAATGATCTCCAATCCTCGAACGTCGCCGCTTAACCGGCCCTGAATGAGGCCGAAGGAAAACGTGTTCGTGAGACGCTCGAGATCGAGGTCCCTGAGCCGCAGTTCGCCGGTGAGGCGCGGCACAAGCCCGAACGGCTGCTCGATGCGGAGATCGGAAAACTCGATATCGCCGTCGAATGCCCGCGCGGTCAGGCGACCGCCGACCGTCATCGCATTGCCCTCGTACTGCAGAAGCGGCAGCCGCCCGGACAGCGATCCGGAGAACGCCGGCCAGCCGAACGCTGCGGTAAGCTGGCCGAGCTGAATCGGTTCGAGCACGGCATTGAGCAGCCCCGTCGCCGCATCGGTGCCGTAGTCCCTGACCCTGAATTCGTTGATCACAATGGCGCCGCCCATCGTCGGCAGCCGCAGTGCCCCGAGCAGTTCGACATCGTCATCACCGAGACGCAGCTCGGTGTGCCCGCCGGCGAACAGAATGCTATACACGGCCGCGCTATCCCAGCGCAGCCTGCTCGTTGGCACGTTGCCCGGGGTCGCGCCCGGTCCGGGCCAGTTGACCTGGCCATTGATGCCGTATATCGCGAAGCGTCGCCTCCGATCGTCGAGCGTGACGTCTTCGAACGCGAGCTGAGCCGCAGCCGGAAAACCGCTGTCGAGGCGGAGTTGCCCGGATACGCGTCCGGATGTCTCGAGCTCGCCGAGCAACGTTCCGGCAGCCAGCACCTGCACCAGTCCGGAATAGATCGCATCGACCGACGAATCGCCGAGCGTGAGGTCGCCCGAGACGGACACTGTGTCCTCGGCTGTGGCGCCCACCACGATTTTCAAGTTGCCACCGAGCTCGAGCTGCGTTTCCTGCACGAGGGAAAACTGCGGCACCGCCAAAGCCCGGAAGTCTGCCGTTTGCAGCTTGTCGAGGCGCAGCGTTACCGCGTGTTCGGCGAGGTTCGCATAAAAGGGTTCGACATACGCCTCGCCGGCATTGGCACCGATGTCGGCATCAACGATCCAGGTACCGCCCGTGTTTTGCGCGGAGATCGATACCCGGCCGTCCACGGACTCGGCTACGAGCGTGCCGAGCTCGTTCGCGATCGACGCATCGTCGAGTGTCCCGCGCAGCGATAGTCGGCTGATCCTGTCTTCAATCAGCAACACGTTTCCCGTCGCCGACACAAAGCCACCGGTCACGACATCGTTGGGCACGAGTCCGAATCCCGACGCCAAGCTCTGGAGCTCCGCGATCGGCACCGCGCGACCGTCGAACATGAGGCTGACGCTCTCGACATCCGAGCTTCCTTCGAGACGCAGGACACCGGAACCGATCCCTATGCGCGTCAATTCGAATCGCGTGATTTCGTTCTGGCGGTCATAGACGAAGGAACCGGGTGTCGAAACCCGACCGAGTTGCGGAAACGTCGCCGAAAATGCGGCGTCGGCACAACGGACGGTCGCGCCCGCAAACTCAACCTGGCCGCAGATGATGTCGACGTTGGTCGCGTCAGTTTCCGCAGCCAGGAAATCGATTTGCTCGATGCGTATGCGGGCACGAATCGAATCCGAACCGACCTCGAGCTCAGCGTCGAGGCCGCGAAGTGTCCAGGTATCCGAACTGATCCGGTCGACCCGGCCGCTGAGGACCCGGGTACCGTCGAGCTGCGCAGCGTTGGCCGAGGTCGCGAGCAGACACGCGGCGAGGACGTAAGCGGGTGCGTAGGCGAGTCTAAATGGCAGCAACGACAGAATCCGGGAATGCGGCGGTCGCCGCTATGGTAATGGCTGGGTCGGCGGCGTGGAATCCGCGCCGGCTTCCTCATTCTTCGCGGATCAATGCCCGGACTCGGCTGCCGCCTTTGTCTCGATCCGCCGAGGAAACAGGCGCGGATACAGCAGCGCGTTTGCAATCCCGAGCAGCGGAAAAATGATGAGCGCATCGATCATGCTCCAGAACCAGAACGGCTTCACCGCATCGACGAAATGGTTCATGTAGACGGCCGCGAGCGAGCAATAGAACAGCGCCATGATGCCGAACATTTTCAGGCTGCGAAGCCACGTCGGCCCCGCGAGCGCCGGCTGCGCGGCGTGAAAGGCAAGCACCGCTGAAAACCACAGCATGAAGTTGTAGCCGAGAGAGATCGCGAAGTCTCGGCCCGTGAAATCGTTGTCGAAGACGTCCGGATAAAGCGGCATGATGCGGTGCATCGGCTCCATGATTGTCCCGGCCTCAATCGGAATGCCGATGACATAGCGCACGATATTCAAGAACAGGGTCAGAACAACGAGCTTGATGAACGCCAAGACCCGGACCGTCCGGCCGTGCCCGGTTACGCCTTGCGCATCGGGTTGTTAGGGTGCGTCGTCCAGTCCCTTTTCTCATTGCTGACCGGCTGACCCGTGCGCGGGTCGACGCCGTCGGTCAGCGGGACCATCGTGATGCAGCCGTCGACCGGGCAAACGCTGACACACAGGTTGCAGCCGACGCACTCCTCGTCGATGACTTCGAAGCGGCGCTCCCCGTTGACTTTCGCCGTGATTGCCTTGTGCGAGGTATCCTCGCAGGCGATATGGCAGCGGCCGCACTTGATGCACAGGTCCTGATCGATGACGGCCTTTTCGACATAGTTGAGGTTGAGGTACTGCCAGTCGGTGACGCTGGACACGGCCTTGCCGACTAGGTCCGCAACCGACCGCATGCCCTTGTCGTCGAGAAATACGCTCAGGCCGTCGACGAGGTCATCGATGATCTTGAACCCGTACACCATCGCGGCCGTGCACACCTGCACGTTCGTCGCGCCGAGAAGGAGAAACTCGACCGCGTCCTGCCACTTCTGAACGCCGCCGATGCCCGACACTGGGATGTTGATGTCGGGATCTGAGGCGATCTGCTGCACCATGTTGAGCGCGATCGGCTTTACCGCCGGGCCGCAGTAGCCGCCGTGCGACCCACGCCCGGCAACCTGAGGATGGGGCTCAAGAGTCTCGAGATCAACGCCCATGATCGAGTTGATCGTGTTGATAAGTGACAGAGCGTCGGCACCACCCTCTGCTGCAGCACGCCCGACATACCGAATGTCGGCGATGTTGGGGGTGAGCTTGATGAAGACGGGCGTCGTCGCGACTTCCTTCACCCATTCAGTCACCATCTTCGTGTATTCGGGCACTTGGCCAACCGCGGACCCCATGCCTCGTTCGCTCATGCCGTGCGGGCAGCCGAAGTTGAGCTCGAGTCCGTCGCAGCCCGTATCCTCCACGCGCTTGACCATCTCGTGCCACGCGTCGCGGGCGGTTTCGACCATTAGCGAGACGACGACCGCGTGATCAGGAAATTCCTTCTTGATCTCACGGACTTCTTTCAGGTTTTCGTCGAGCGTCCGGTCGGTGATGAGCTCTATGTTATTGAGCCCCATTAGCTTGCGGCCGTCGTAGTCGACGCCGCCGTAACGCGAGGAGACATTAACAATGGGTTCGAAGCCGAGCGTCTTCCAGACGGCACCGCCCCAGCCCGCCTCGAATGCGCGGCGCACCTGGTAGCCGGAGTTGGTGGGTGGTGCGCTCGCCAACCAGAAGGGGTTCGGCGAGGTGATGCCGCAGATGGTGCTGGTAATGTCAGGCTTTCTCATGGT
>JBFJOC010000074.1:0-12001 GCA_041617855.1 Woeseiaceae bacterium | reverse complement strand
TGCGCCCGGCGGCGAGAATTACGCTCGCCGCCGCCGAGTCTGTTGCCATCGTGCCGGATTACCTGGCCCGACCGCTCAGCATGAACTGACGCCAGCTGAGCATTAGGGACCGGGAATGGAGCGCGCCCCGGTGGCCAGACTGAGCCGCCGGGGCATGCTTTTACCTGTTTACCGTGCCGCAGGAGCCTCCGCTCGAGGCGTCGACGGCGGACGCTTAAACGGTCGGCCGAATGTTCGCGTTCAGCCGAAAAAGGTTCGTCGGGTCGTACACGTTCTTGAGCTCCACGAGGCGCGGGTAGTTTGGCCCGTAGTTGCCCCAGATCTTCTCTTTGCTGTCATCGTTCAGATTCGTGTAAAACCCGGCAAAGTACGGCTCCATCGCGGCGTAGTATTCGCGGACGCCCGCCCGACCGGCATCGTTATCCGCCGGATCGTCGCCGATGTACATGATGCCGAAGTTGAAGGCAACGTCACGATGCGCGAACGCCGTTGCATCGGCGGCGATGCGCGCAGTGACTCCGCCCATGTGCTGGAACCACGCTGCGGGGCCGGGCCTGGTCGAGTACTCGAGGATGACGTCGATCGCATCCGGCGTCAGCTGCTTGAGGAAACTGGATTTGAGATAGTACTGTCGGCCGTGGCCCAGAAAGTCGTCGGCACTCGTCTGCAGTTCCTGGTAGGACAGCGGGCCGAGCTCGCCGCTGATGAGCCCCGGAAAATCCAGCATCGGCGCAAGCGCCTTGGCTCCCGCCTGATGATCCCCCGCCCAGGTCACCTCCGTGTAGGCGACAGGTGTGCCGTCGTCGTCCTTGATGAGCTGTGGCTCGATATTCGCTTCGTCCGGCAGAGTTTCGTGAAGCTCTGCGTAAAAATCGAAGAAATCCCGCGTCATCTCATAGACCAGTGCGCCCCCGAAAGCAGTCGGATTGAAGGGATGCAGCCGATACAGGAATTCGGTCACGATACCGAAATTGCCGCCGCCGCCGCGCAGACCCCACAGCAGGTCCGCATTGGCCTCTTCGCTCGCGCGGACAACGTCGCCATTCGCGGTGACGACGGTTGCGGCCAGCAAATTGTCGATCGCAAGGCCCATCTTGCGATCGGTACGGCCGAAGCCGCCGCCCAGCGTGAAGCCGCCGATCCCGGTGTGTGAGACGATCCCGGTAGTTGTCAGCAGGTTGCGGGACAGCGTTGCGGTATCGAGATGACCTAAGAGGGCGCCTCCTTCTGCGCGGGCGCTTAGCGTTTCAACGTCGACATCGACCCGGTGCATTCGTGACAGGTCGATCATCATGCCCCCGTCCGAGGTGGACTTGCCGGGCAGGCTGTGACCGCCGCATTTTACGGACAGCAGCAGCGCCCTGTCCCGGGCGAAGTCGACGGCGGTGACGACGTCTTTCGTGCTGAGACACTGTGCGATGAGAGCGGGCCGTTTGGCATCGAACATTCCGTTCCAGATTTGCTTGGCCGAGGCATAGCCGGAGTCGGCCTGCAGGTACAGCGTGCCCTCGAGCGCGTCTCGAAGCTCGTCCACGGCCGCCTTCTCGATCGACAGCTCATCACCCTGCATTGATATTGCCGGTATGCGGCTGCCGACATCGGGCGTCGTAGGGCTCGTATCTTTCCCGCAGGCGGCCAGCGCGGCCGTGACGGCCGCTGACAGCGCGGTCTTGCAGAATGTGCGTCTACGCATGGCTGTATCCTCGCGAAAAATAGTCGAATTTCGAGCGATTCCAAGCGCAAATCGCTCGGTGCATGTCACCAAGTCTAGTAGGCGCTTGCCGAAATTGAAGTGAAAGTTCGGCAGAACGGCGCCGGGCTGACCGGGCGATCGCCTGCGGGGCCGAGTCCGGCAATGTCGGCAGCGTGTTCGGGTCTGAAAGTAAGCGTGTCGCGCACGATGACGAATTGAAACTCGTCCGTATCAAGCGCTAAGCGCACAGCCGCAACGGTCGACCGGGGATCGGTGCACCGGTTTGGCAGCCGATGCCGACGGCTGCCGACATTTCGAGCATCAAGCCGCTGATAGACTTACGTTGGTCAGGAAGCGCAAAAATGCGGCGATGGAATAATGGTCAATCTAACCGTCTGGGATCACGTTTTCGTACTGATCGTATTCGTTGCGTACCCGATTATCGCAAAGCTCAATTTTGCCGCGCTGGTGCGCCGTATTCGTGCAGGCGGCGAGCCGGCCAGAATCGAGGCCTATCGCCGCACCATCGTCACGACGCTGGCGTTCGCGCTGGTACTGCTCGGCATGTGGTTCATGCTCGAGCGGGGCTTGCCACAGCTCGGGCTGCGAGGCTCTACCCTGACGCAGCTGCTGACGGGGCTCGCGATCTGTGTGGCCGTCCTGATTCTTGTGATACTGCAGTTCCGCAGCCTGCTTGCCGGGGATGCATCGGGCTTTGCTGAACATTTCGGCGAGCTGGCGGAATTCATGCCGCGGACGGATCGCGAGCATCTGTGGTTTCGGATCGTGTCCGCCAACGCCGGATTTTCAGAGGAGCTGCTGTTTCGCGGCTACCTGATCTGGTATGGCTCGCAAATGGGTGGCTTGCCGGGCGCAGCCGTCCTCAGCGTTCTGATATTTACATTCGCGCACGCGTATCAGGGCTTTAAGCAGGTCCCGGGATTGCTGTTCGTTTCAACGGTTCTCGTCGCGATGTATCTCCTGAGCGGGTCCCTGCTGCTACCCATGCTTTTTCATGCGGTTTTCGACATGATCCAGGGCCTCTACATCTCGAGACTGCTCAGGCAGTCGCAGCTTGGCGCCAGCTGAGATATCCTGACTCCGGGCTAAATTGCCGGGATCACGAGGGCGTCGCGATACCATCCGCTGTTCCCGGACAATAAAGGGTCGAATCATGAGTTCGGATAGTTCAAGCACGGGTGCCGGCGTCGCAGGCAGCAGGAAGTACTTAATCGGTGCCGTGCTGGCCGGCGCAATCACGGTTGTCGCTGCACTCTACGCGTGGTCAGAGACGATGAAACCGCTATCCGCGGCAACGGAGATTACGGTCTACAAGACACCTACCTGCGGTTGCTGTACCGACTGGGTGCAACACCTGCGGGATACCGGGCTTGTCGTAAACGTGGTCGATGTTGCCAGCACGCAAAGCTACAGGGCACAGGCAGGTGTGCCGAACAGACTCGGGTCGTGCCACACCGCGGTAGTCGGTGATTACTTCGTGGAAGGCCACGTGCCCGCCGACCTAGTGAAGTCGCTGATTGACAAACAGCCGGAGAATATCCGCGGCATTGCCGTTCCGGGCATGCCGATCGGCTCGCCGGGCATGGAGGGCCCCAACCCCGTCGAATACGATGTCCTCGCACTCGCTGACGATGGCAGCGTGTTCGTTTACGCCACGCGACAGGGATCATCCGGCGAGGAGCGCAAGTAGCGGGAATCAGTTTCGCTGCTTTCGACAGTCCCGAGTTCGCGAAACATCCGGAACGATTCCTACGGCATTGTCGATGAGCATGCATTGTCGACGATGAAACGCATGATGTAAGCTGAAACCGGACTCCGATGCGAATCTGAATTAGGGGGGGGTGAATTATGGCCGACGACAAGAAGACAAGGGCCCTGGTCGACCCCGAACTCGTCTACGCGATGCCTGCGGACGTAGTCCGGGATGTCGCGCTTTCTCGAGCAGACAAGATCGAAATCCTGAGGCGCTGGGAGTACGACGCACGCGAATTGCAGGTCGCCGACGAGGAAGGACTTGCGAATCCGCGCCCGGACAACCTGCTGGACGCGGTCGTAGCGGCGCTACACGAGCTTGGCGCGGGACCGGATGTCGAGCATTCGCCCCCCACGAAGCATGGGAGTGTGTAGCGGCACGCGCGCGGCTCGGGTTTCTCGAGCTGTCTGGCGGGAGATGCGGACGTTCGAATTATTGGCTCCGGCACGGTCAATGTGATGATCGGAAAATCGGCTATCCGTCCACACTGGAGTTTTTGGCTGATCGGCATTGTCGCGCTCATCTGGAATCTGATGGGCAGCCTCAATTTCGTTATGCAGCTGGATGCAGACGGCGTCGCTTCGTACCCTGAGAGTCATCGTGCGATCATCGTAGGCCGGCCCGCGTGGGCGACAGGCGGTTTTGCGGTCGCGGTTTTCGGCGGCGCGCTCGGCTGCGTCCTTCTTTTGTTACGAAAGCCGTCGGCGCAATATCTGTTTCTTGCATCGCTGGTCGGGGTCATCGTGACGATGATCCACACGCTGCGCGTTGCCGGTACCGCTGCCGACTTCACGCCGTTCGAAGTCGTCTTGACGATGCTGATGCCCGTTGCCGTTGCGATATTCCTGGTTTGGTATTCGACGTTTGCCGAGCGCAGGAGCTGGATTCACAGCATAGAGAGTGTCGAAAACGAGTCGTGAAAATGCGGGCAGGCCCGTCTGACGATTACCGTGTTTCTTGCCGGGGCATCAGCGACGAACCAGTTCTTCCAGCCTTCCGGGTGTCGGCGCGTAAGGTAGCAACGTGAAGCCATAACGGTAGCGCTTCTCAATCAGTGAGTATCGCATCAGCGTACGCTTCCCCCAGGAGTCGTCCCCTCCGACGCCCATCTGGTCGTAGTCGATATCGAGCGAGACGAGGTCACGCGGCGTGACGTCATTGACGTGCATGTTGACCCGTGCCTCGTTGTCGCGCGCGCCGGGGCCGTCCTCGGTCGTGATGGCGATCTTGATGGGCGGCACGAAGTCTTCGAGTCGGTTGTGATGCACGCTGAAGCCAATCAGGTCGTCGGCGATGACGAGCAGCGCCGCCCCGGACCCGTCGCTCAGGGATACCCAGCGCGCATCCGTCTTGTAGCCGTTCTCCTGTGGGCGGAGGTACGGCACGTAGTGATCTGCAACCCGATTCGCATAGCGGCCGATGAGAGCCGCCAGCTTGCGATCGGAGTAATTCTCGAAGGGCCCGCGGCCGAACCATGCAACTGCGTCGAGTGATCGACTGAGCTCGACATTCATGCCGATCCTGGGGACCACCGGCAGTCCGTCATTGCGTTGGAACTCGTTGTCGACGTCGATCCGGCCGTCTCCGTGAACCGTGTAAATGGTGTGCCAGTTTGCGACCGTCCTGCCGTCGTCGTCCGCGAGGTCGTAACGTGCGGCTATGCTCAGCCGCTCCGGCTGCGATGTCAGGACGTCGAACTGCGCCAGAGACCGATTTCGGCTTGCCTGTTCCCAGACCGCCGCCCATTCGTGCATGTAGTTGCCGAAGTCATTGTCGGTCGGCGCGCGCCAGAGATTCGGCACTAGCGGGCGCAGCAGCAGTTCCTGTCCGGAGAGCGTCAGCGACACCAACAGGCCGCTGTGTCTGCTGAAAATCGCCGCCATCTCGCCGGCGCGGACTTCGATGCGGTCCTCACGATCGGTGACAGCGAGAGGCCTGTTTGGGCCGCGTGCAGCAAACCTGGCAGGCTCGCTCGGGAGTGCGATTTGCGTCTCGGCATAGCGGTGACCGGCCGGCAGAAGACCGCGAGCCTCGGGTGCAATCAGCCGCAGGTTCAGGTGATATTCGGGGCCGGCGCGCAGCTTTGACAAGTCGTATGGCAGGCGCAGCACGGCCGCGCTTTCGGCATCGATGCCGAGGCGCGGGAGTACGCCTTCCTGCTCCACTTTTCCGTCGGCCGCAATCTCCCATCGCAATTGGAACGGCGAGAGGCTGGTGAAGTCGTAGTTGTTTTTAACGGCAAGGTTGCCCGCTACGGGGTCGACCAGGTGGAATTCGACGTGTTGATAAATGCGTTGCACTTCATGATACGCCGGCTGAATCCGCCGATCCGGGAAAACGAGGCCGTTGAAATTGAAGTTGCCGCTCGAGGGCACATCGGGTGGTCCGTAATCGCCGCCATAGGTCCAGTAAGGCGTGCCTTTTTCGTCGTGCTCCAGCAAGCCCTGGTCTACCCAGTCCCAAATGAAGCCACCCGCGAGAATGTCGTAGCGATTAATGACGTCCCAGTAGTCCTGCAGGTTACCCGTACTATTGCCCATCGAGTGCGCATACTCGATGAGGATGAATGGACGGTCGTTATGCGTTTGGGCGTACTCCTCGAGATCCCAATAGCGCCAGTACATGCTCGAGTGAAAATCGGAATGCCGCTCTCCCACCAGCTCCAAATCGCCTTCCGTCTCGTATTGGACAGGACGCGACGGATCGCGGGCCTTAATCCATTTGTAGGTCGCGCCGAGATTCATGCCATCACCGGCTTCGTTGCCGAGCGACCAGATCACGACGGACGGAAAGTTCTTGCTCCGTTCCAGCATGCGCTGCGTCCGGTCCAGGTGGTGCTGCATCCAATGAGGTTTGTTGCCCAGCGTCTTGTCGTGGTCATAGCCGAAGCCGTGACTCTCTATGTTTGCTTCGTCCACGACATAGAGCCCGTGTTTGCTGGTCAGCTCATACCACCTTTCCGGCTGCGGATAATGTGAATTTCGAACCGCATTCATGTTGGCCGCCTGCATGAGCCGGATATCGGTCAGCATCGTGGCTTCATCGACGACGTGCCCGGTTACCTCGTGATGTTCATGCAGATTGACGCCTTTGAGCCGCACGTGTCTCCCGTTGATCAGGAAGCGTCCATTTTCGATCTCTACCGTGCGAAAGCCGATCGGCTGGGCGATCGATTCGCCGTCCTGAACGGTAAAGAGCAGCGTATACAGATACGGCGTTTCGGCAGACCATGGTTTGATGCCGGGGATCGTGGTTCGGCATTCGTGCGTCGTCCGTCCCGGACCGACCGTCAACGTATCCGTCATCGATGCGATGACGTCGTGACCGTCGTGGATTTCGCAGCTCACCACGCGCTCGGCGGCCGCGCCCGAGTCGTTGACGAGCTCAATGTCCACGTCGAGCTGCCCGTCGCCATTATCGGCAGACAGCCCGGTGCGCACGAAGAAGTCGCGAACACGAAGCGGTGGCCGCGCGTACAGCCTTACGTCGCGCTGAATGCCCGAAAGCGACCAGAAGTCCTGATCCTCGAGGTAGCTACCCGTGCTCCAGCGATACACCTCGACCGCGATGGTGTTCGTGCCGGGCCGTAAATATCGAGTTACGTTGAATTCCGAGGGCGTCTTGCTGCCCTCGCTGTAACCAACGTAGCTGCCGTTGATCCAGAGATAGAACGCCGAGCTCACGGCGCCGAATTCGACAAAAATCTCGTCGCCCGCCCAAAGCTCCGGCACCTCGAAGTCGCGGCGATACGACCCGACCGGATTCGGGTCTGCCGGCACGTTCGGTTCGTCGACCTCGAAGGGATACGGCACGTTGACGTAGATCGCATAGCCGTATCCGTGGCGCTCCCAGTTCGACGGCACCGGGATGTCATCCCAACTCGAGACGTCGTAATCGGGCTCATGAAATCCTGCAGGCCGGATCGTCGGTGAATCTGAATAACGAAACTTCCACGTGCCGTTTAGTGAGCGATACCAGGCGCTGGCGGATACGTCGCCGACGAGCGCCGCGTATCTGTCGCGGTAGGCAATGAAATGCGCTCGCGGCTGCTCGACGTTTTCACGGATGACGTCAATGTTGTTCCAGTGAGGTCGCGCACGATCCTGCGCACAGGCCGCGCCCATCGCCAGCGACGTCAATATCATGATGCGTAGAATGCCTCTGTATAAGCTCATCATATTCGCTGTCTTTTCGTGGAGACCGGGCTTCTTGGAATTCTGCCGCCGCGGCCTCGGGCATCAGATTGAGTTTCGGGATGCAACACAATCACTGGAACCTAGCCAATGTAAATGCGTCAGTCCAGCGTCCTGAAATTCAATATTGCCTCTCGGGGCCCTGTCCCGTATCCGCATTGGCCTAACGAGCGGTGGTCGACCTTATCGGGCAGCACGGTTCCGGTTGTGTTTCGTGCCTCGACGTCGCAGCATCGGGCACAAGACGGTATCGACAGGACGGGCTGATAGGCGCAGCGAGCCCACGAGCGAGGCCGTGTGTATCAAGGATCATGCAACACTAACGCGAAAAATTGGCCCGGCTCGCGGACGGCCCGGGGCAGTCACTGGGGACTGGCATGCTGCAGGAAGTTAACGATCTCATCGATGAAAGCGAGGCACTCTACGATCTCGTTGCCGACCTCGACGATACCGGTCTCGCGAGACACACTCAGTTCAAGAACTGGACGATCAGCGACGTGCTCGCGCACCTGTTTTTCTGGAATCGCATGGCGGAGCTATCACTCCAGGACGAAAAAACGCTCCTCGACATGCTCAACCGTTTGTCCCGAGCGATGCCGGCGACAGGAATGCGGGCGTTCGAGGATGACGAGCTCGATAGACAGTCAGGAACGGCGCTGCGGGACGCGTGGCGCAGTCATTACCGCTCGATGGCGGAGGTTTATGCGGATGTCGATCCCAAGCTGCGAGTCAAATGGGCGGGACCGGACATGAGCGTGCGCTCCAGCGTGACGGCCCGGCTCATGGAAACCTGGGCTCACGCCCAGGCCGTGTACGATGCGCTCGGCGCCGAACGCATTAATTCCGATCGCATCAAGGGCATCGCGGTACTGGGCGTCAACACGTTCGGCTGGGCCTTCAAAAACCGCGGGCTGCCCGTGCCCGAACGACGACCCTCCGTGAGCCTCGCGGCTCCATCCGGTGCAATCTGGACCTGGGGCGAGCTGCAGGATGACGAAAGGATCGAGGGCGACGCGGTCGAGTTCTGCCAGGTCGTGACGCAAACGCGAAACGTGGCCGATACGGGCTTAACGATTGTCGGTGACGTCGCGACACAGTGGATGTCGATCGCGCAGTGCTTCGCCGGGCCGCCCGAGGAGCCGCCGCAGCCCGGCACGCGCTTCCGGACTGCTTGAGAGCATCCGGCGGCGGGCCGAATCGCCCGGCCGATCGTAACCGGCCGCCAGCGCAGCATTTTGGGCGCAGCCGCGTCCGTACTACTACGAATAGTTGTACCGCGGGCGAGTTCCCAGAATGTTCCGATGAGCACCGGGACGGATCGCCGCACGGCCGTTGACGCGGCCATCTCCAAAGTGCTGGCGGCCGAGCAGGAGGCGCTGGCCGGCATCGCGGCCTGCGAGCAGCGCGCCGAGGAGATTCGGCGGCACGCGCAGGCAACCGTGCGTGCGCAGATTCGGGAAGCACAGGCACGCATCACCCGGCTCCACGGAGACTGCGCGCAGAGAAATAGCGAGCTTGTAGCCGCGCTCGAGCGCGAGGCGGAGTCCAGGACGGCAGAGATCCCGGCAGCCGCTTTGGAGAATGAGCTAATTCGGGGGGCGGTTCGCGCAGTTGCCGCCGCGCTGACCGATCCGGAGGCGTCAGGTGGCCATTGAATTTGCTTATGCCAAGGCGCGGGCACAGGCCTTGCTCGGAGCTCGACCGTCCGATGCGGCCTGGCAGGCGCTCGAGGCCAGCCGCGATATTGCGCAGTATCTGCACGCCGCACGCGGTATGCCAGTTTGGCGTTTCGTCCAGCATTTTACCGCACGCTCGTCGCCTCACGCGATCGAGCGCTCGCTGCGGCGGGACTGGCGGAGCGTCGTAACCGGGTCGGCGCAGTGGGTGCCGGGTGCGTGGCGTCCGGCCGTCCGGTGGGCTCGCCTGCTCCCCGATCTGCCGGCAATCGCGCATCTTCGTTGCGGGGACGGCGCTCTCGACTGGATGAGAGATGACCCGTCACTTGCTCCTTTCGCGATCGCAGAGCGCACGGCGCAGCCTGCGCGACGCGCTGAAACTGCTGCGCAACTGCCGGCGGCAGCGGACCTCGACGACGTGCTCGTTTGGTGGCAGGAACGCTGGCAAGTGCTTTGGCCAGCCGGCGCTGGTGAAGACGCGGGGCTTGCCGAACTCACGGCTCTGATCGCAGTGTTCCTCGAGCGCGAGGGAAACGCGCTTGGCGCGCACGGCGACGCCGACAATCGGGTCGCACGGGTCGATACCGCGGTCACGCGGCTTCTGCGCCTCAAGCGCGCGCAGCCGGTGACCGTGTTCTGCCACCTGCTGCTCACCGCCCTCGATCTCTGGCGGCTGCGAGCGGGCCTCGTGCGGCGATCTCTCTTCAACGACGTCGCCCCGGAGCGGGCTGCATGACGCTCCGGCCGCAGCCGGCAGCGTGGTTTGAAGTCCTCGTTGACCGTGACGACCTCACGGCCGCGCTCGACGTGCTTGCCCGCTCGGCACGGGTCGAGCTCGAGGGCCACGGGGAAACCGCCGTGCCGGTCCTGGCGCCGGAATCCCGCGCCCTGCTGGATGAATTCGCCGACCTCGAACAGCGCTACGCAGGCATTTGGCCGCCGCCGCAAGCGCACGAGCCCGATGAACGCGAGGAGCCGCAGGTGATGCTCCAGCACGCGATGAAACGGCTCCGGTCCTGGGTCGCGGATGCCCGTGAACCGATCGAAGCGTTGGAAGGACGGCGTCGCGCACGCGCCGAGCTCGAACTCCTCGGTATGCTCTTAGATGCAAGGGATGTCTCGCTGCCCGGCCTGGGAGAACTGTCGAAGGCCGGGCCCATGCTCAAGACCGGTCTGTATGCGCTGGCCGACGACACCAGGCCGGAAACGCTGCCGGAGAACGTTATTACGCGGCGCATTGCGACCCCGGAGCGGATGTTTCTGCTTGCGGTCGGCCTGCCGGCGGATATCGACGAACTCGACCTGAAGCTGATGGCGCAGAAGGCGCGACCCGTGGCGCTTCCTCCTGATCTGCCGGAGTCAACCGAGGCTGCGGCCAAGATCATCGCGGAGCGACTCGACGCGACCGAGTCTGCTATCGATGATGGCCTGAAATCGATCCGGGCGTTAAATGAAGAGCATGACGTCGCGGACGCGGCTGCCGACGCACGCTTTGTTCGTTGGTATGCCGACAACATACCGGATCTCGCGTCGACCGAGCACTTTGCCTGGATAACGGGCTGGACGAGCGACCCGAACGAGGAAGATCTGCTCGGCCTGCTCGCAGCGGCGGACATCCGAGGTCTGTTACGAGTGACGGAGCCGCCGCCCGGTTTCGAGCCGCCGCTTCTGCTGCGCAATCCGCCGTGGATGCGGCCGTTCGAGATCTTCACCCGGATGCTCGGCGTGCCCGCCGCGAGTGAAGCCGACCCGACCCGCATCGTCGCAATCGCAAGCCCGCTGATGTTCGGCTATATGTTCGGTGACATCGGCCAGGGCGCCGTGTTGCTGTTCGCAGGTATCCTGCTCCGAAAGCGCTTCCCGATTCTGCGTCTCCTGATTGCCGGTGGCGCCGTCAGCATCGTTTTCGGTGCGCTGTTCGGCAGCGTATTTTCGCTCGAGGATGTCGTACCGGCACTTTGGCTCATGCCAATGGATGCGCCGATCACAATCATTGTCATCCCGATGATCGGTGGGGCCATGCTGCTAGTGATCGGCATGTGCCTCGACGCGGCGCAGGCCTACTGGCAACGGCAAGCCCGCGGCTGGTGGCAATCCGGCGCCGGTCTTATGCTGTGCTACCTTTCGCTGCTCGCCGCGCTCTGGCAGCCCGCGCTGCTGTGGATCACCGCGCTCGGCGGTGCGTGGTTCGTCGTCGGTCATGCGCTCACGAGTCACCGCAAGCGGCTCGCGGCGGCCGGGTCTGCGCTCGCCGAATTCGTCGAATCTGTGCTGCAGCTCGTGGTCAACACCGTCTCGTTCGTCCGCGTCGGGGCGTTCGCGCTGGCGCATTCGGGGCTCTCGCTCGCCGTCGTAGGCGTTGCGGGTGCGAGCGAATCGACGGTTCTCTATATTTTGATCCTGGTCATCGGCAACGTATTGATCATCGGCCTCGAAGGTCTCGTCGTTGCCATCCAGACGACGCGCCTGGTGCTCTTCGAATTCTTCGTTCGTTTCCTGCACGCCGAGGGGCGTCCGTTCAGGCCGATGGAGCCCGTCGGCGAAACAGTTAGCCACCAATACGGGAGATCATGATGAAACCTGGCAACAAGACCCTGACTGCCGCCGTGGCGCTGACGGTATTGACCGCGACCATCGCAACCGGACTTCTGCTCGTCGGATCCTC
>JBFJOC010000073.1:0-12118 GCA_041617855.1 Woeseiaceae bacterium | reverse complement strand
GTCCCTGGCAGATAATCTTCGTGTCTTTGTCGACTAAAACGCTCATGTCACAACTCCGTTAGCCGGCTGCGCCAACCACTTTTTTTGCCGCATCGGTCAGATCATCGGCCGCGATAATGTCCAGACCACTCTCTGCCAGCAACTTGCGGCCTTTTTCGACATTTGTGCCCTCCAGCCGCACCACGACGGGAATGGAAACTCCTACCTCTTTTACTGCCTCGATGATCCCCTCGGCGATCAGATCGCAGCGCACGATACCGCCGAATATATTCACCAGAATTGCCGTCACCTTCTCGTTCGACAGAATCAGTTTGAAAGCGGAAGCCACGCGCTCGCTGGTGGCATCACCACCCACATCAAGAAAATTCGCAGGCTCACCGCCGTGCAGCTTGATCAGATCCATCGTGGCCATCGCCAGTCCGGCGCCGTTGACCATGCAGGCAATATTGCCGTCCAGGGACACATAATTGAGATCGTGCTCGGCTGCCTCGCGCTCCATGGGGTCTTCCTGCGATTCATCCCGCAGCGCCGCGATGCCCTTTTGCCTGAAAAGCGCGCTGCCGTCGATGTTGATCTTTGCATCGAGGGCGACGACATCGCCGCCTTTCGTGACAATCAGAGGATTTATCTCGACGAGGCTCGCGTCGCACTCCTGATACAGCCTGTACAGTCGCTTGACGAGATCACCGAACTGACGCATCTGCTGCTTGTCGAGCTCGAGACCGAAAGCGAGCTGGCGAGCCTGGTAGTCCTGCAGTCCCGCATCCGGTGCGACCGCAACGGAAAAGATCTTCTCCGGCGTTTCTTCGGCAACTTTTTCGATGTCCATGCCGCCCGCCGCCGACGCAATGAACGCGACGCGACTGACTTCCCGGTCGACCAGCATGCTCAGGTAGAGCTCGCGCCCGATGTCGGAACCCTCTTCGACGTACACAGTGTTCACCGGCAGTCCGTCAGGTCCGGACTGGTGAGTGACGAGTCGCGTACCGAGCATGGCCGCGGCGTGCTCGCGTACCTCGTCCACGCTGTTGGCGAGCTTTACGCCCCCGACCTTGCCACGACCGCCGGCGTGCACCTGCGCCTTGACGACCCAGAGCTTGCCGCCGAGTTCCGCTGCGGCCGCGGCCGCAGCGTCGGCCGACTCGGCGGGCATGCCTCGCGGGACCGGGATGCCGTAGTCGGCGAAGAGTCGCTTCGACTGATACTCGTGCAGATTCATGAAATCGTGGGTCCTGGGCGAATCTATGACGCCGCGCGAACCGGCGCGTCGCCTACGAAAAATCCGGCGTATTTTGGAGTAAAGCACCGCCGCGTGCAAAATCTCCGCAGACTGGGCGCCATGGCCCGACGATTCGGGAGAATCGCCGGCGTTTCGGGATGTACGTCGCCCAAACGCCGCCAGCCATCGACTACAATCTCCCCATCGCTTGAGGGCGAGCCCGAGTCTTTGAGTTCTGCATCCACCGACACTGCTGCTATCGACGTGCGGCGCACGGCCCGGGAGGTAATGCCCGCACGCCCGGCCGACGAGACGGAACTCACCTGGCGCGTGCTTGGAACGCTGAACGTCTTCCGGCTGCTGATCGCGCTGCTTCTGCTCGTGTTGCTGTTCGCGGGCGGCAGCGCGCCCTATTTCGGCGATCGCTATCCGACGCTGTTTGCAGCCAGCACTGCAAGCTACCTCGTTTTTTCCGTTATCTCGGGCTTCGCCGTCCGCGGGCGCTGGTTTCCCGCAAGCGTACTTGCCGGCGTCCTGACAGTCGTCGACATTTTTGCAATCACGGTCATGATGCATGCGAGCGGCGGCATAAGCAGCGGTCTCGGCGGCCTGATCATCATTTTCGTCGGCGCCGCGAGCCTGGTCCTGCCGGCACAGTACCCGACGATCTTCGCGGCGATTGCGACATTCGCCATTCTCGGCGAGCAAGCATTCACGCAGCTCGCGACCGACTTCGAGCAGAACTACCCCGCCGCCGGCGTGCTGGGCGCGGTCATATTCGCCATGGCGCTCACGGCGCGGGTTCTTGGGCGCCGCATACAGGCCAGCGAAGCGCTGGCCCGCCAGCGCGGCGTCGATCTCAAGAACCTCTCCGAACTCAACGAGTACATCGTGCAAAACCTCCGCGAAAGCATCATCGTGATTGATGCGGAGGACAAGATTCGGCTGAGTAACGGCTCGGCAACGCAACTACTCGGCGCCGAGCACCCAGTTCGGGGGCTCGCGCTTGACGCCGTGTTCAGCCCGTTGGCGGAGTACCTCGAGCGCTGGCGGGTCGATTACGACCTGTCTTCACACGGCGAATTCGATGTCATCACGGAGGGCAGCAATCTCAGGCTCACTGCGCATTTGGCACCGCTCGGCGAGGGCGGCGGCCGCAGCGGCCCGGTGCTGATATTCCTCGAGGACGCGAGCCTGCTCAAGGAGCGCGTGCAGCAGTCGAAGTTAGCCTCTCTCGGACGTCTGAGCGCGAGTATTGCCCACGAGATTCGCAACCCCGTAGGCGCGATGAGCCATGCCGCGCAGCTGCTCGCCGAGTCGGAAGGCCTGACGGCGGATGACCTGCGTCTGACTGCGATCATCCAGTCGCATTCCGGGCGCGTCAGTCACATTATCGACAACGTCCTCCAGCTGTCGCGACGCGAATCGAGCCGTGCGGAACGCCTGAATCTCGCGCCCTGGCTGGCCGACTTCGCGCGTGAATTTAGTCGCACGCACGAGCTCCAGGAGGGCGAACTGCGGGTGCTCGAGAGCCCGGAATCCGTGGAAGTGCGCATGGACCCGAGCCATCTGCGCCAGGTCCTGTGGAATCTGTGCGACAACGCCGTCAAATATGCAAGCGAGGCCGGCGGCATTTGCGTGGAGCTCCAGATTGGTCGTCTGCCGGGCCAGGGGCGCCCGTATCTCGATGTATTGGACCACGGTTATGGCGTCGACCCGGCGTCGGCCGACAAAATGTTCGAGCCCTTCTACACGGAGCGCTCCGGCGGTACGGGGCTCGGTTTGTATATTTCCCGAGAGCTCTGCGAACTGAATCGCGCGACGCTGCTCTACCTTGACCGACCGGGCGGAGGCAGTATCTTCCGGATCGTTTTCGCGGATCCCGATCGCTGGGAAACGCGCTGAGGCAGCCGCCAGCCCCGAGGTGAACACGATGAGACTCCGAGACGAGAACGCCAGGGCACTGTCGATCCGCGCCGAGGAGCGCGCGTGATGGCCCGGCCGCTCGCCCTCGTCATCGATGACGAGCCCGACATCTGCGAACTGCTGGCGCTGACGCTTGGCCGGATGAAGGTCGACACGGAAACCGCGCAGACGGTGGCGTCAGCAAAGACGCTGCTCGAGGCGAATCGCTTCGATATCTGCCTGACGGACATGCGCTTGCCCGACGGGGACGGCCTGGAACTCGTTGCGTGGATGCAGTCGCAGGCACCGGGCGTTCCGGTCGCCGTCATTACGGCGCATGGCAATGTCGAGACAGCGGTACAGGCGCTGAAGCTCGGCGCGTTCGACTTCATTTCGAAGCCGCTGGATCTCGGATATTTGCGGAATATCGTCGAAAACGCGCTCAAACTCGACGACCGTGCCGCAAAGCGGCAGTCCCGGCTGCTCGGCCGGTCACCCGCCATGCAGCAGCTTCGGAAAATGGTGGACAAAGTCGCGCGCTCGCAAGCGCCGGTGCACATTTCGGGCGAGTCCGGAACCGGGAAGGAACTCGTTGCGCGCCTGATTCATGAGCGCGGCCCGCGGGCCGACGGCCCTTTCGTGCCCGTCAACTGCGGGGCCATTCCGGCCGAACTCATGGAAAGCGAGTTTTTCGGGCACCTAAAAGGCAGCTTCACCGGAGCCGTGAGTGACAAGGTCGGTCTGGTCCAGTCCGCGGAGGGCGGCACGCTGTTCCTCGATGAAATCGCGGATCTGCCGCTGCCGATGCAGGTCAAGCTTCTGCGCGTGATCCAGGAGAAACGCGTGCGCCCGGTCGGCGCCTCGGAGGAGCAACCGTCGAACGCGCGTATTCTGTCGGCGACGCACAAGAACCTCGGCCAGATGGTCGCTGCCGGGGAGTTTCGCGAAGACCTTTTCTATCGCATCAACGTGATCGAACTGCACGTGCCGGCGCTGCGTGACCGTGGCGACGACGTGCTGGAGCTTGCCGAGCACATCCTTGGACGCCTCGACAATACGGCGTATCTCGACGACAGCGCTCGCAGCGCGCTCACAAATTACGGGTTCCCGGGCAACGTGCGTGAGCTGGAGAACATGCTCGAGCGCGCCGTAACTCTCGCGGCCACCGGCGAGATCCGCGAGTCCGATCTGCATTTGCGGCAGGTCGCGCCCGTCGCTGCACCATCCGCGATGCCGGAGACGCAGCACCTCGGTGACCAGGTCGAAGACGTGCAGCGCCAGGCGATTCTCGATGCGCTTCGAAAAACGCGCTACAATAAGACTGCAGCTGCAAAACTGCTCGGCCTATCATTCCGGCAGCTGCGCTACCGCATCAAGAAGCTCGGCATCGATGCGTGATCTCTGGCCACCCAGCCGTTGCGGCCGGGCCTTCGCTAGGCTAAGCGCCTGGTCCGCGACTTTGGTTGGCCGATCTTGCATAAGCACTGTCGCCATTCGCCAACCGCACTGACAAAAATTGTCAGCTTGTGACAATAACGGTACGTCAAGACTGTGACGGGCGTCCTGCAAGGCCCGGGGGCCATGACTATAATTTTCTTGAAATCAGCGCATTGTCGCGGCCGGAGACGAGGTTGGCACGGCGATTGCTTTAGATTCTGGTACAGGCTTCTGGCCGTTTTTGTAGTTTGACCCCAGTTAATTCATGGAGATGAAGTAATGAAGAAGCAGCAAGGCTTTACGCTTATCGAACTGATGATCGTGGTTGCGATCATTGGCATTCTCGCGGCCATCGCAATCCCGGCCTATCAGGATTACACGATCCGCGCCCAGGTTTCTGAAGGCCTGAACCTTTCTGGCGGTGCGAAAGCGGCCGTCACCGAGTTCTACCAGGACCGCGGCACGCTGCCTGCGGACAACGGTGAGGCAGGGCTTGCTGCCGCCGCGGAAATCCAGGGCAAGTACGTCGGCCAGGTTAACGTCGCGGCCGGCGTCATTACCGTCACGTACGGCAACGACGCGCATTCGATCATCAATGGCCAGACGATTCGGCTGCAGCCGGACACGACGAATCCGGGCAGTGTCGCCTGGGTCTGCGACAGCGCCGGCGCTGCGATTGCCAACAAGCATCTTCCGGCCGCCTGCCGTACCTGATGCCTGGATGATCCAGAATTGCCCGCAAGGGCAAAAAAAAGCCCCGGCCCGTCCGGGGCTTTTTTTGGCCGGTCAATACCGGTACCGTCGACCGGTCAAAAGCGCGGCTCAGCGGGCCGCAAAACGTGAGTCACATCGCGGCACAATTGTGTGATGGTACCGTATAGTGTGCGCCGAGGTTACGCCCCGATGCGCGTGCAACGGTAGGTGAAATCATGAGACACAACGGTGGTTTTACGCTGATCGAGCTGATGATCGTCATCGCGATCATCGGCATTCTAGCGTCGCTCGCAATTACCGCGTACCAGACTTACATCGTTCGCGCCCAGGTCGCCGAGGCCGTCAGCATGGCAGCCGCGGCGAAGTCGCCGATAGTCGACGCATTCAACAATACCGGGATGCCGCCGGCGGACCGCGCCGCCGCCGGTCTGACGCCTGCACCGACGGACACGCAAGGAAACTACGTGGGGCAGGTCAACGTCGTCAACGGCCGGCTCGACATCGTTTTCGGCAACGATGCGCATCAGGACATTTTCGGACAAACGCTGTCGGTCACTCCGTACCAGTCGGGACTCGGCAGCATCGTCTGGCGCTGCGGTACGGCGCAGGTCCCGCCCGGGACGGCCGAGATGAGCGGCGGGGGAATCACCAGTGCCCACGCGCTGCCGACGTTCGACGAACGTTACCTTCCCGCGACCTGTCGCAACTGATTGAGCGCTTCGGCAGCTGCAAACTTCGCGCGATGTTCGGGCCGGATTTTTTGCGCCAATTCCGGCCAAATCAGCGCAATTTCGGGGTTTTACTTAAATCGATTCGGTAATTGTGAACGACCGCACAATATCGAGTTGATCCGGGGACTTAGATCAGTAAGACTGTGGTGCTTGAAGGATTATCGGGCCCTTAACCTGACACCATGGCTGTAACCGCATCGCAAACCAACCTCGCCGGCCTGCCCCGTCGTCTCGTGCAGGACGGCATCATCACCGAGGAACGCCTGCTGGAAGCCACGGAAGGGGCCAAAAAAGCCAAGATACCCCTCGTCGCCTTCCTCGTTAACGAGGACCTGGCGAACAGCCGGGCAATCGCCGTTGCGGCATCCCACGAATTCGGTGTGCCTCTCCTCGATCTCGATGCGGTCGAGATCGATCTCGAAGTCGTCAGAGCGGTCGATCAGAAGCTGATCAACAAGCATCGCGTGCTGCCGCTGGTAAGACGCGGACAGCGCCTGTTCCTCGGCATTGCCGATCCGACGAATCTGCAGGCGATCGACGACATCAAGTTCCAAACCAGCATGCGCATCGATCCCGTGGTGGTCGAGCAGGACAAGCTCGAGGATCGCATCACCAAGGCGATCGAGGCCGTCGACACCAGCATGTCGGGCCTTGCCGACGACGATTTCGATCTCGAAAACCTCGACATCGCGGGCGAAGAAGACGACAAGGACGAGATTGCGCGGGACGATATCGAGGACGCGCCGGTGGTGCGCTTTGTGAACAAAGTGCTGCTCGACGCAATCAAACGCGGTGCGTCGGACATTCACTTCGAGCCCTATGAGAAGTTTTTTCGGGTGCGCACACGCCTCGACGGCGTGCTTTCGGAGGTTGCGCAGCCCCCGGTAATTTTGGCGACCAAGGTCTGCGCCCGCCTGAAAGTCATGTCCAGGATGGATATTGCAGAGCGCCGCGTACCGCAGGATGGCCGCATCAAGATGCGACTGTCAAAGAATCGCGCGATCGACTTTCGAGTTAACACCTGCCCGACGCTGTTCGGCGAAAAGATCGTATTGCGTATCCTCGATCCATCGAGCGCCAAACTCGGCATCGATGCGCTCGGCTACGAAGAACACCAGAAGTCGCTGTACCTGAAGCACCTCGCGAAGCCCTACGGCATGATCCTGGTTACGGGTCCGACGGGTTCCGGTAAGACGGTATCGCTGTACACCGGCCTGAATATCCTCAACACGACCGACCGCAATATCTCGACCGCAGAGGATCCCGCCGAAATCAATCTGCCCGGGATCAACCAGGTCAACGTCAACCCGAAAGTCGGGTTGACGTTTGCGTCGTCGCTCAAAGCGTTCCTGCGCCAGGACCCCGACATCATCATGGTGGGCGAGATTCGTGACCTCGAGACGGCCGAAATCGCGATCAAGGCCGCGCAGACGGGCCACCTCGTGCTGTCGACCCTGCACACGAACGACGCGCCCCGCACGCTGACCCGCCTCGTCGATATGGGCGTCAAGCCCTATGCAATCGCGACGTCGGTGAGCCTGATCATCGCGCAGCGCCTGGGCCGGCGGCTTTGTGACAACTGCAAGGAACCAAAGGACATTCCGAAGGAGGCGCTGTTCAAAGAAGGCTTCACGGATGCCGACCTCGATGCCGGGCTGACGATCTTCGGGCCGAAGGGCTGCAAGCTCTGTAACGATGGCTACAAAGGCCGTGTCGGCATCTTTCAGGTGATGGAAGTTTCCGAAACCATGGGCCGGATCATCATGGAAGGCGGCAACGCGATGCAGATCGCCGACCAGGCCGAGAAAGAGGGCGTGATCGACCTGCGGCGGGCCGGGCTGAACAAAGTCAAGGAAGGGATTACCAGCCTTGAAGAAGTGAACCGGGTTACAATTGAATAGTTCTCCATTTCGCTTAGCGGACGTACGACATGGCTGAGACAGCAATTGCGGGTACCGTCCCGTTTTCCTGGGAAGGCACCGACCGTAAGGGTAACAAGGTCAAGGGCAAAAGCATGGCGACCGACGAGGCCGCCGTACGCGCCGATCTGCGCCGCCAAGGCGTGGTACCGACCCGCATCAGGAAGCAGAAAAAGGGCCTGTTCTCGGGCGGCGGCAAAATAACGCCCGGCGACATCGCAATTTTCAGCCGCCAGCTTGCGACGATGCTCGCCGCCGGCATTCCGCTCGTGCAGTCGTTCGAGATCGTCGGCACCGGTCACGAAAACGCCGCGATGCAGAAGCTAATCATGGCGGTCAAGGCCGACGTCGAAGGCGGTAGCGCACTCGCCGAGGCGCTCGCGAAACATCCGCTGTACTTCGACGACCTGTTCATCAATCTCGTCGAGGCGGGCGAACAGGCCGGCGCGCTCGAAACGCTGCTCGACAAGATCGCGACTTACAAAGAGAAGACGGAAGCGCTCAAGAAAAAGATCAAGAAGGCGCTGACGTATCCGGCGGCGGTTCTCGTCGTTGCATTTGTCGTCACGACGATCCTGCTGATCTTCGTGATTCCGGCATTCGAAGACCTGTTCCAGGGCTTTGGGGCCGACCTGCCGACATTCACCCGCATGGTGATCGACCTGTCGGTGTTCGTGCGTGAAAAAGGCTGGTATCTGGCGCTGATACTCGGCGCCGCGATCGGCAGCTTCTTCTACTTCAAGAAGCGCTCGCGCAAGATGCGGGAATTTCTCGACCGAATGTCGCTCAAGATTCCGGTCATCGGCCCAATTCTGCAAAAAGCAGCCATTGCCCGCTACGCGCGCACGCTGTCCACCATGTTTGCGGCCGGCGTGCCGCTGGTCGAGGCGCTCGAGTCCGTTGCCGGCGCGACCGGTAATATCGTCTACGAGAACGGCGTACTCGAAATGCGCGATGAAGTATCGACCGGTCAGCGCCTGCAGCAGTCCATGGAAAATACCGGACTGTTTCCGAACATGGTGATTCAGATGATCGCCGTGGGCGAGGAATCCGGCTCGCTGGACGACATGTCCGCGAAAGTCGCGGACTTCTTCGAAGAGGACGTCGACAATGCCGTCGACAACCTGTCGAGCCTCCTCGAGCCCATGATCATGGCGATCCTGGGCGTGCTAGTCGGCGGGCTGGTCGTCGCGATGTATCTGCCCATCTTCAAGATGGGTTCGGTTATCTGATCCGACTGCTGCACGTTCTCAAAAGCCTTGCACATCCGTGCGATGCTCAATCGTGTCGGTAATTTGTGGCGATGTTTCTAGGCCGCGGCCGCCATGTACCGTATTGGGAAGGCTCGCCGCGCTGCGCCTTATTTCCGATACAGGGCATCCCGCCGACGGCCTGACGAGCGGCACAGTCAGCGTGGATATCGGGACACTCGATGCCAAATCACTCACGGCGGTGTCGTAACGCCCAATTGTACGGCCGCTGCCGAGCGTTCGTCGGAACTGTCCAGCCGCGCGCGGCATCCTCTTCATTGGAAATAAAGAGCAGCGCAGCGAGTCATTCCGATGAAGAAGATCCCGCGCGCGGCATTCCGCACAAATTTGATCCCGTTGGCAAACTGATCATTTGCATCCCCGCGGGGTTCAAGCGACACTCCGCACGCGATTGTCCATCAATTCCCGTGAACCGGCACAGGATCTCCAATGCTAGACCTGCTCGCTGAGTCATCCGCACTGTTCATCGCGGTTACGTTTGCGTTCGCGCTCGTGATCGGAAGTTTCCTGAACGTCGTAATCTACCGCCTGCCGATCATGATGGAGCGTGAATGGCGCGAGCAGTGCGAGGAAATTTCGAAAATTCCAGTCGGCAGGTTACCCGAGGGTACGTTTAACCTGCTGACGCCGAATTCGCGATGCCCGTCGTGCGGAACACCGATTCGGGCATGGCAAAACGTGCCGGTGCTCAGCTACGTGCTGCTGCGAGGCCGCTGTGCGAACTGCCGGGACCGCATCTCCGTCCGCTACCCCGTCATCGAATCACTGACCGCCGTCCTCGCCGCCGTCGCGGCTTGGCGCTTCGGCTTCGGGTGGGAAGCGATGATGGCGATCGGCCTGACCTTCGCGCTGATCGCGATCAGCGTTATCGACATCGATCATCAGCTGATTCCCGATGCCATCGTGTTGCCCCTGCTCTGGGTCGGGCTCGCGATGAGTCTGCTCCACCCTCTTCCCGGCGCCGAAGTCCTGTTCATCCCGCCCAAGGCAGCCATCGTTGGCGCAATCGCCGGCTACCTGAGCCTGTGGAGCGTCTACCAGGCCTTCAAGCTGGCCACCGGCAAGGAGGGCATGGGTTACGGCGACTTCAAGCTGCTCGCCGTATTGGGCGCGTGGCTGGGGTGGCAGGCGCTGCCCGTCATCATCCTGATGTCTGCGGTGGTCGGTGCGGCAGTCGGCATCGCCCTGATCGTGTTCCGCAAACGGGATCGGCAGATTCCGATTCCCTTCGGACCGTATCTCGCCGCCGCGGGTTGGATCACGTTGCTTTACGGCGCTCGAATTACGGACGCGTATTTCGCGCTGGCGTTCCGATGACGGCCCGCAGGGGCGCCCGATGCGCGCCGCTCAGAATCGGCCTGACGGGGGGCATCGCCAGCGGCAAGTCCACCGTCGCGGAGATGTTCCGCAGCCTCGGCGCGCCGATCATCGATACCGACGTCATCGCACGGGAAGTCGTGGCGCCCGGTCGACCGGCGCTCGACGACATACGCGAGCGCTTCGGGAGCCGGGTGCTGACCGCCGAGGGCGAACTCGACCGTGCCGCGATGCGGCTACTTGTGTTCTCGGACGAACATATGCGGAAAAAACTCGAGGAAATCGTCCACCCCCGGATCCGTGACGAAACCTTTCGACAGGCCTCTGCTGCCGGCGGCCCGTACCAGATCCTGGTCGTGCCGCTGCTCGCCGAGTCCCCGCTCCGGCATTTTGTCGATCGCGTGCTCGTCGTCGACTGCGACCAGAACACGCAGGTCGAGCGACTGCTGGCCCGGGACACGGACACGCGCGAGCAGGCAGAGCGCATCCTCGCAGCCCAGGCCCGCCGTGAGGACCGCCTCGCGATCGCCGACGACGTGATCATCAATGAGGGCGCGCTCGATACCACGCGCAAGCAGGTTGCCCGCCTGCATGACATATACGTCGAACTGGCGAAATCCGGCGAGCTTCAGCGCGAATAATGAACCCTGCCGCGACCGATTTGTCGGCAAAATGAGTCATTTGCAGCACGGCAGGGGGTGGCGCAGAATACGCCGATGGCGAAACCCGCAAGTCACCTTGCCGCGCACGCGCTGAACGGCTCTTCGGCCAAGTACGAGCAGCCGCTGTCGGAGCGCATGCGCACATTCATGCGCCTCGAGTTTCTGTATCAGCAGATGCTCTACAACAGCGAAATTCACAGCGACTGGGCTACGCGGGCGACGATCGCCGGACTCTTGGAAATCGTCGCAATTCTGTCCCGCGGCGACGTGCGCAGCGAGGTTCACAAGGAGCTGGACCAGCAGCTTGCCGCGCTGCAGCGATACCAGAGTCAACCGGAGGTCGACCGGGGCCGCCTGGATGCGCTGATCAAAAACCTGATCGAGAGTCGCGCAGAGGTCGGCGCCATTGGCACGCAGTACCTGCAGCCGATCAAGGAATGCGAGTTCTTGAATGGCATCAAGCATCGTAGCGCGATTCCCGGTGGTACCTGCGAGTTCGACCTGCCCGAATACAGTCACTGGCTGCGGCAGCCGTTCGGGCGCCGCAGTGAGGATCTAGACAAATGGGTCTCCGCAATTCGGCCGATTTGCGACGCGGTCGTCGAGGTACTGTGGCTGATTCGCGAGAGTGGCCAGCCGGTCAATAAGGTCGCCGAAAACGGCATGTATCAGCACACGATGCAGAAAGACGCTCATCACCACCTGCTGCGGGTGATCCTGCCCGAAGCAAGCTCGCTGTATCCCGAGATCAGCGGCAGCCAGCACCGTTTCACCGTCCGCTTTCTCGAATGGTCGACCATTGAGCACCGCGCTGTGCAGACGGGACACGACGTCTCGTTCCAGCTCTGCGTGTGCTGAGGCGAGATTGCCGGAGAGACATTTCTCGGTTGGGTATCTAGGGAACGTTCCTCATTTGCGCTTGCGCGCAAATGCGGAACGTTCC
>JBFJOC010000072.1:0-12514 GCA_041617855.1 Woeseiaceae bacterium | reverse complement strand
TCCGGGTGCCGGTCGTGCTGATGAGCGACGCGGAACGTCCCGATCTGTCTGGACCCGACGCCGAAAACACGCTATCGAAAATTACCGGCGTGGGCGCGAACACAAACCTTGCCTGGCGAGGCCATCCGCGAATCTGCGAACTTCAGGCGGTCAGGTAAAGGATGAGAATTGTGTAACCGGTGAATACGACCGACAGCCAGGTGAACCACCGCGCCTTCAGTATCATCAGCATCATCAGGCTGCCTCCGAGAATCGGAAATCCGTACGACGGCAGCGGAGAATTATCGAACATCGTCAGGTTGACGTACGGCCCGACCGCGAAATAGCCAAGCATTGACATCGCCGACACGCGCCCGAGTGAACGGCTGTGGGCTATGAAATCCAGCTCGGTATCGTCCGATATATCAAAGTCCTCGGTTGGCAGGGCAAGCTCAGCGGCGCCGTAGACAAAAATTGCGCCGATTACCAGGGCGAAGAAATCGACAATTGACCAGTCCGTGACCAGGCGCAACTCCCAGCCGACCCACCACAGCTGCAGAATATAGATGAAGATACAGATTCCCCACAGCACCGTCGCCCAGTGGAAGGTCACGCGATCATGAGCGCGAACCAGCAGGGCGGCGGAGTGGAGGAGGCGCGCCATCGCCAGTCCGAGAACGACCGAGATGGCGATAAAAATATATTCATGTTGGGTCATGCGGGCAAAAAGCCTGTGTTATTGGAAATCTCAATTGCGTCCCGGAAGATGGCCCGTGCAATCATTTGTCCGAGTTGATTCTCTTGGATTTTTCCTTGGTGGCCGTTCAGCGTCCATGAATGTTTGCATACAGGCGTGAGAGGCGGCCTGGCCGCCGTCCATCCTGTCGGGCACGAGATGTTTTCTACGTCCATTCCATAGCCATCGACCATGCTAAACGCTCGGAACAACCGTCAGGATTTGCTTGGGAAAACGCGATCAACCAGCGAAGGATACAAACGATGGCAGATTTGCCGGCGCCGCTCGAGACCGGTTACGTCAGCGGGAATAGATGCCTCGATGAACTCACGAGCCGTATCAAACATGCGGATGCCGATCAGGAACCGGGTTTCCGGCGTCATCGCGGCGTAACGGTCATCGATATACCTGGCAACCTCGGGGGCCGTGTCATTCATCGAGAAGCTCCCGCAACATTGCAGCCACGTTTAGTCCGGATGCCCAATACTGCAGGTAGTCTAAATCGGGTTTTGTGGAAAGCAAATTTCGCGCATCGCCGAGCTGCAGTTCCGATCGGGAATCCTTTGCCCAAGACAGCTTCGACAAAATGAGATCTTCTCTACTCACGATCCAGAGTTCCAGGTCACCTACTTGGATTCGCTGCCGTCGTGTCAGCTCCAGTTGACGATACTCCGAGTCTTTCTGGACGATAAAGTCGACTTTGACAACGCTGTCGAGGTGCACGATGTTAAATATTGTGCGTAATCTTGCGGCATCCCCCACAGCATCCGCCGACACGTAGTAGTCTCCCCGAAAAAGGTCGACGATCGTCTCCGAATCACGCTCTAGCAGCGAAATAACAATATCGATGTCCCGGGTCATGCGGGGCTTCGCGTAATAATTCATAGCGACGGAACCGGTGACCATATATTCGAAGCCCGCCGATTCAAGCCGGGTTACTACGTCAGATAGGACGGTAAGCTCGAGACTTTCGGACATGGACACGAATTATACGGGCAAGCTGGTCCGTCCGATCGAACTGATTCTGGCATTTTTCGTCACAATTAACCGCTACAGGCGGTTTCCTCCGAAGGGAGGCTTGGGGCACTGATCGCAGCCGATCTGTGCGAGCTATCTTGAGGTGCTGGACGGTCAGGCGGGATCTGAATACACAGAAAAATCATGTTCGAATGTCCGATAAACCGATTTCATAGATAGCTTGCCCAAAGCTACAATCAACGTAATTAGAATTCTTGCGAGGACAGTTTAGCGATGGCCAGGCTAGCTGCGTTCAATTTTCAGAGCTGGATCGAGGAGCACCGGCACCTGCTCAAGCCTCCGGTGGGCAACCAGCAGATCTGGGAAGATGCCGACATGATGGTGACGGTCGTCGGCGGCCCGAATCAGCGTACGGATTTCCACGACGACCCCGTCGAGGAGTTCTTCTACCAGCTCGAAGGCGACATGGTGCTGAAGGTGTTCGATGACGGTGAGTTCTATGACGTCGTCATTCGCGAAGGCGACATCTTTTTTCTGCCGAAGCACGTCAGGCACTCGCCGCAGCGGCCGATGGCTGGCAGCGTCGGCCTGGTCATCGAGCCGAAGCGTCCCGACGGGGAGAAGGATGCGTTCGAGTGGTACTGCTTCGAGTGCGGCAGCCTCGTGCACCGGGTTGAGGTGCTGTTGAAATCGATCGTCCGCGACCTGCCTCCACTCTACGAGTCGTTCTACAAAGATAATGCGGCGCGAACCTGCCCCGCCTGCGGTGCGTTGCATCCGGGCAAGGAACCGCCCTCCGGATGGGTGACAATTCCGCCACCCAATGAGGGCTGAGTTGCAGTACGAAACGACGCGCGAGTTTGCCCGGGCGCAGGACGCGGCGGACCCCGTTAAAGCGTATCGCGACCGCTTCCACTTGCCGTCGCTCGGCACACCGGAGCTCGCGTACTTCGCTGGGCATTCGCTCGGGCTGCAGCCGAAATCGGTCCGGGATGCCGTGCTGCTCGAGCTCGACGAATGGGCGAAGTATGGCGTGGAGGGACATTTCCATTCGGCGAACCCGTGGTACAGCTATCACGAGCTACTGACACCGCCGATGGCAGGAATCGTCGGTGCGAGAGAGTCCGAAGTCGTGTGCATGAATTCGCTCACGACAAACATTCACCTGCTGTTCGTGTCCTTCTACCGCCCGACGAAAGAGCGCTACCGGATCATCAGCGAAGCGAAGATGTTTCCGTCCGACCGCTACCTGCTTGAGACACAGACCCGGTTTCACGGCTTTGATCCCGACGACGCGATCATCGAGATAGGGCCTCGCGACGGGGAGTGGACGATCCGCGAGGACGACATCCTGGCAGCGATCGATGCGAACGCGGACCAGCTTGCGATGGTTTTCTTCGGCGGCGTGAATTACTTCACCGGCCAGATGTTCGACATGCCGCGCCTGACGGAAGTTACCCACGCCGTCGGTGCGGTCGCGGGCTTCGACCTCGCGCACGCAGCAGGCAATGTGCCGTTGTCGCTCAACGACTGGGACGTCGATTTCGCCGCCTGGTGCTCGTACAAATACCTGAACTCGAGCCCCGGAAATGTCGGCGCGATCTTCGTCCATGAACGCCACGGACAGAGCTTTGAGCTGCCGCGATTCGGCGGCTGGTGGGGCCATGATAAAAAAACCCGCTTCCAGATGCAGAGCGGGTTTCGGCCCATGCCGGGTGCGGAGGGCTGGCAAATCAGCAACGCGCCGGTTCTCGGCATGTCGGCGATGAAGGCGTCCCTCGAGGTCTTTGCCGAGGTTGGCATGCGCGCATTGCGCGAAAAAAGCGAAAAGCTGACCGGCTATCTCGAGTACACGATTGATCGGCTGGCGGCGGAATTTCCCGATGCCGGAATCAGCATCATTACGCCGCGGGATCCGAGCCGACGCGGATGCCAGATCTCGATCGACGTCGCCGGGCGCGGGCGCGAGCTGTTCGACGACATGATCGCGGCGGGTATCATCGCCGACTTTCGCGAGCCCTGCATCATCCGCATGGCGCCGGTGCCGCTCTACAATTCGTTCGAGGACGTGTTCACGTTCGGCACGGTGATGCGCAGGCTGCTGGGTCAGGAGGACCGGTAGGTGGCACACAAGACATTCACCGTCGTCGGCGGTGGACCGGTTGGTACGCTACTCGCCATCGCGCTGGCGCGTCACGGCTACCGGGTTGGGCTCTACGAGGGGCGCCCGGACTCGCGCCACACGAACATCTACGAGGGCCGGTCGATCAACATCGCTTTGTCCGACCGCGGCTGGACGTCGCTCGACAAGATCGGCATCACTGCGGAGGCGAAAAACCGCGCGATTCCGATGTATCACCGCGCCGTCCACGACATTGATGGTGAAGTGACGGCACTTCCTTACGGGCAGCAGGGCGACGCCATCTTCTCGGTATCCCGCGGCGGCATCAACGAGCTGCTGCTCGACATCGCCGATGCCGAGCCAAACGTTGCGACCCACTTCGAGCGTCGACTGGTCGATCTGGATTTCAGGACGGCGTCCGCCGTATTCCGCGCAGGCGGCAATCGCGAAACGACCGTCGACGCCGATTACCTGTTTGGCGCAGACGGCGCGAACTCGAGGGTGCGGCATCTTGCGCACAACATACCCAGGTTTAGCTACAGCCAGACCTACATGCCGCAAAGCTACATCGAGCTGAACATTCCTGCCAATCCGGACGGCTCGCACAAGCTAGAGAAAAACGCACTGCACATCTGGCCGCGCAAGGACTTCATGCTCATCGCGCTGCCGAATCCCGACGGCAGTTTCACCTGCACGCTGTTTCTGAACTATTCCGGCGAGCCGTCGTTCGAGTCGTTGAAGGAGCGCCCGGCGGTGGCGGCGTTTTTCGAATCAAACTTCGCCGATGCGATGGAGGTCCTGGAAAACCCGGTTGATGTTTTCCTGGAGAAGACCGCTGCGCCGCTGTTTCTCGTCCAGGTATTCCCTTGGTCGTTCAATAACAAAGTCGCGTTGATCGGCGACGCGGCGCATGCCATCGTGCCGTTCTACGGACAGGGGATGAACTGCGGCTTCGAGGACTGCGCCGAGCTCAATCGCCTCATCGGGCTACACGACCACGACTGGAACGCGATCTTTCCGGCCTACCAGAGCGCGCGCAAGCCGAATGCGGATGCGATCGCCGAGCTGTCGAAGCGAAATTTCGTCGAGATGAGCGACCTGTCGGGCGACAGGCTGTTCCAGCTTCGTAAGAAAATCGAGGCGAAATTCAGCAGCCGTTATCCTGAGCTCTGGACGCCGCTCTACTCGATGGTGACGTTCTCGCCCGACATTCCGTATTCGGAGGCGCTCAGAGTCGGCGACGAGCAGACGAGGGTGATGGATATAATCATGGCGATGCCGAAAATCGAGGACGACTGGGACGAGCCCTACGTCATGGAGCGCCTGCACGAGCTGGCCACCCCGGCATTTGGAGAGCGTCAATGAGCCGCAAATCGCGGAACTACCGGGAAGTCGAGAAGGGTATTCACACGGATCTCGAGGACCGCCTGACCTACGGCAAGTACCTGCACCTCGACGAGATCCTCAATGCGCAGCACTGCCTGTCGGATCAGCACGACGAGATGCTGTTCATCGTCATTCATCAGGCAAGCGAGCTCTGGCTGAAGCTGGCCGGGCACGAGGTGGAAGCCGCCATCCGGAACGTCGAGGAGCACGATTTCCGGCACGCGTTCAAGGTAATCGCCCGCGTCAAGCTCATTCTGTCGCAGCTTACGCACTCATGGTCGATATTGTCGACGATGACGCCGGTCGACTACCTGAAGTTTCGGGATGTGCTCGGGCCGGCGTCGGGATTCCAGTCCTATAGCTATCGGACGCTGGAGTTCCTGCTGGGCAACAAGAACCGGAACCTCCTCGAAGTGCACCGGCACGATCCTGAAGTTTACGCCGAGCTCACCCGGGTGCTCGAGGCGCCCAGTCTGTACGACGTCGTCCTGCGCAAGCTGGCGGACGACGGGTTCGACATCGACGAACAAAAGCTCGAGCGTGACTTCAGCCTGCCGTACGAACCCGACGATTCCGTCAAAGCCGCCTGGTTCGAGATCTACCGGAATCCCGAGACCCATTTCGAGCTGTACGAACTCGCCGAGAAACTCGTCGACATCGAGGATGCCTTCCAGAACTGGCGCTTCCGGCACATGTTTACGGTACAGCGAATCATCGGCAGTCGCCGTGGAACCGGCGGCTCGTCCGGGGTGCCGTTCCTGAAGAAGGCGATCGACATCAGCTTCTTTCCGGAGCTGTTTGCGATGCGGACAGACCTGTAATTAATTCGGGGTCGAACCGCGGTTCGACCCCGATTATCAGACGATCGTCATGCTGTGCGACAGGTTCTTCGTGATCATGTAGTTGTGGAGGCCCTCGGTGCCGCCTTCACGGCCGAAGCCGCTTTGTTTGATTCCGCCGAACGGCGTCTCCGGAAGTGACGCCTCCAGCGTGTTGATCGATATGTTGCCCGCTTCGATACCCTCGACCATGCGGTCGACGTAGTCGGCGCGGTTCGTGAAGCCGTAAGCTGCGAGGCCGTACGGCACGGAGTTGGCCTTCTCGATGCCGTCGTCCAAGGACTTGATCGGGTTGATGACCGCGAGCGGCCCGAACGGCTCGATCTGCATCACGTGCGCGGTGTCCGGTACGTTCACAAGCACCGTCGGCTCGAAGAAATAGCCTTTGTCACCGATCGTGCTACCGCCGGTCTTGAGCTCCGCGCCCTGCTCCAGCGCATTCGCGACCAGGCCTGTCAGTGCGTCGATGCGGCGCTCATTGGCGAGCGGCCCCATCTCGACGCCCGGCTCCATGCCGTTGCCTACGACCGTTGCGGCAGCGCGGCGCACGAAGGCCTCGGTGTAGGCCTCGAATATGCTCTCGTGCACGAAGAACCGTGTGGGCGACGTGCAGACCTGGCCCGCGTTGCGCATCTTGCGAATCGCGCCGCTTTCGGCGGCCGCCTCGACGTCGGTGTCTTCGCAGACGATCACGGGCGCATGCCCGCCGAGCTCCATCAGCACCGGCTTCATATGCTTTGCCGCGAGTGCGGTCAGCTGCTTGCCGACCACGGTCGAGCCGGTAAATGCGACCAAACGCACCTGGTCCTGACGTATCAGATGATTGGATATCTCCGCCGGCGTACCGAACACGAGATTCAGCACCCCGGCCGGGAGGCCAGCGTCGTGAAGTGCCCGCGCGATGTGCAGCGCGCCTGCCGGCGTTTCTTCCGCCGCCTTGATAATGATCGAACAGCCGGCAGCGATGGCGCTGGCTATCTTGCGGCACGGCTGGCTCATCGGAAAATTCCACGGCGAGAATGCGGCGACCGTGCCGATCGGTTCGTGGTAAACGACGTAGCGGATACCCGGTGCGCTTGGAATCACGCGCCCATACGTGCGGGTGGCTTCGCCCGCGTCCCACTCGAAGAACTCACAGCCCCGGATCACCTCCAGCCGCGCCTGGGTGATGGGCTTGCCGTGTTCTGCCGTAATTGCCGTCGCGATTTCCTCCTGGCGTTCGCGCATGATCGCTGCGGTGCGCAACAGGACCCTGGCCCTCTCGACCGGTGCGACCCGGCGCCACGCTTCGAATCCCTTGGCCGCCGCGTCCAGCGCGTCGTCCAGGTCGGTTTTCTCCGCGTGGGGCAGGCGCCCGATCTCTTCTTCCGTCGCCGGATTCAGCACCGGCAGGTCATCGGCAGTCTTGCGCCACTCGCCGTCGATATAGAGGTGGAGGTCCGGATACGTGCTCATCGTGAGTGCCTCGCATACGCCCTTTCAGGTAGGTAACCCGCGAGTCTGCAATACACTCAGGCTAACTAAAAGGATGTAGCTATCAATTTTTTTGATATCGGTAGGTTCCGAATCCGGCGCCCGAGGGGGGGGGTCAGGATGCCCGCATCGCTTTCCCGGCTTTGCGCAGCGCCCCGAGAAACTCGGCGCCTGCCGGCGACAGGCTGTCGAGCCCCCGATACGAGATGCCGACCGGCCCTTTGCCGAACGGCACCGTCCAGTCTACTTCGACCAGCAGTCCGTAATCGATGTCATAGGACAGGACATGCTCCGGCATGAGCCCTACGAAATCGTGCGTCTGAAACAGCGACCGGTTCGTCAGGTAAGACACCGATTCGAGCACCGTTGTCGGAATGTACTGGTTCTGGCTGACGAAAAACTGATCGACCTGCCGACGCAGCGTGGTTTCCAGCGGCGGCAGGATCCATCCGAACGGCTTCAGCTGACCAAAGCGGACTTTCTTTTTTTTGGCCAGAGGATGCTGCCTGCCGACGACGGCCACGATGCGTTCGTCGAAGAGTTTCTCCTGCACGAGCTCGGCGCGAGCCCTGTAGGTGGGGAGGCGCCCGACGATCATGTCGATCTCGCCCGAGAACAGTGCGGGCATCAGCGCGTCGTTCGTTCCCTCGACGATCTTGATTGCGACTTTGGGGCGGTCCGTGAGCAATATCTCAATGGCGTTCGGCAGCAGATTGGGCGCCGCCGCGAGCAGCGTGCCGACGACGACGCGCCCGCTGCTGCCCTCCGTCAGGTCATCCAGCTCCTGCGCGGCGTTCGATACCTGGGCGAGTATGAGCTTCCCGTGTCGGATCAACGCATCGCCGTACGCGGTCGGGATGACGCCCCGATTCGTGCGCTCGAACAGCTTTACCTCGAAGTCGAGCTCGAGGTCCTGAATCAGTTTGGTGGCGGCAGGCTGCGAGATCTTGAGCTCGCGGGCCGCGTGCTGGATGCTGCCGTACTGCGCGACGGCCACCAGCAGTCGAAGCTGCCGGAGCTTGAGGCGGGTAATGGCCCGATCGACGATGCGAGTGTGACGTGTCGCCATTGGCAACCTCCAGAGCCTGTCTCGAATTGGATCGCAGCTGCGTACTGTTTCGAGATAGGTTCTAAAATCCGATGTGCTGCGTTTCCTGCTCGAGCCGGCTGATGACGCTCATCGCGGCAAGCGCGGAACTGCGCGGGTTATCGGGTAGGGCGTGGCCCCGGATCTCGAACGAGAAGCGGCCGAAATCACCAATTGCCTGAACTTCGTGAATGTTTTCCTCGATGTCCGGATCGGCGATCAGCTGCACCCGGGTGTCATCAAAGCCGAGGCCGGCTAGTGCTACGGCCGCGGCGACGTTGGCGTTCTTCGGATACTCCCTTGCGGCGACCCGGGCCGTGCCGTCGAAATGGACGGCGGCGCCTTCTATTAGATTGTCCAGGTCCAGCCGCGTCTCCGCCGGTGATCCGATCCAGCCTTGGGGCGGTTTTCTGCCGGTGTAGGTGACGCTCTCGAGCCTGCCAACGCGGGCGGCACGCAAACAATCGAGCGCGCCGATTGCGCCGCTGGCCAGGTGCAGTCGCGCACGCCCATCGATGGCGGCCTGTTCCAACGTCCGGTACAGGTCCTCGTCAGCCAGCGCGCCGATCGACACCGTCGTCAGATCGGTACCGCGCCGCAGGATGTCGGGTCCGTGCGCCGCGAGCGCGGCGTGGCCGGCGCAGTCGATCATGTGATCGATGTCATTGGGCAGCTCGGCGACCGATGCGACGCAGAGCGCGCCTGCCGGCGTCGCGGCGCGGTTTCCGAGACTCTCCGGAAGCAGGAGCAGCGCCCGCAGTTCATGGCCTCGCTCGAGAAGCTTGTCGCGTACGTAGCTGCCGATGGCGCCCTCGCCGATGATGCCGATCTTCATGCCGCCCCCATTCCCGTCTTTCCGTTATTGCGGGCTCAAACCGCTTCGATATCGGCTTTCACTATACCCATTTGCCGCCATCGGGGACGACTTTCGCGTATCGTTTGCCGGGACGACGGGCGCAACCCATGCAGTGCTCGACATCTCTGCCGCCCCGCCGGATCATCGCAAACCGAACGACGCCACCGGACCTGCCGCCATTAAATACTCGAAGCTCGATGCAAAAGACTACGCCCGCGAACACATGCGCGGGATCTGGGCAGCCGCGCTGAACCCGTTCACGGACGATCTGTCGCTCGACGAAATCGGCCTGCGCGCCAACATCCGGCACTGGATCGACGACCTCGACATAAAGGGGCTGTTCATCGCCGGCAAGCAGGGCGAGTTTTTCTCGATGAGCCTCGAGGAGCGCAAGCGGAATTTCGAGATCGCGGTCGAGGAGTGCGACGGCAAGGCGGGAGTCATCGTCTCAGTGTCGGATCAGAATTTCGACACGGTCAAGGAGCTGGCCCAATTTGCACAGGACTGCGGCGCCGACTACATCGTGGTCCACGCGCCAGTATTGAGCTTCGTGCACGAACGGGGCGAGGTGCTGTATCAGTATTACAAGGCGCTGTGCGACCGTTTCGACATCGGCATTGCCATGTGGAGCCATCCGGACGCAGGCTACCTGATGCAGCCCGAGGAGTGCGCGCGCATCGCCGAGCTGCCGAACATCGTCGCAATAAAGTACTCGGTGCCCCGCGATATGTACGTGCGCCTGACGCACCTGGCCGGCGACAGGATCCAGGTGTCGACATCGTCGGAGGACGAGTGGCTCGACAACATCGAAGAGCTCGGCTGGCGGCTCTATCTCTGCTCGTCACCGCCGTACCATCTGCAGACGAAGCACGACAAGCGAATGGACGAATACACTCGGCTGGCGCTCGCGGGCAACTTCGTGGAGGCGCGTCGCGTCCGCGACAGCCTCGATCCGGTGCGCGAAGCGATAGCGCGGACCCGGCCGGCCGATAAGCCGCAGGCCTTCGGCAAGTACTGGCAGGAGCTGCTTGGCCAGGTCGGTGGCCGCGTGCGCCCGCCGATGCTCGAGCTGACCGATGCGGAGAAAGCCGCGATCCGGGAGGCGTTCGCGACCTGCGGCCTCAGGCTGGGGTCAGACTAAAGGGTCAGAGTAAATCCGTTGCCGCAACGGCCGTCGCTCTTAGCGACACTCAGGCCGCATCCCGTTTGATCCGGATTTCGACCTGCCGACCGGCCTTTGCCAATAGCTTCACGAGCATGTCGATGCTGAACCGGTCGATCTTGCCCCTCACGAGATCGCTCACACGCGACTGATGGATGCCCAGTAACTCGGCAGCTTCCGTTTGCGTCAGCCGTTTATCGTGGATAAGCGCCTCGAGTTCCTGCATTAGTTGAGCTCGAAGTTTGAGATTTTCCGCCTCAGGCCCGTCGAAGCCGAGATCCTCAAACACGTTGCCGCCTGACCTCGTGATGTTCACCGCAGTCATATCTCCGTCAAAAAATGCAGCCGTCGTTTCGCAATTTCGATGTTTAGCTTCGGAATCTTTTGGGTCTTCTTCTGAAACGCATGCAATACGTGGACGGCGTTCGTAAAACCGGTCACGTAGATAACACGATACTGACCTCGGTGCTGGATCCGAATTTCGCGAGCACCGCGCCCAATTGTCGGCATCGGTCTCCAGTCATTGGGATGCAGGCCAGACTGGACTCGGTGTAATCGATAGCCGGCTTCACGACGTGGAGTTCGCGGGAAGGCTCGCAAGTCCTCCAGCGAAGAGCCAACGAAGCAAAGCGGCCGTCCCATCGATAGTATAAGAAATTATTGATAAAATATCGATAACTTTATATAAAGATGAAATGCCTGTTCATTGAATCGGGCGGCTTGTCGGACAGAAATAGTCGAAATCGGGCGGTGGCGCCGAAAACGACTACGGCCGATCACCAGCTGATGGTCTGGTCGCAGCGCCTTTGCGCGCAGTCTCGAGGCGTATCGCCCCTCGTGTAACGGCCGGAATTCAAGGTCGCCGACAAGGACGGGAGCGTTGCGCCAGAATGCGCGACCTGCGGCATTGCCACGATCCGTTAAACCCGCCACGCCGTTAATCGAGAGGCTCAGAATTTGTAAATCTCACCGGTACGCCGTGTAGGGATTGCCAAAACAACTCGCCCCGCAAACGGCTAACGCTATGTTTCCCGTACGAAACTGGTTGGCACGATACCTGCTTTCATAATTTCGAGAACCGCGCACACCGGCCACGGCCGGGCGCGGCAACACGTTAACAACACGAGGGAGGTCCCAAATGGAAGGATTGTCAGGACTGGTTATCCTGGCGCTGGACATTTACGCCATCGTGCAGATCGTGAGCAGCGGTGCCAGCACCGGCGCGAAGATCGGCTGGAGCCTGCTGGTCGCACTGCTGCCGGTCGTGGGACTCATCATCTGGGCCTTTGCGGGCCCGCGGGGCAGAACCACGGCCCACGCCTAGCCCGGAGGCTGCAACCGGCGGCGTGCGCATGCCGCCGGATTTGCAGCCAGGCCAATTGGCTGACCTGTCGACTCAGCAATTACCCCGATAATCCCGATCAGAGCGACCAATCGATCTGATCACCGCTTCATCGGGGCGCATCGTCCCTCGACAATTTCGGTATTCGCGGCAGACTGCGCAAACGCTAGCCGGCCGCCTTGATCCTGCGGCTGATGTTTGAGGCCGTCTCACCCGCCTTGCGGCACTCCTCGAGCAGGGCATCCATAGCCGCGCAGATCCGGCCCGCTGCCGCACTGTCGCTCGCCAACACCTTGACCAGCTCGCCCTGCATCGAGACGACGTTCAATGCGTTATTGATCGTGTGCACGTCTTCGCGTATCGCAGCCGCTTCCTTGTCATCCAGGGAAACCATGAAACCAATTATTCCGTCGCTTCGTATTCATTCAGACGATTGTAAAGCGTCTTCAGGCTGATACCGAGCGCCTCCGCCGTCTGCGTCTTGTTACCGTCAAAGTGCTCAAGCGTCTTTAGAATAAGCTCGCGCTCTACCTCGCGAATCGACATGCCGACGG
>JBFJOC010000071.1:0-12588 GCA_041617855.1 Woeseiaceae bacterium | reverse complement strand
GGCCCGGAGGCGGCCGCGCGTGAGGCGCGCTACGCGGCGCTGCGCACGCTGATTGAGCCGAACGACTGGCTGCTCAGCGCGCATCACCGGGATGACCTCGCCGAGACGCTGCTGTTGAATCTCCTCCGCGGCAGCGGGCCGGCTGGCCTTGCCGGCATCGCGAAAGAGCGCAGGTTCGCAGCCGGGCACCTCATCAGACCGCTTTTGGACACGCCGAAGCGCGCGCTTCGGGACTACCTGCGCCGCCACGGGCTCGACTGGGTTAGCGACCCGAGCAATCTCGACACAGAGCTCGACCGGAACTACCTGCGGCACGAGGTGCTGCCGAGGCTCGAGGCACGCTGGCCGGACTCGGCGGCGCGTATTGCGCGCAGCGCAGCTTGGCTTCGGGAGACGGAAGCGCTGCTCCAGGAGCTTGCCGGGATCGATCGGCAGGGCGTGTCCGATAGGGGCGACAGGCTGCGTATTCCCGCGCTGGGCGGTCTGAGTGCCCCGCGGCAGCGCAACCTGCTGCGGTACGTCATTCGCGACCTGGGATTACCGCAGGCAAGCGCCGCCCAGCTCGAGCAGATTCGCACCGTCCTCGTCGCTGCGCGCGAAGACGCCCAGCCGCTCGTAACGTGGTCCGGCGCACGCGCGCGCCGTTATCGGGACCGCATCTACCTCATGGGCGCAGAAGTCGCGACACCGGCCGCGCCCATGGCGGGGCCGCTCGGCACGGAGCCGGTCCCCTTAGGCGGCGGCCTCGGGACGCTGGTGTTTTGTCGCAATGCCGAAGTGGGGCTGTCCGAGGCGGTCATCCGGTCCGGACTCGAGCTGCGCTACCGCGCCGGTGGGGAAGAATTAAAGCCTAAAGGTCAGCAACATACACGAACTCTCAAGAAACTGCTTCAGGAAGCGGGCGTGGTCCCCTGGATGCGTGACCGTATTCCGCTGCTGTATGCGGGCGGTGAGCTCGTCGCCGTCGCCGACCTCTGGCTGGCCGAGCATGCCGTAAGCCGGCCAGGCGTTGCCGTGGCCTGGCGGAATCGCCCAGCACTCGACTAAGCTCGGCCGGCGGTTTCGTTGTGAACGCCCAGGCGATCTGATAACGTGTAATACCGTCTTTTATCCAACGGCGGCACTTTCCAGAAGGGTTGGAAAAAAGCACTTGAGACCGCGGTGCTTTGCTCCAGCCCTTTGTTGTTTCCGACCGAGTCGACATGAACCAGGCATGACAGCATATGTATTCATCACGGGCGGCGTGGTGTCCTCGCTGGGCAAGGGCATCACGTCGGCCTGTCTCGGCGCGATACTCGAGGCACGCGGGCTCTCGATCAGCATGATCAAGCTCGATCCGTATATCAACGTCGATCCGGGAACGATGAGCCCGTTTCAACATGGTGAGGTATTCGTCACCCATGACGGCACCGAGGCGGACCTGGATCTCGGTCACTACGAGCGCTTCGTACGCACGACCACTGGCCGGGACAGCAACTTTACGACGGGCCGCATCTACGAGAGCGTCATTCGCAAAGAGCGCCGCGGTGACTATCTGGGAGCGACGGTCCAGGTCATTCCGCACATCACCGACGAGATCAAAGACAGCGTGCGTCGCGGGGCAGGCGACGCCGACGTATGCCTGGTCGAAATCGGCGGCACTGTCGGAGACATCGAGTCGCTGCCTTTCCTCGAGGCGATCCGCCAGATGGGAGTGGAATTGGGACACGACCGGGTCGTCTACGTGCACCTGACGCTGGTCCCGTACATCGCGACCTCGTCGGAGATCAAGACCAAGCCAACGCAGCATTCCGTGAAAGAGCTGCGCTCGATCGGGATCCAGCCGGACATCCTCGTCTGTCGATCGGAGCAGCCGTTGCCGACGGAACAGCGGAAAAAGATCGCGCTGTTTACGAACGTCCCGGAAGCGGCGGTGATTTCCGCCTATGACGTCGATGATCTGTACAAGATTCCTGTCATGCTTCACGAGCAGGGTCTCGATGACATAGTCACGCGCCAGCTGGCACTGGACCTGCCGGAGGCCGATTTGCGCGAGTGGCAGGCGATCGTTACGGCGAAGGAGAATCCGGATGGAGAGGTCGACGTGGCGATGGTCGGCAAGTACGTGGACCTGAAGGACTCGTACATATCGCTGAGCGAGGCATTGTTGCACGGCGGTATTCACACGCGGACGCGGGTCAACATCCATTACATCGAATCGCAGGACATCGAGGACAACGGCACCGACTGCCTGCGCGATATGGACGGAATCGTTGTACCCGGCGGCTTCGGAGACCGGGGCATCGAGGGCAAGATCGACGCCGTGCGTTGCGCTCGCGATAACGGCATTCCCTACCTCGGTATATGCCTCGGAATGCAGGTTGCCGTCATCGAGGCAGCGCGCAACCTGGCCGGGCTCGAGGGGGCGATGAGCACCGAATTCGAACCGGAAACGCCCCATCCCGTGGTGGCGCTGATCACCGAGTGGCGGACTCAGACCGGTGACGTCGAACTGCGAGACGAGGCGTCGGACCTCGGAGGCACGATGCGACTGGGCGCCCAGGCGATTTCGCTGGCCGAGGGCTCGCTGGCCGCAACGAGCTACGGGCGCACCACCATCGAAGAACGCCATCGGCACCGCTACGAGGTGAACAACAACTATCGCAACGCGTTGGAGCAGGCCGGACTGCGATTCTCCGGCCTGTCGGTTGACGACCTCGTAGAGGTCGTCGAGCTGCCCGGTCATCCATGGTTTCTCGCCTCCCAGTTTCATCCCGAATTCACATCGAATCCGCGCGACGGCCATCCCTTGTTCAAAGGCTTCATCGAGGCGACGCGCAGGCACCGCGAGGCGACGCTGCCCAGGATCGCGCGGGCATGAAACTGTGCGGTTTCGATGCCGGTAACGATCAGCGAATTTTCCTGATCGCCGGCACCTGCGTCGTCGAAAGCGAGACGATGGCGCTGGAAACGGCCGGCGCGCTGAGGGAAATCTGCGCAACGCTCGGCGTGCCGTTCATCTACAAATCGTCCTTCGATAAGGCGAACCGCAGCTCGGCGGGCAGTTTCCGGGGTCCAGGCATCGAGGAGGGCTTGCGTATCCTCGATACCGTGAAGCGCCAGCTGGGCGTACCCGTGCTGACCGACGTGCACGAAGATACGCCGATTGACGAGGTTGCCGCGGTCGTCGATGTCATACAGACACCAGCGTTTCTCTGTCGGCAAACAAATTTCATCCTGCGTGCGGCGCAGGCGGGCCTGCCGGTGAACATCAAGAAAGGTCAGTTTCTATCGCCGTGGGAAATGCAAAACGTGGTGGACAAGGCAAAGTCGACTGGCAACGAGGCGATTCTCGTCTGCGAGCGCGGGTTTTCCTTCGGATACAACAACCTGGTCTCCGACATGCGCAGCCTCGCGGTGCTGCGCGGAACCGGCTGCCCGGTCGTATTCGACGCGACGCACTCGGTGCAGCTGCCGGGCGGACGGGGCTCGGCATCCGGCGGGCAGCGGGAGTTCATACCCGTTCTGGCACGGGCGGCGACCGGGGCTGGCGTGGCCGGCCTGTTCATGGAAACCCATCCGGATCCTGAAAAAGCGCTGAGCGACGGGCCGAACGCGTGGCCGCTCGACAAAATGCATGCGTTACTTGAGACGCTGGTTGCCATCGATAGCGGCGTGAAGGAATCCGGGTATCTCGAGGCCGAGTACCTCGATCCCTGAATTCGCGGGACGCGCGATGAGCCATCGGAGCGCCAAGCATGTCCATCAGCCCTGACGTGACTGGAGCAGCAATGATCAAGATCAGCGACATACGCGGGCGCGAGATTCTCGACTCGCGCGGCAATCCCACGGTCGAGGCTGATGTCGTTCTGGCCGACGGAAGCATGGCGAGGGCGGCAGTCCCGTCAGGCGCATCGACCGGGACGCGGGAAGCCGTCGAGCTGCGTGATGGCGATCCCTCGCGCTACCTGGGCAAGGGCGTGCAAAAAGCGGTCGCGAACGTTAACGGCGTGCTGCGGGACGCGCTCATCGGCACGGCTTGCGCCGATCAGAGAGCCCTGGATACACGAATGATCGAACTCGACGGCACGGACAACAAGGGCCGGCTCGGCGCAAATGCCCTTCTTGCAATTTCGCTGGCGGTTGCGAAGGCGGTCGCTGTAGCGAGCAAACGCTCGCTGTTCGCGCACCTGGGGAGCAGCACAACGATGCCCGTACCGATGATGAACATCATCAACGGCGGGGCGCACGCCGACAACAGCGTGGACATCCAGGAGTTCATGATACTCCCTGTCGGTGCGCCGAACTTTCGCGAGGCTTTGCGTTACGGTGCCGAAGTATTCCACGCCTTGAGGAGCGTGCTCCGTGCGGGCGGTCTGAATACCGCGGTCGGCGACGAGGGCGGCTTCGCCCCGGATCTGCCGTCCAATCGGGCGGCGCTGGATACGATCGTCACCGCGATCGAAAAAGCGGGATTCGCTGTCGGCAGGGAGATACTCTTGGGCCTCGACGTCGCCAGCTCGGAATTCTATGCGGACGGCGTCTACCGACTGGCGTCGGAAGGCCGGTCCTTCGACAAGGCGGAATTCTGCGCCTACCTGGCCGACCTCGCCGATGCGTACCCGATTGTCACGATCGAAGACGGTATGGACGAGAGCGACTGGGAGGGCTGGGCGCTACTGACCGAGCGGCTTGGCGGGCGCGTGCAGCTCGTGGGCGACGACCTGTTCGTCACGAACACGGCCCTGCTGCGCCGCGGCATAGATCAAAATATCGCGAATGCGATATTGATAAAACCCAACCAAATCGGTACCTTATCGGAAACACTTGATGCAATTACTATGGCATGCGACGAAGGCTATGCGGCCGTGATATCGCACCGGTCGGGCGAAACCTCGGACAGCACGATCGCCGACATCGCCGTCGGCACGCGGGCTACCCAGATCAAGACCGGGTCGCTGTCACGGTCCGACCGCGTCGCAAAATACAATCAGCTGCTGCGCATCGAGGAGGAACTCGGCGCGGAGGCGGATTACGCCGGCAGCCGGGCGTTCTCGGTGGTGCTGGCTTGACGACAAACGGGAGCGATACCGAATGAACCTGCGCGTGCTGCTCGTCCTCCTCGGCGCCGCGGCGCTCGGCCTGCAGGCCGAGCTGTGGCTCAGTGACGACGGCTTCAAGAAGACGCGCAAGCTGCGCACCGCCGTGACTGCGCAGCGCGTCCAGAACGAAGCGCTGCGCAGCCGCAATGCGGCCCTCGATGCCGAGGTCCTCAATCTGAAGAATGGCCAGGACGCCGCCGAAGAGCGTGCTCGTACCGACCTGGGCATGATCGGACCCAACGAGACGTTTTACCAGGTCGTCCCGGCCGCCGATTCGCCGCTCTGATCGATCCGACTGCCTATACCGTGTGCGCGCGTCGCGCGTTTGGCCCTCCAATTTTCACGGCTCGACTGCGGACGTCGGCTGCGGACTTTCGCGTCGTCGAAGAGCTTGATATTCCGTTCAGCGGCGACGGCGAGCACGATTATCTCTGGATCGAAAAGACCGGCGCGAACACTGGCTGGGTAGCCGAGAGGCTTGCAAGGTTCGCCGGCGTGCGCATCGGTGACGTCGGTTATTCAGGTTTGAAGGACCGGCACGCGGTCACCCGACAATGGTTCAGCGTGCGCCGTTCGAAGCCGGTCGGCTGGGCACATTTTGCGGCGGCCGGTGTAACGATCCTGGATCAGCATCGGCATCGGCGTAAGCTAAAGCGCGGTGCGCATCGTGGGAACGCGTTTCGCGTTGCGCTGCGGGGCCCGGCAGAAGCGCACGATGCGGAGTTGCACGCCCGCCTCGAACGGATTCGGTCGTCGGGCGTGCCGAACTATTTCGGGCCGCAACGCTTCGGTCGGGACAATGGCAATCTGCGGCTCGCAAGGCGGCTTTCCGTCGGCGAAGGCGTTGACCGCCGGCGACGCGGTTTCGCCATTTCGGCTGCGCGATCGCTGATGTTCAATGCGGTCCTCGATGCGCGCATTCGGCGCGGCGACTGGAACCGCCTGTTGCCCGGTGATCTTGCGAATCTGGACGGTACCGGGAGCGTATTCCCGGTGGCTGCCGTCGATGCCGGCCTGATATCGCGCTGCCAGCGGCTGGACATCCATCCGAGCGCGACGCTGTGGGGACGCGGTGCGCCCAGGACCGGGGCGGTGCCCGCCGAAGTCGAGCAGCGCGTCGCGGCAAATCTCCCCGAGTACACTCGAGGGCTGGAAGCCGCCGGCGTCGATGCCGGGACACGTGCGCTCCGCGTGCGCATCGCTGCATTCGAATGGGAAATCATGCCGGACGTGCTATGGCTTGGTTTTTCCCTTCGTCGGGGCGGCTTCGCGACGTCCGTGATCCGGGAGATCGCCGACGTTATGGACTCCACGACGGCGTAATAAAGCCCGCTGCGCCGCGAAGTCGACGCGCTCTACCGCGGCATCAACGTGGCTGCAGCAGTACGTAAATCGCGCCGGTACCGCCGTCGGCCTGGCGCGCCGACACGAAAGCGAGCACCGGATCCCACCGCCGCAGCCAGCGGTCGACTGCGGGCTTCAATACGGGGCCACGCTGCCCTGATCCCCGGCCTTTGCCGTGCACGACCCGGATGCACAGGCGTCCGGTTCGCGCGCATTCATCGATGAAGGACTGTAATCGCGGCTTCGCTTCAGCCTCCGTCATGCCGTGCAGGTCGATTTCCCCCTGCACGCTGAAACGCCCACGCGCAAGTCGCCGCATCGTGCGCATCCCGACGCCGTCGCGACGGTAGCGCAGTGCCTGACCTGCGTGTTCGTGACGCGTCGCGGTTTCGCCGCGCACGCTCTCCCGCAGCACGCGTGCGTGGTCCGCCTGCGAGAATTTCGCGACCGGTCGTGGCTTCCGCCGCGGCATTTTTGCGCGTTGTTCCGTTTTGATCGGCTTGGCGCCCGCCATCGCGCGTCGAAACAGCTCGGCATCATCGTCGTTCACGGCTCGGTTCTCGGGCTATTTCAGATCCGGAACATCCAGTATAGTGAGCGCGCGATCCGCAGCCAATCCGCCCGCGCAACGCATGCTCCGAAGCCCCTATGAGAATTCTCGTAAGCAATGACGACGGTTACCTGGCGACCGGCATCAACGTGCTTGCGAACGCGCTCGAAGCGGTCGCGGACGTCGTCGTCGTCGCACCTGACCGCAATCGTTCCGCGGCGAGTAACTCGCTGACGCTGTCATCACCGCTGCGCGTGAAAAAGACCGGCGAGCGACGGTACAGCGTTAATGGTACGCCGTCAGACTGTGTGCACCTTGCGTTGACCGGTTTCCTTGAGCACGAGCCGGACCTCGTCGTCTCCGGGATCAATCACGGCGCGAACCTCGGCGATGACGTGATTTACTCGGGGACCGTGGCTGCAGCGATGGAGGGCCGCTTCCTCGGTTTTCCGACGATCGCGGTATCGCTCGTGGGCCAGAATCTCAGACACTTCGACACGGCCGGTCGGGTCGCCGTCGAGCTCGTCCAACGCCTCAAGCGGCGGTCGCTGCCCGCCGAGTTCATTCTGAACGTCAACGTGCCGGACAAGCCGTACGAGCAGCTCACGGGCCTGGTGCCGACGCGGCTGGGTTTTCGCCACAAATCCGAACCCGTTGTGAAGTCTGAGGATCCGCACGGGCGCACGATCTATTGGGTCGGCCCGGCCGGCCCGGGTCAGGATGCGGGACCCGACACGGACTTCCACGCGGTCGAACAGGGCGCGGTCGCAATTACGCCGTTAAAAGTGGATCTGACGCGCCACGAAGCGCTCGTCGATGTTCGCGACTGGCTCATGCATGACTGACCAGAGACGGGGGATCGGCATGACCTCGGCGAGGACGAGAGAGCGGCTCGTCAGCCGCCTGCGCGAACAAGGCATCCGGTCGGAGGCCGTGCTCGCCAGGATTCGCGACGTACCGCGCCATCTGTTCGTCGATGAGGCACTCGCAAGCCGAGCCTACGAGGACACGGCGCTGCCGATCGGTTTGGGACAGACGATCAGCCAGCCGTATGTCGTTGCGTGCATGACCGAGGCCCTGCTCGCGGGCGGCGATCTTGGCCAGGTGCTCGAGATAGGGACCGGCTGCGGGTATCAGACGGCCGTTCTGGCGCCGCTGGTCGCCAAGGTCTACACGGTTGAACGAATTCCGGAGCTCTTGCGCAGGGCCCGCCAGCGCCTGCGGGAGCTCGATATTTACAACGTGCAGTTTCGTCCAGGCGACGGCTGGGAAGGCTGGCCGAAATATGCGCCTTATGACGGCATTATTGTTACGGCGGCGGCGACCGAGCTGCCGGAGAAGCTGCTCGGGCAGCTCGCAAACGGGGGCCGGCTCGTGATGCCGGTCGGACCCCCGGGATTTCAGGAACTCCTGTCCGTGACGCGCCGGAACGAGCATTTCGAGGAGGCGCGTCTCGGGGCGGTCAGTTTCGTCCCGCTGGTCAGGGACAACTAGCATGTTGTCAGCGCGTTCCCGCGGCATCTTGCATCGATTTCAGGTTATATTTATCAGCATCATAAGGCGATCAGTGAAGGTCAATTCTCACATGCTGCTGCGCGTGGAACTGCGCTCTTGAGACTGTTTGCGCCGCTGTACGAACGCGTACTCGAGTGGTCGCGGCATCCACACGCGGAGCGTTATCTCGGGGCCTTGAGTTTTGCGGAGTCGTCGTTTTTTCCCGTGCCGGTGGACGTCATGCTCGCGCCGATGTGCATGGCCGATCGGCCGCGAGCCTGGCGCTTTGCCGGCGTTGCGACGGCGTTTTCCGTACTGGGTGGTGTCGGCGGTTACGCGATCGGCTTTGCGATCTTCGAGCTGATCGAGCCGTGGCTTAAGGACTCACGCTACTGGCACGGCTACGAGCAGAGTCGGGTTTGGTTCGATCGCTACGGCCTGTTGGCGATTTTCGTTGCCGGATTTTCGCCGATTCCCTACAAGGTGTTCACGATCGCGGCCGGCGTCGCCGCGCTGAATCTGCCGGGGTTCGTCATCGCATCGATCATCGGGCGTGGCGCCCGATTTTACCTCGTCGCCGGGCTCATCGTTCTGGGCGGCAAGCGGTTCGAGCGCACGCTGCGCAGATATGTCGAGGGCATCGGCTGGGCGGTTGTCGTCATAACGGTCGCGGTGATCGCCTGGCTGATGCTGCGCGATTGACGAAGGGCAGCGCGGACGTGACGCGTCGAACATACTGCGTCATCGGGATCGTGTTGCTTTGCACCTGTCTCGCGGCCTGTGCGGGGAACTCGACGCGCTGGCCGGATCCGGCAGCGACGCATATCGTGCGCGGCGGCGAGACTCTGTTCGGGATTGCGTGGCGGTACGGCAAGGACCCGGCCGATCTGGCTCGCTGGAACCGGCTCGGTGACGGTTCGCTGATATACCCGGGGCAGCTGATCAGGCTCACGCCGCCCGGCGGTTTGTCGCCGCCGGCCGGAGCGAGCAGCCGCCCGCCGGTCCGCAGGCCGCTGCCCGACATTCCGCAGGAGCCTCCGCCAGACTGGGTATGGCCGACCGACGGACGCGTCAGCGTCGGTTTCGGCGGCAAGCCGGGTCCGGGCACCGGAATTTTAATCGATGGTAAAAAAGGCCAAACGGTCCAGGCGGCCGCTGCGGGCCGCGTCGTCTATGCCGGCAGTGGACTGATCGGCTACGGAAAGCTTATCATTATCAAACATAACGACACCTACCTAAGTGCCTACGGGTACGCAGCGTCGCTACTGGTCGAAGAGGGCGCAGAAATAACAAGGGGCCAGCGAATCGCGACGATGGGTGAGGGGCCGGAACGCAAGGCGCGACTGCATTTCGAAATCAGGCGCAACGGCAGGCCGGTTAACCCGCGAGAGTTTCTGCCCGCGAGATAACACGACTGACACCTGGGATCGACGGATCGCGTCTGGTGCTGACAGGAGTTGTCCGTGCGCGAATCGGGACACGAAACGGAGTCTTCGAAGCGGGCAGGCGATGCGAACGAGGACGCACGAAGGCCGCGCTCGCGGCGTCGGTCTCGTTCGCGCAGCGATACGGTCGCCGTGCGATCGCACGATCCTACCCGCCTGTACCTGAGCGAAATCGGCGTGTCGGCGCTGCTGTCGGCCGACGAGGAAAAATACTTCGCCCGTCGTGCCCGGCGCGGCGATGAAGCCGCGCGGCAGCGAATGATCGAAAGCAACTTGAGGCTCGTCGTCAAGATCGCCCGCCGATACATCAATCGGGGTCTGCCGCTCCTCGATCTGATCGAGGAAGGGAATCTGGGCCTGATTCACGCCGTGAAGAAATTCGATCCCGAGCGCGGATTCCGATTTTCGACGTACGCGACCTGGTGGATTCGGCAGACGATCGAGCGGGCGATCATGAACCAGTCGGGTACTGTCCGCTTGCCGATACATATCATCAAGGACATCAACACCTGTCTGCGTGCGGCGAGATCATTACGGCAAAAACAGGACGCGCCGCCCACTTCCGCCGAGATTGCCGATTACCTGGGCCGCGACGTCGCCGATGTCGAACGCCTGCTCGGTCTGCACCAGCGGGTCACGGTACGCGCCGGTGGGGGAGGCGGGGACGACGACACCGGTCCGGTCGAGCGGCTCGAGGCCCGCGGCGACGCCGAGCCGTCGCGGTGTGCGCAGAAAGACGCGGTCAATGCGCTCGTCGATCGTTGGGTTTGTGAACTCAGCGACAAACAGCGCGCCGTCGTCGAGCGGCGCTTCGGCCTGCACGGCTACCGGCGTGCGACGCTGGAGCAGATAGGCGCCGAGATCGGCGTTACGCGGGAACGCGTGCGCCAGATTCAACTCGATGCGCTCAAGAATCTGCGGGCCATGATGGAAAGCCACGGCATATCGGGTGACACGATCCTGGACTGAGCGTGCCGGTCAGTCGATGTACAGCACCGCTGCGACCTGGCGTCCTTCCGATAGCAATACGTTGAACGTCCGGGCTGCTGCGCGGGTATCCATGACCTCGAAACCGACGCCCCGGCGCGCCAGCGCGAACACGAGCTCCCTTGGCGCGAAGCGGTTGTCCTTCCCGGTGCCGAGCACGATGATCTCGGGCTCGGTCGCGAGCACGTCGGCGAAATCGGTGGCGGCCAGTTCCGCGATCGGTTTGTCAGTCCAGGCATCGAGCACGGTTTTTGCCGTCAAAGCGACGGTGCGCGCGTAACGCTCGTCTGCAATGCGGATTTCGGTATCGGACACGCTGCGGATGACCATAGACCCCGGCTGTTCGAGAGAGATTTTCACTTCGTGTTTCCGTTACGATCGTGGCTGCCGCGCCAATGGTACTACGGCCGCACGGCGGCCTTGCGCTTGCCAACGCATTGCCCCCTAAAACCCGCAGCATGAATGAGCCCGCGACGACATCCATAGCGCCCGCACATCGTGCGGCTACGGTCCTCGTCCCTGCAGCCTTGCGCAGCCGGATGGGCGATGCTGCGCTGAAGCGGCGGCTGTCGCGCGGGGTAATACGAGAATCGCGTACGGCCGGCAATTCGCTTTGCGCGCTGCTGTCCGCAATCGGACAGAACTGGCCGACGTCCGGCGTCGCAGGTTTGAGATTCTGGGGGCAAACCGGGCAATGCCCGGAGGCCTGGTTGGCCGCCGCCGATCCGGTCTACCTTGAACCGCGTCTGGATCACCTTTGCCTGCACTCGCTCGGCGAGGGCAGCGTCGCGTCCGAGGAGGTCGCAGCGCTGATGAGTCACCTGCAGGTTAAGCTAGGTGATGCGTCAGCCATCGAGTTTCTCGGCGTCGACAATATCGGCTACCTGCGCGCGGCGGTGCCGCTCGCTACGGCGACGGTGGAGCCCGATGTCGTGCACGGGCGCCGGCCGGACGATTTTCTGCCGGCGGGTGACACGGCCGTCACAAGCCGCGGGCTGCAGAGCGAGATAGAAATGGCGCTGCACGAGCATCCGGTGAACAACGAGCGGATCGCACGAGGCCTGGCGCCGGTCAATTCGCTATGGTTGTGGGGCGGCGGCTATGCACCCGAGCATCGCGGCATCAGCGTTCCTCCGCTGTTCGCAGACGATTACCTCGCTCTGGGAATCTGGCTGAGCGCAAACGGGGCCGTTGCCGCCTGGCCGGGCAGCCTGCAGGCATGCGCGAACGCCTGCAAAGCCGGATTCGCGGCTGTCGTGCCGCGCGCGGTCCCGGAACCCGACCAGTTACTTTCGGAACTCGACGCTCTGCTTGCTGCAGGCCGGGTCGACTCGGTCATCATTGCGTTCACGGACGGCGTTCGGGTGGAACTTCGTCGCAGCGATCGCTTGCGGCTCTGGCGTCGTATGCACCCCGTGTTTGCCGGCAGCGTATGAATCGGCCACGCCCCGTCGTCAGCCGTCCGGAACCGGATCCCGCTGTGGTGACATCACTCAATGGGGTCGACCCCTTGCGGGCCCGCCTTTACGCCATGCGCGGTGTGACGAGCGTGCGGCAAATCGATTACGAATTGCCGGCGCTGGCGCCGGTCGGGCTGCTTGATAACCTGGATGGGGCCGTCGAGCTGCTTATCGCCAACCGCCGCGGGCGCATCGTCGTGATCGGGGACTACGACGTCGACGGTGCG